>JAISIF010000072.1 GCA_031262165.1 Myxococcales bacterium | reverse complement strand
ACGTGCGCATCGACGAAATGGGCAACGCGCGCCTGCTCATCCCGGTCAGCTCGGGCCTGCCCTACGAGTTCGCTTTCCAGGGGAACACGGCCTTCACCGACCGCGAGCTCGAACGCCTGTTCCACAGCACGGGCGATGAGCGCTTCGATCCTGCCGGCCTCGACGCCCTGGCGCGGCGCATCGAGGCTGCCTACCGCCGGGTCGGCTTTGCCGATGCCCGCGCGAGCGCGAGCTTCCGACTCCTGCGCGCGCAGCGGCGCGGCATCATCCTGTTCACCATCGTCGAGGGCCTACCTCTGCGCGTGCGCCACGTCACGTTCACCGGCGCCAACCACTTCTCCTCCGACAGGCTGCGCCAGGAGCTCTTTGCCCTGCTGCGCGAGGCCGCCGCACAAGGCGAAGAGTCGCCGCGCCCGAACGGCGCCTTCATCGTCGGCGGCCCAACGATCGACCGCGGCACGGCGCGCCCCTTCATCCCACCCGAGCAACTCTACATCGAGCCGATCTACCAGGAGGCCATCGGACGCATCCAGGCAGGCTACCAGGCCGACGGCTTCCTCCAGGCCAAGGTCGAGCTCCAGCCCCTCGAGCGCGACGTCGAGCTGCCGGGCGAGGCGCGCGTGTCCTTCGTCGTCACCGAGGGCGTCCAGACGCGCGTCACGCAGCTCGACCTCTCCGAGATCCCCGAGGGCCTCTCGAAACACGCGCTCGAGGAAGTCCTGCCGCAGCGCCTGGGCGCGCCGTTCAACCCGGCCCTGCAGGGCGCGGCGAAGAGCGCCCTCGAACGTGCGCTCCATGCCAAGGGCTACCTGTTCGCCTCGGTCGAAGAGAGCGTCGAGCTCGTCGATGGCGATCGCGGCGCGCACCTCTACTTCCGCCTCGACCCTGGCCCGCGCGTGAAGGTGGGCCACATCGTGATCGAGGGGCACGAGCGCACCTCGGAGCACGTGGTGCGCGCTGCCCTGGCCCTCCGTGAAGGCGAGCTGATCACGCCCGATGCCCTGCAGAAGAGTCAGCGCACGCTCGTGCGGCTCGGCATTTTCCGGACGGCGCGCGTCGCACTGGATGCCCCGGACATCGCCGAACCCGTCAAGGACCTCGTCGTCCGCCTCGAAGAGCGCAAGACCTGGTTCTTCAGCGTGGGCGCGGGCTTCTCCCTGATGGACGGCGCGCGCGTCACGGCCGAAATGGGCAAGATCAACCTCTTTGGCCAGGCCCTCCAGCTCCAGATCCAGGGCAAGGTGAACTTCCTGAAGCTCAGCCCGCTGCCCGGCGTGCGCGACGCGCAGGATGGGCTCGACGCCATTGGCCGCAAGCTGAACCTCGGCCTCATCTATCCGCACGCCTTCTGGCTCATGCCGCTCGACGTGGCGCTGCGCACGAACCTCGTGCACGAATACCTGCTCAGGCCGTCCTACACATTCCAGCGCACGGCCGCGGTCCTCGGCGCCGACGTGGCCGCGTTCTCCAAGCTCTCGGTCTCCCTCCAATACGAGCTCGAAGAGGTCATCGTTCACCGGCTCAATACCGCCGACGATGCGAACATCCTCTGGATCGACCGCGAGCGCCTGCGCTTCGAGGAAGGGCGCGTCTATCTCCACTCGATCCGCCCCATCGTCCGCCTCGACTTCCGCGACAACACCATCTCACCGCGCCGCGGCTTCCTGCTCATGACCCAGGTCGAGCTGGTCCAGTCGCTCAACTCGCCCGGCGATCAGATCGAGCCCTTCTTCTTCCTCAAGCTCAGCGGGATGGCGGCCACCTATATCCCCCTGCCCGCGCGCTCGGTGCTCGCCCTGAGCGTTTCGGCGGGCAAGGTCTTCCCGCTCGACGCGTCCGGAACCTCACGCACCATCGTCCCCAAGAGATTTTTCGTGGGCGGCGCCAACTCGCTGCGCGGCTTCATGGACGACGCGCTCATCCCCGAAGATCAGCGTCGCGCCCTGCACCGCGAGCAGGCCGAGTGCGAGCTCAAGGGCACGTGCGAGAGCCTCGACAAGTTCACGAGCGAGGGGGGCGAGCTGTTCACGCTGGCGCGCGCCGAGCTGCGCATCCCGCTCACCAGTCAATTCGACATGGCCCTGTTCTTCGACGCGGGAAACCTCTGGCTCGACCAGGAGCGCTTCAACCCGCTGGCCCTGCGCTACGCCACTGGGATTGGCCTGCGGATGGCGACGCCGATTGGGCCTGCCGCGCTCGACCTCGGGATCAATCTCAACCCAGATGACTCGGTGGGCGAGAGCCGCTTCGTGCCGCACTTCAGCATCGGGCTGTTCTGACCGCTCTCCTGCCCCTTCGGGCCATCCTCTCCCACCGAGCGGGTGAGGAGAATTCCATGGGTTGAATCAATGCAGCGAATCATCTGCCCGCCTCCCCACTCCCGTTTGACGGCAGAGGGTGCCCAGGAGGGGCGGGAGCGGGAAAGAAGAGAGGCGGATCGATGACAGCCCAGCCGAGCCCAGCGAGGATGACAGCAGCAGCGGCAGCGGTGATGCTGGCAGTGGCGCTGTCGATCGGATCGAGCTGCGCCGCCCATCGTCCCAACGTGACGGGCGCGGCGCTGCGGGGGATCGTCCTCTCCGACGCTGAGCGCAGGCCCGTCATGCTGGGCGATGGCCTCGGCTCTGTCCGCCTGATCCACTTCTTCGCGACCTGGTGCTTCCCGTGCCTGATCGACACCCCCATCATGAATCAGCTCGCGCGCGAGTTTGCCGGATGCGGCCTGTCCATCGTCGGCGTCGGGATGGATCTCGAAGGCGCCGCCGTGCTCGCGCCGTTCGTCGAGATGCACGGGATCGACTTCCCCGTCCTCGTCCCGAGCCCATCGATCCGCGCGGGCGAGAGCCCCTTTGGCCCCATCCGCCAGCTGCCGATGAACTTCCTCTTCGACCGCGACGGCGCGCTGGTCGAGGTCTGGGACGGGCCAGCCGAGACGGCCCAGCTGCGCAGCCTGCTGAAGAAACACCTCGGGCGTTGCCCCGACCAATAGGCCGTCGGGTTCTGTTTTATTGATGTCGAAGCCGGACGTGTGTGTGGGGGGGGGGGCGCGGCTTGTCATGCCCTTCCCCAAACAGCTCGATCACCGACACCGGTGATTCGATAGAGCGCGACTGCACCCGACTCAGCGCGCCTCGACTTCGACCTCGATCGTGCCATCGTCGCTCGACTCGTCTCGCTCGCTCGTGAGCCGGGCGCGCTCTTTCTCGACCCCGCTCTTCGGGATCTGGCTGTCGAGGAAGCGGACCTCGATGTCCGCGAACTTGGCCTCCTCGACCTTGGCATGGATGGCGACCCTGAGCTTGCCGATCCGCGTGAAGACGAGCTCGGTGAAGACGCAGCCCTTGTCTTCCAGGCAGAAGGCCGCCGAGCTGTCCGACGAGCGCGCCGGTTCATAGACGAGGTTCTGGACCGTCGTCCGGCCCCGCATCGTGAGCAGGACCCGGATGCGCGGCGTCCCGCGATCGAAGTTCAAGAACGCGAACTCGTTGCGCACCTCGGAAAGGGCGCGCGCGCCCTCATCAGCCATGCGCAGGTAGAGCATGTCTGGCCGTTCCTCGATGTAGAGCGTGTAGGAGAGTGGGCCGATGGGGCTCTCCCTGACGCTGCCGGTCCAGACGCCGCGCCAGTTGTTCATGAACTTCAGGATATCCGTCGAGCCAGCCAGGCCGTTCGGGTTCTTCGGCGCCGACGCGCACCCGAGGTTCATGGCCAAGAGAGCCGTGAGGGCAACGCTGGCCGTGATTCCCAAAAGTCCTGCCCCGCGTCCTGTCCGCCGTTTCATCGTCATCATCAGAAGTTCCTCCGCGAAGATCCCCGAAATCGTGGGCTCTGAAAAAAGGGACGGCCCTCTAGCAGCAGAGAAGGTCCTTCCGCAAATGGCTCTATCCTCTTGAAATCATTGAATTTTTTTGAAACCTGTCCCGCGCATGAAACTCCGCATCGTCTCCATCGGTCGGGATCGTTCGGGTCTGTTCGAGGCCGGGGTCCGCGAATACGCAGGGCGCCTCGAACGCTACTGCCACCTCGAACTCCTGGAGCTCGCCGAGGCGCGCAAGGAACAGGGCATCGACCAGGCGATTGTCGACGAGGGGCAGCGCATCCTCGACAGGCTGCGCCCCGGTGAATGCTGCGTGGCGCTCGACGAACGAGGAAAGCCGTTCACGAGTGAACAGCTCGCCAACTGGCTGGGCAAACAGCGCGACGCGGGCCGCGACGCCTGCTTCTGCGTGGGCGGCGCCAATGGTCTGTCTGACGCGGTCAAGCGCCGCGCGGAGCTGACCCTCTCGCTCTCGGCCCTCACCCTTCCGCACCGGCTCGCGCGCCTCGTCCTCGCCGAACAGCTCTACCGCGCCTTCACGATTCTGCGCGGCGAGCCATACCACCGGGCGTGATCGAGATTCGTCGCTCCTCTGCTCGCACTAATAGAAGCCTCAGGCAAAGCCGGGGGCTTTGGATGTGAGCCACTCATTAGCCGCCACCTTATAGGTCGCCTACAGCAGGCTTAGGGCTCATCCCTCGATGAGGATCTTTGCACCGTGAAGGACGGGGAAGGCCAGACTTTGGCGCGAGGCTTTGAGCTTCCAGACGGAAGAGAAGAGAAGAGCGCAGCAACGAAGGCTGGCGTCTCACGGACAAACGGGGCGACGGGATAATTGAGGGATAGGTCCTTAGAGCTCGACCGCCCTCGAACCCTGCCTAGGGCAATGGAGTTCTATTTTTTGATCGCGAATCGGGATGTGTCGGGGCGTTGCGGGCAACGCCCGTCGTGTTTGTGTCGAATGACGACCGCAGGGCGTTGCACGCAACGCCCCTACGAAGACACGCCTCGATCTTGGTCGAAAACCGAGAACTCGACCGCCCTCGAACCCTGCCCAGGGCAATCGAGTTCTAACCAACCAGGCCTTTAAGGGCAGCATTTTGGGGTTGGCGCCGTTGGTTCGATTTTTCTTTTTCAGAGTGAAACAGAGTTCTCGAACACCTGCTTGGAGTTA
>JAISIF010000045.1 GCA_031262165.1 Myxococcales bacterium | reverse complement strand
AAAAGGTGCTGATGCGATTGCTCGACGCAGGGGATGACTTCGTGGGAAACCTTAACGCCCGCAAATACATGGGCATGACCAAGTGCAGCAAAGCCACGGCGACGCGAGATCTCATCGAGCTCACAGAGCGGGGCTTCATCGAACCAACTGGAGCGGGCGGCAGGAGCACGGCTTATCGGCTCAAAATACTCTAAAACCGCTTGACAAGCCACAAGCTGACCGCGCAGCCCGACAGCAACACACAGATTCCCAGCCCCGGCGGGCAATCCATCTACAAGCGGAGATGGGCCCACCGGATGACGCGACAGACAGCCGTCAGCGATGGCGGCAATTCGAGACCCCGACAGGTGCCCGCTAGCCCTGCCGGGGTCTCCTCTTTTCGGAGGCTGCGATGGGAACAGTGCATCTGAATCAGGATGGTCGATGGGAGATCACCTATCAGCTGGCATCAGGCGCTGAATGGACGACGACAACGCCCGCTACCTCCAGGAATGAAGCGGAACGCCTCGTCCACCACTGCGAGCTCCAGACGTTCGCGATTCGAGCGACAGGCGTTGCGCTGACGCCAGCCGCCGAGACGTTCGCGGCGCTCTGGAATTGGTGGTTTGAACGGTTCGCCGGGCGCTACTCAGCGACGTGGCAGCGCACCATGAGGCAGCTCGCGCGCTCCTACCTGCTCCCATCTATCGGCATCCTCTACGCTGGCGAGATCAAGCCTGCTGATTTCCAGCGCTCGATGCAGGCTTGGGTCAACCACGGCATGAAGCGTCGAACAGCAAACGCTGTTCGAAGCATCGCGATCGTCATCGTCCGTGACGCCATTGCTGATGGCAGGTGGCCGCTCATCTCCAACCCGTTCCAGCTTGCACGACCCTTCGGCATACCTCGAAAGAATTGGCCGACGCTTGCGCTTGATGAGGCACGCACACTCATCAATGCCTCGCTGGGAGATCGGCAGGCGCTCTGGGCGCTCGCCGTCGGCCTCGGACTGAGGAGGGGAGAGCTGTTCGCGCTTCGACGCGAGGACTTCAGCACGAGTAAGCGCGCCGTGAACGTCCGGCGCAGCCATGACCGTGACGAAACGAAGAGCGGCGCAGAGCGCCTGCTGCCACTCACGGACCATCTGTGGAGCATCGTGCAGCCACATCTGGAACTGCTCAAATCGCCGAGCGCCCTCCTGTTTCCAGGACGACACGGAAAGTTCTTGCACCGCGACTACAAGCTCCCCAAGCGCCTACGTGCTGACTTGGTGCGCCTCAAAATTCAGGCGCCACCAGACTTTCGAGCGCACGATCTCAGGCACACGTTCGCAACACTTGCGGAAGAGGCAGGGGGCGCCCAGAACGTCATCCGCGCAACGCTTGGGCACGCTGGCGGAGTGACCGAGCGCTACCAGCACACCGCCCTTGAGAAGCATCGCTCTGAGCTTTCGAAGCTCGACTTTTCACCAAGAGAGGAGGCTGCATGACCAGAAAATAAAATGGCCCCAGACCGCTGGAACGATCTGAGGCCTAGGCGTTTCCCGATTCACTTGCGATGAGCACGAAAAAACGTGCTCCCCAGGTTCGACTCGAACGAACGACCCGCTGATTAACAGTCAGCTGCTCTACCGACTGAGCTACTGAGGAGTGAGTCTCAAAAACGGAGGCGCCCTTTACTCGTCCTTCTGAGACCTGTCAAGTTTAAAAGTCTCCCATTGATGATTTTTGAGACGATTTGAATGGAGGAAGGGTGGGTCACGAGAGACATCTGTGCCGCGTCCGACACCTGACTGGAGCGATTGGGGCTGGCATCGCTTTTCGCTTGCCCCCAGCACGCTTTTCTCATCTGTGCCTGCGCTTTTTTGCCTGGCCTCCTGCCTCTGTGCTGACCAGGCTTCTCCAGCACGGCGGATGCTCGAATCGGATCGCCTCGCGTCCAAGCCGCTGTGCCGTTCGTTGAAGAGATTGGACCGCGATGCCAAACCTACCCTCGTTTCTGACTCCACCTGAGACACCCCGCCTGTCCGATGCCAGCCGCTGGGCTGTCCGCGAAGAGACGCTCGGCAATGGCTTGCGCGTCCGCCTGCTCGAAGATCACGCGCTCCCCATCTGCTCGATGCGCACGTTCTTCCGGGTGGGATCACGCGATGAGCTGCCAGGTCAGACAGGCGTTTCGCACCTCCTCGAACACATGATGTTCAACGGCACGCCACGCGTAGGCCCGCGGATGTTCGATCAGCTCCTCGAGAGCCAGGGCGGACAGTCCAACGCCTTTACCTCGCGCGACATGACGGCTTACGAGAATGACTTTGCCGCCAGCGCGCTCGACGCAGTGCTCCGCCTGGAGAGCGATCGGCTCGCTGGCCTCGCGCTCGTGCCCGAGGTGCTGGCCGCCGAGCTCGATGTGGTCCTCGAAGAGCGCCGCGTCTCGACCGAGGAGTCGATCGGCGGTCGACTCGACGAGGCGCTCTACGCGCTCGCCTTCGAGAAGCATCCCTACCGCGCGCCGATCATCGGCTGGCGGCGCGACCTCGAACGGCTCGACCGTGAGACATGCCTCGCGCATTTTCAATCGCACTACGCGCCTGACAATGCCGTGCTCTGGCTCGTGGGCGACTTCGACGCGGAAGAGATCCTCGCCAAGATCCGCGACCTGTATGGCTCCCTCCCGCCCGCGCGGCGCGCCAATGCGCATCGGATTGAACTGCAAGAGCCCGAGCAGCGCGCTGAGCGCCGCGTCGAGATCAGCTTCCCCGCGCACTCCGAGTCCCTCCTCATCGGCTACAAGACGCCACCTGCCACCTCGCGAGACGCGCCCATCATCGAACTGCTGTCGTTTCTCTTGAGCGCTGGGCCGGGCGCGCGGCTCGTGCGCCAGCTCGTCTATGAGGCGCAGGCCGCCGTGGCTGTCGGGGCCGAGTTCGCGTGGCTCGAACATCCTGGACTCTTCACGCTCCAGCTCGACCTCAAGCCAGAGGATCGCGCCGAGGACGCGCTCGAACACCTGGATCGCCTGCTCGATGCGATCGTGACGCGGGGCTTTGAGCAGGCCGAGCTGGAGCAGGCCAAGGCCGAGTGGCGCATCCAATTCTTGAAGGCGCTGGCCACGTGTCACGGCCGTTGCGAGCTCTTTGGGATGAACGAACAGCTCCTTGGCGACTGGCGCACGTCATTCGAGATGGCGCAGCGGATCGCGCAGGTCACGATGGAGCAGGTCAGGGCAACGGCCGAGAGGCTCTTTCAGAAGGAGCGCCGCAGCGTCGTCATCCTCCGGCCTGGCGAGCGGACTGAGGCGTCGGAGATCGACTCGAACGACGATCGCGCCTCATGCATCGGCCTCGAATCATTCGGCTCACTCGACTCAGGCGATGACGCCGATCGGGCTGCCCTGGATGTCGTCGATGCCATTCCAGAGGCGCTCTTGGCAGCGCTCCCGCCACTCGATCCACACGCCCGGATCGCCATCCCGGCCTTTGCGGATCGCACCTTGCCGAATGGGATGCGCGTGGCCGTGGCGCGGCAGGATGCTGTGCCACTCTTTTCCGTGTGCCTGAGCTTTGGCGCGGGCAGCGCGCACGAGCCAGCGGCCAAGGATGGAATTGCCGACTTCACGATGGAACTGCTCAGGCGTGGCACCGAGCGCCTGAGTGCCGCGGCGCTCGACGCGGCGCTTGCGCGCCTGGGCTGCACGCTGGGTATGGAGACAGGGCTCGAAGCCGTCTCGATCGTGGCCTCGGCACCTGCCGAGTCGCTCGTCCCAGTGCTCGAGCTCATCGCCGAGCTCGTCCAGCGGCCTTCGTTCGATGACTCGGAGCTCACCGCTGCCCGCGCGCGGACTGCCGCGCGTCTGCGCCTGGAGCTGGACGAGCCGAGCCTCGTGGTCCACGAGACCCTGTGCCGCGTCGCATTTGGCGGACATCCCTACGGTCGTTCAGGGCGCGGGCTGCCTGCCACAGTGCTGGGATTCACGCACAATGACGTCTGCCAGATGGCCACCCGCCTCCTCGCGCCCGAGCGGGCCATCCTCACACTCGCGGGCGACGTGCTGCCCGACAACGTGTTCGACACCGTGGCGCGCTGCTTTGGCGACTGGACACACGACCCTCATGCCCAGCCATTGCCCGACATCCCGATGCCGCCCGACTTCGGTGATGGCACTGCCATCCTCCTCGCGGACATGCCGGGATCGGAACAGGCCCAGGTCGTCCTCGCGAGCCGCGCGCCGGGCAAGCGTGCGCCCGACCACTTTCCCACGACGCTCGCGGCCTACGTGCTCGGCGGCAGCTTCACCTCGCGCCTCGTCGAGGCGGTCCGGGTCGAGCGTGGCCTGTCCTATGGGCTGTCGTGCGCTGTCTCGGGCGGCCTGCGCGGCGGCCTGTTCACCGTGGGCAGCTTCACGAAGAACGAGGCGCTCGGTGAGCTCATCGACGTGGTGTGCGAAGAGACGGCGCTCTTCCGCGCCTCAGGGCCAACGCCGGATGAGCTGAATCGATCGCGTCGATCGCTGTGCGGGCTGCTCCCGTTGGGCTTGGAGAGCTCGGGCTCGCTCGCGCGGGCGTTCAACGACGTGCTGCGCCTCGGGCGGCCAAGGGATTTCCTGGAGCGCTCGTTCGAGCGCGTCCTGTCGGTAGACACGGCGACGATCCAGGCCAGCGCACAGCGCTCGTTCCTGTCGGCTGGGACGCGTATCGCCGTGGCTGGAGACGCCCAGTTGCTCGCCGAAGACTTGAAGGCGTTCGGCCAGGTGCGCGTCGTCTCGCTAGAGCAGCTCAGCCGAGGAGAGGGATAAATAAACGACTCTTGAATCTGTTTTTGGATGCTTTGTTGAAATGCTTCCCGAAAAACAATTCATCTAAAATGAATCGAGGACACACTCCAGGAGCCACGATTCAAATAAGGGCTTATCCCTCGATTATCCCGTCGCCCCGCTCGTTCGTAAAAGGCCAGCCTTCCTTGCTTCGCTCTTCTCTTCCCTCTGGAAGCTCCCGCCTCGCGCCTCTTCTGGCTTTCCCCGTCCTTCGCGTTGCTCGATCCTAATCGATGGATAAGTCCTAAAAATGGCGCGATGAGTCACGCCAACACATACATTTCATTTATTTCAAGAAGTAATATTCCCCCAGCAATGCTGGGGGCTTTTCTGTTAAACAATTAAATAATTATTTATAGCGGGCGTAATCGTTCAGCACGGACTGGAGCAGGGTGCGCAGCGAGATGCGGTTGCGTTCGGCGGTGGCGCTCAGCGTTTCATAGACGTTCTGTTCGACGGGGATCGTCACCATTCGGCGGGAGACGGCGATGGTCGATTGCTCACTGTCCTGGACGGAGAGCAGGCCACTCGAGGATGACTCTGGGCGCAGGACTTCGGTGGCCTGTGAGTGCGCGTCCATGTCATCGCCGCCGTCGCTGTTCAGAGCGAGCAGGAGCGCGTCCTCCTCTTCGCTGAGCATCGAGTCATCCTGATGTGCTCCGACCGGATCTGGCTCGAACTCATCGACGTGCTCGTCATCGATCGGAACGGGCTCGGAGGGCTCGGCCTGCATCAACAGTTTCTTCTCGACCTCCAGCTCGTCGGAGAAGAGCTGCTTGATGAAGTTCGACAGGTGGATGTTCGAGGGCGTGAACTCGTAACCCGAAAGAAACTGGTCGATGTCGAACTGCATCTCCCACGCGGTCTGGTAGCGCTTGTCCCGGTCCTTTTCGAGCGCGCGCATGAGGATGTGCTCGACCGCCTCAGGGATATCCGCCTGGAAGTAGCTCGGCGCGTAGATCTTCCCCTCCGTAATTGTCTTGAGGATCGCGACCTCGCTCTCGCCGGTGAACAGCTTGAAGCCGGTGATCCACTCGTAGAGCACGGTGCCCAGCGAGAAGATGTCGGAGCGCTGGTCGAGCTTTTTGCCCGTGCACTGCTCGGGCGACATGTAGGAGAGCTTGCCCTTGATCTCGCCGGCGCGCGTTTGCTCGATCTGGTTGGCGGCCTTGGCAATGCCGAAGTCGAGGATCTTCACTGTGCCGTCGAACGAGACGAAGATGTTCTCGGGCGTGATGTCGCGGTGGACGATGTTGAGGGGCGTTCCGTAGATGTCGGTGCGCTGATGGGCATAAAAAAGCCCTTCGCAGACGGACGAGGCAATTTTGAGCGCGTAGACCATCGGGAAGGGAATGTTCATCGAGGCGGCTTTGGGGATGATGCGCCGCATGTCCCGGCCAAAGATGTATTCCATCGCGATGAAGTAGGTCTCGCCGATCTTACCGAGGTCGTAGATCTGGACGACATTCGCGTGGTTGAGCTGGGCCGCGAGCTTGGCCTCGTTGAGGAACATCTTCACGAAGCTGGGCTGCTTGGAGAGGTGGGGGCGGATGCGCTTGATGACGATGGTCTTCTCGAAGCCTTCGAGACCTGCCTGACGAGCGAGGAAGATCTCGGCCATGCCGCCCACGGCGATGCGATTGACGAGCGTGTATTTGCCGAAGCGCAGCGAGGGGCGACGTGTCTCTCCAGATTGGGGCATGGGGGAAAGTCCTTCGCGATGGAGGGAGGAGGGGATGTCGTGCGTCGGTCGTCGTGTGGGCACCGAAGGGGGAGGGCGCTCTATAGACGGCGCTGGCGAGGGGCAAGATCAAAGGAGGCGTTGGGCCCGGGCAATCGAGGGATAAGGCCTTAGGGCTTATCCCTTAATTATCCCGTCGCCCCACTTGTCCGTGAAAGGCCAGACTTCGTTACTTCGTTGGTCACTTCCGTCTGGAAGCTCCCTCCTCGCGCCTCGTCTGACATTTCCCGTCCTTCGCGGTGCTCGGTCCTAATTAAGGGATAAGCCCTAAGTCCTAAAAATGCTTGACACGCCCACTCCTTCAAAGCGGCGCGCCTTCTCCTTCAACAGAGAGAGGCTTGTCTGAGATTCCCCCTCACCGAAGGGGATGTCGGCGAGGCCGACAGGGGGAGATGCCCGGGATCGTTAGAGCTCGATTGCCCTGAGGCTGGTTCGATCGCGAGCGATGCGTGTTTGTCGGAGGGGCCTTGCCTGCAACGCCCGTCGTGTTTGTGTCGAACGACGACGAGCGCAGGGCACACCGTGCATCGCCGCCGACGAGCAATCGATAATCGCCCCTACGGTGATCCTGGCGACGAAGAGGTTTTGGTCATGTTCGGTGCGCTCGGCGTGAGGAACCGCGTGGGATCCCAGCTCTCCAGATCGCTGTGGCGTCTCGGCAGGACATCGAGCGCCGATGTGTTGACCGTGAAGACGTGCGCGTCGTCCTTCGCGTCGATGAAGCGGACATAGGTGTTCTCCCCGTCTTCCCTGCCTGCGAAGAGCGCGGCCAGCGGGCGCCCTTGCGCGTCGCGCAGAATCCACGTGCGGCGCGCATGAGAGAGGCCCAAGGCGGCCAGATCGACTTTCCCATCCACGAAGGCGCTGGCCGTGAGCTGGGCAAAGGCAGCGAGGAGCGATTCCACGCGCGCCAAGGAAAAGGGCTTGGGATAGAGCCCCTTCAGCTCCCAGGAGATCTTCGGCTTCTCGCCTTCGCCTTCGACCGAGCGCTCGATTCGGACGGCGCCGTCGTCGAGCCTGAAGTCGAGGATGGCCACGGTGCTCGGATCGAAGTGGACGACCTGCCTGTCGCGCAGCGCGAGCACCTCCTGCTGGAACGGCGTGAGGAAGTCGCTGGGGATCTCGACGACCCGCGTCGTGTCCGTGCGCCGCGCCAACAGCTTCTTCTCGCCCGCATCGTCCGTCACTTCGCTGAAGAGAAACTCGACGTGGCGAAAGCCCTTGAGCGCGAGCTTCAGGCGCAGTTTGGGCTGGCCAAAGCCAAACCGCCTGGACTCGTCGGGCGTCACGCGCTCCGTCACGAAGCGGGTGATGTAGGCATCGTCGATGGCGTCGAGCATCTTCTGGACGGCGGCGCCGTCGGCCCGCCTGGCGATGGGCTTTCCCAGCGACCATGTGCCATCGACGGCCTTGCGCAGGTGGATGTGTGAAGGCCCGGCGTGCACCTGAATGACCTCGATCTGATCCGTGTAAACAGGGAGCAGGAGCCTGGCGCGCAGGTCGAAGGTGCTCCGTTCGAGGGCAAACCGCAGCGGCGTGCGCGTCTGGAAGATCTCCTTGCTGCCGTCGATGAGCGCGTAGTCGGTCCCGTCGAGCGCAGTCAGGCTGCCGATCCGCAGCGTGTGCTGCTGGCCGTTCCTCAGGCGCGCCACGACGATGACGGCTGGTTTGTCCAGGCCAAAGCGCTCGGGCACGGCCTCGTCGCCCTCGATCTTCTCCTTCCAGCTCACGGAGGCGAGCGCGTCGAGGAAGAGCTCGACCACGTTCACGCTCGTGTAGTCCTGGACCGGCGACACGATGCGCCACCCAGCGTTCCCGTTCTCATTGGAGTAGCTCAGGCGCGTCGTCTCGCCCTTGGCCGTGACGGCGAAGCCGACCACGTCGTCCTTCTTGAAATGGAAGACCTTGTTCTCCAAGGCCTGCCGCTGTTCGGAGAGGGTGTCGCTAAAGAAGATGTCGTAGAACGCGAAGAGCCCTAGGCCGATGAGGACGGCGCTGACAGCGACGAGCGCGAGCAGATGTTTCGTTTGCTGATCGATGCGAATCACTTGGCGCGCTGCCTCACTTGCTCCGCCGGAGCATCCAGAGCGTGATCCCAAAGGCGAGGATGGAGATCGGGAGCAGGTCGATGATGAAGAAGGTCAGCATGGCCTGTCGCTCGGGCGTCAGATAGAGGCGCGAGGCGGTCCGCAGCTTGGGACGGATGGTGATGCGCTCGGCCTGCGAGGCCAGCCAGTTGAGGGAGTTCAGGAAGAAGTCCTCGTTGCCCAGCACCGAGCTGTAGCCGTTCGTCGCGAAATCCTTGTCGCCGACGAGGACGATGCGCAGCTCGCGGTCAGGGTCGCCTTCGACAGCGGGGGGCAGCCGCCCGATCACGCGCGCCGCGATGGGGAACGGGCCTTTGCGGGTGAGGTCTAGGGCAGGGGAGAGGGAAGTGGAAGCGGCGGGTAGGGGCTGGGCGGGTTTGGCTGCCGCGGCCGCGCTGGCGTCCGAATCGCCAGCCTCGTTCGGCGAGACCTCACCTCCTTCACCTGAGTGGCCCTCATCGAGCTCTGGATGCTCTGAGGCTTCCTGTGGCCGCGGCTCTGATTCTGGCTCTGGCGGGGGGATGGCGATGGCGGGCAAGGCGTTCAGGCGCGATTGGGAAGAGCTCATGGCGAGCTCAGTCAGGCTCAGGCCATCCTTCAAATCGTCGGTGAGGATTTTCACCGGCGCCACGGTGGGGAAGACCGTCGCGATGCGGAAGTCGCGCGTGATCTCCTCTCTTCGGTTGTAGTCGTGGATGAGCGGGCTCGACGCGCTGGCGCCCTGCAGGCGGCTGATGTCATCGACGATCAGGGCTGGTTCGAGCGCGAGATCGAACTCCCCGAGGAGCTGTTCGAGGCCAGCGCTGCCACCTGGTTCGAGCAGGGTCAGAAGGCGACCGCCGCGCAGCAGAAAGCGATACAGCGCGTTGCGCGCGTCCTTCTCGAACGGCTGGCGCGGCCCGGCCACGACGACGAGCTCGATGTCCTTGGCGATGTCCGCCTCGCCCACCTGAATCTCGACGGGATCGAGGCCTTCCCCAGACAGACGCTCGGCCAGCCGCGAGAGCCCAAACTCGGTCGTGTCGCCGAGGCGGACCTCGCCGCGCCCCGTAGTAAAGCCGACCTTCTTGCGCGTGGTGCGCGTCACCTGGAGCAGCGCGTTCGTCAGCGCCTCCTCGGTCGGCTCCAGGAAGCGACTCTCGCGCCCCTCGCTCTGGAGCACGACGCGCGGCCCTTCCTGGCGGATGTTCATCTGGCTGACGCGCAGTGGGTCTTTGACGGGATCGACGAACTCGAAGCGGAAGCGCGGGCTCAGGGCCGCATATTTCTCGAAGAGCGTCTTGAGCAGCGCGTACTCGCCATCGTCGGCGCGCATGAAGGCCAGAGCGTGGACGTCCTGGGTCAGGCCGCGCAGCGTCGCGTGCGTGTCCGACGAGAGCTGGTGGATCTTGTTCGAGGTGAAGTCCCAGCTCATGGGCCGCTTCACGGCCATGTAGTTGAGCAGGCACAGGAGCGCGACGACGGCCACGCCGCTCACGGCAGTGACGCCAATGAAAAAGGAGCTGCGCCCGGCGGACGAGGTCCCGATGTGGCCCCAGTTGGTGACGAAGAAGGCGGCGAAGAAGACGAGCGCCATCACGATCTTCAGCGTGACGAATGACTGGGCGCCGATGAGCCAGGTGATGACGCTGCTGACGAGCAGCAGGCCTCCGAGGGCGGCGAGGATTCTTCCGACATGCTTGAGCTGCATGGTGTGGACTCCAGATGTTCGACTTGGGGGCGCGGCGTCAGGTCCAACGCTGGGCCTCGATGGCCCGGTGCGAGAGGAAGAGTCCCAGGACGACGAACGAGAGGAAGTAGGTGAGGTCCTGGAGGTGGATGACGCCCTGGACGAAGCCCATCAGGTGATTCGGCGCGCTCATGTAGGAGAGGACCGTCTGGATCACGCCCGCCTCGGCGCTCTGTCCCATCCAGCCCACGCTCCAGAGGAGGATCAGGGCGAGCAGCGAGATGATGGCCGCGACGGCCTGGCTGTCGGTCAGCGCGCTCACGAACAGGCCGATGGCCATCGCGGCGCAGGCCCACAGGAACAGGCCGAGGAAGGCCACGCGCACGGTGCTCCACTCGATGCCGCTGGAGCCGTCCACGCTGATGGCGAACTTGTCGAGCATGAGCGGGGCGAGGAAGGTGCATCCGAGCGTCATGGTCAGGATGAGGACGCCGCTCACGTATTTGCCGAGCACGAGGTCGAGCGGGCGGATGGGCGCGGTCATGAGCAGCTCGAACGTGCGCTGCCGCTTCTCCTCGGCGATGAGCCGCATGGACAGGAAGGGCGCGGTAATCGCGACGAGCAGCCCTGTCTGGTGGATGCAGGGCAACACGACGAGGTCGGTCAGGTTGAGGAACGACGAGTCGAGGTATTGCGGGAACTGCATGGCGGCGAGGCTGAGGCGCTGGAAATTCTGGATCACGCCGATGAGGAAGAAGCCGGTGAACACGGTCGAGACCGCGAACAGGGCATAGGGCAGCGGCGTGGTGAAATAGACGTTCAATTCTTTGCGGGCGATGGAGAGCGTGTGGCGCATGGCGGTGGAGACTCCCGTGGGGCGGCGTCCGAAAGGCGAAGGAGGAGGATTCGAGAAGAGGTCCGAGTCGTCGCGCGCGGGCGAAGTCGATCTGGAGAGATGCGCTGGAGAGATGCGTTTCATGGTGGCGGACCCATGTGGCCGCCTGTCGTCGCCCTCTCCATCGAGATGTCTTTCGAGAACGTTATTTCTCTCACGTGGGAGAGGGGGGCCGCGAAGCGCCCGGGAGAGGGAGTCGCTGTTCCCGTCAGGAGGCGTCGCGCTCTTCCGATGAGGACGGCGCAGAGAGCGATGCCGACGCGGACACCGGATCGATGAGGCGCAGGTAGATCTCTTCGAGGCTCGCGCGGTGGCCGTCCACGAGCTGGCCGCGCAGGCCTTCGATCGTGTCGAAACCGACGCGCTGGCCAGCCTTGATGATGAGGACCTTCTGACAGAGCTCGGCCACCTCGTGCAGGATGTGCGTCGAGAGGATGATGGTGTGCTCACCCGTCTTGGCCAGATCGCGGATGAGCGCGCGCACCTCGATGATCTGCACCGGATCCAGGCCGACCGTGGGTTCGTCTAGGATGAGCACGGGTGGCGAGCCGAGGATGGCCTGCGCCAGGCCCACGCGCTGCCTGAAGCCTTTGGAGAGATTGCCGATGAGGCGTTCGCGCGCGTCGCCCAGGCGCGTGGCGCCGATGGCCCGGTCGATCTCGCCGCGGAAGGCCTTGCGCTGGACGCCTTTGAGGCGGGCGCAGAAGGCCAGGTAGTCCTGGACCGTCATGTCCAGATACACGGGCGGCTGTTCGGGCAGGTAGCCGATGCGGCGCTTCACTTCGAGCGGTGACTCGAACACGTCGAAGCCCGCAACCTTGGCGCTGCCATCGGTCGCTGGCAGGAAGCCCGTGAGGATGCGCATCGTGGTCGTCTTGCCCGCGCCGTTGGGTCCCAGGAAGCCCAGGACCTCGCCAGCCTCCACGGAGAAGGAGAGGTGATCGACCGCCGCCCGCTCCCGGTAGAGTTTGGTGAGGTCCGTCACCTCGATCATCGTCGCCATGCACTCGCTCCTGAAAAAGCGCTGCCTCATAGACGGCGAGGGTGGGCTGTCAAGGCTACGGGCCAGATGGCGCGAGGCAATCGAGTTCTGTTTTTCGACCAAGATCGAGGCGTGTCTTCGTAGGGGCGTTGCGTGCAACGCCCTGCGGTCGTCATTCGTCACAAACACGATGGGCGTTGCACGCAACGCCCCTACACATCCCGATTCGAGATCAAAAAATAGAATTCGACCGCCCTCGTCCTTCCCACAGGGCAATCGAGTTCCAACTAACCAGGCCTTTAAGGGCAGCATTTTGGGGTTGGCGCCGTTGGTTCGATATAATTGAGGGATGAGTCCTTGGGCTCGCTGCAGGCAATCAAGCAGGTTATCGAAATACCTTTATTATACATTTATTTGATTTTTCCTCAGCACTGATTTCTCGATGAAATAAATGGAAATACAATCCATTTACGCCTCAATCCCCCCGCTCACTTCGTTGACAGCAGCAGTGCCCGCTCCTAAACGTCCGGCCCTTTTCGAGCGGGCCCTGCCTTTCATGGGCCGACAGACGGGACGACACCCGTCAGGCAATAGGAGAACAGATTGATGTCTCTTCCCGACAACACGACACCTTCCTCGAATACGACCACCGCCACGGCAACCTCCCCTGTTTCTGCATCGGAAAATTCAGGCATCGGGATGCCCGGCACCCCAGCGTTCATCCCTCACCTGCGTGCCCGCTTCCCGGCGGCGCCCCGCTCCATCTGGAAGGACATTCCCGACAGCGAGTGGACCAAGTGGCAGTGGCAGCAGCGCCACCGCGTCACCTCGCTCGACGTGCTCGAGAAGATCATCCCGATGGACGCCGAGGAGCGGCAGCTCTTCGAAGAGGTGACCGCGCAGTTCCACATGGGCATCACGCCCTATTACGCCTCGCTCATCGACCCCGAGGACCCGCACTGCCCCATTCGCCTGCAGAGCGTCCCCAGCGCGGCAGAGCTGCACGTGCTGCCCACCGACATGGCCGATCCGCTCGCCGAAGAGCGCGATATGCCCGTGCCTGGCCTGACCCACCGCTACCCCGACCGCGTGCTCTTCTATGTGACGCACAACTGCCCGGTGTATTGCCGTCACTGCACGCGCAAGCGCAAAGTCGCCGACCCGACGCGCTCCGCGCTCAAGAAGCAGCTCGACGCCGGCATTGCCTACATCGAGGCCCATCGCGAGGTGCGCGACGTGGTCATCTCGGGCGGCGACCCGCTCTCGCTCAGCGATGATCGCTTAGACGAGATCCTGGGCCGCCTGCGCGCCATCGATCACGTGGAGATCATCCGCCTCGGCACGCGCAATCCCGTCACACTGCCGCAACGCATCACCGACGACTTCGTGAAGATGCTTGCCAAGCACCAGCCGGTCTTCGTCAACACCCACTTCAACCATCCGCGCGAGTGCACCGCCGAATCCTTCGAGGCCACGCGGCGCCTGGCGGACGCGGGCTGCCCCATCGGCAACCAGATGGTGCTGCTGCGCGGCGTGAACGACGATCCCGCCATCGTCAAAGAGCTCAACCACAAGCTCCTGATGATGCGCGTTCGGCCCTATTACATTTACCAATGCGATCTCTCCAAAGGCATTGGCCATTTCCGAACAAAGGTTTCGAAGGGCGTGGAAATCCTTCAAAGCCTGCGCGGATTTACGAGTGGCCTCGCCGTTCCGTATTTCGTGGTCGACGCGCCAGATGGCGGCGGCAAGATTCCCATTCTCCACGATTACGTCGTCCAACACGAAGGCAATCACCTGACGCTCTGCAATTACGCGGGAAAAACCTATCAATACGAAGAGCCAGAGGATTGATGAGACCTATCCCAAAATCAGTTTTTCCGCAGGGGCGCCATTCGTGGCGCCCTTTTCAATTCACCTCCTCAGCAAAGAATAAGAGGCGCGATGAATTGTGAAGAAGTGCGGCGCAGGACGGCGAATGGCTTTCAATCAATCTCAGTCAAATCAAAGAGGCTCTGACGCCCCATGCGCATCGCCTTGCTCGGTGGGTCATTCAACCCGCCGCACCTCGGACACGTCCTCAATGCCTGCCACGTCCTCGCGGCGCATCGCGTCGATCGCATCTGGCTCATGCCGGTCTATCGACATGCATTCGATAAAGCGCTCGCGCCTTTTGACGTGCGCTGTGAGCTCTGCGAGCGCGCCATCGCGCCCTTTGCCGCGCGCATGGCCGTCACGCGCGTCGAGCAGGAGGTAGCGCCGGGGTCTCGCACCGTCGATGTCCTCGACCACCTGCTGCCTCGCCATCCCGACGACGAGTTCAGCCTGGTGCTCGGCAGCGATCTGCTCGGCGAGGTGCATCTGTGGAAGGCATTCGACCGCATCGAGCAGATGGTCCGCATCATCGTGGTCCCGCGTGCGGGCTACCCGGATCCGAGGGCCCAGGGCCCAGTGCTGCCCGAGGTGAGCTCGACCCTGATCCGGCAGATGCTCGCGCGCGGTGAGGATCCAGGAGCGCTGCTTCCCAACGGCGTCCGCGACTACCTGAGGGAGCATCCCATCTATCGGTGAGGCGCCTCTCTCTAGATGGAGAGCGCCGGAAGTGACCAACGAAGCAATGAAGGCTGGCGTTTCTCAGACGCGCGGGGCGACAGGCCAATTGAGGAATAAGCCCTGAGTCATCCAGCCTGAGAGGGAACACAAAAAAGCCCGCCCGAAACCATTCCCAGGGCGGTCGAGTTCTATTTTTTGATCTCGCAGCGGGAGGGGTTGGGGTTTTGCGACCAACGCCCGGCGTGTTGGTGTCGATGGCCGACCGCCGGGGGTGCCACCCAACGCCCCTACAAGACCTTTGATGAATAGCGTCAATCATTCTTGAAAATGATC
>JAISIF010000037.1 GCA_031262165.1 Myxococcales bacterium | reverse complement strand
AGGCGTCTGGTCGCTCGACCTCGCCGCGGACGAGGCGTCCAAGCTCGGGCTCGCGGCGTTGGAAGGTTGTTTCTACCAGTATCGCGTGACGGCCTACGGCAAGACCGAGCGCGCGCTCGACCCCTACGCCAAGTCCATGGCTGCGTTCACGCCTGGCGGCGCTGACCCGATCGGCAAGGGCGCCATCGTGGATCCGAGGCGCACCGATCCTCCTGGCTTTCGCGAGGATGACTACTCGAACCTCGGCAAGCGCGACGGTCGCGCTTTCCAGGCGCTCACGAGCGAGGTGGACTTCATCGGCTACGAGCTGCACGTGCGGGACTTCACGATCGACCCAGCGTCGGGCGTGCTCCCCGAGTCGCGCGGCACGTTTCGAGGCGTCGTGGCCCAGCGGCCGCTCAACCACCTCAAAGAGCTCGGCATCACGCACGTCCAGCTCATGCCGCTCCAGGCGTTCTACTCAGGCCACGAGAGCGAGCGCTGCCTCACGGACGGCCAGTCGCCGTCGCGCGCCTACAACTGGGGCTATGACCCGCACAACTACTTCACGCCCGATGGCTGGTTCGCGAGCAGCCCGGCCGATCCTTACGCGCGCATCCGCGAGCTGAAGGAGCTCGTGCTCACGCTGCACCGCGCGCGCATCGGCGTGGTGCTCGACGTGGTCTACAACCACCTCTACGACGCGCGCCTGTTCGAGAACGCCGCGCCCGGCTGCTACCTCAGGCTGGATCAGAACGGGATGCCCTCGGGCACCACGGGCGCCGGGCCATCGCTCGAGACGCGGCGTCGCATGACGCGCAAGCTCATCGTGGACTCGGCGCGCTACTTCGCGACCGAATACGGCGTCGATGGCCTGCGCTTCGATCTGATGGAGTTCCTCGACAATGACACGCTGCGCGCGGTGCGGCGCGCCGTGGGCGATGATCTGCTGTTGCACGGCGAGGCGTGGGACTTCAGCGACCTGCCGCCGCACGAGGCCACGACCAAGTCGAACATGCCGTTCGAGGCACGGTTGGCTGCGTTCAGCGACTCGACGCGCGACGCGTTCACCGGCCGGATGGAGGCGCGCGGGTTTGCGCAGGGCGAGCCGTGGGCCCTGCCGCGCGTGCAGGCGGGCATCGCGGCCAACCTCAGGAACTTCAGCGATCCGACGATGTCGTCCGACGGCTACGACCGCTTCGCGCGCGAGCCGTGGGAGGCGCTCAATTACCTGGCCATCCACGACGGCTTCACGCTCTGGGACAAGCTGCACCTGTCCGTGGATGAGGACGAGTTCGCGCGGGCACGCATCGCGAAACTCGCGCTGGCCATGCTCTTCACCTCGCAGGGTCGGCTCATCCTGCTGGGCGGCGACGAGTTTGGCCGCACCAAGCCGCTCGCGCCATGCGACCCCTCGCCCGACCGCGCGCACACGCGCGAGCGCTTCGAGGCGGACTTCGATCTGCCGGGCGTCACGCACCTGCACGAGAACAGCTACGCCTCGCCCGACTTCACCAACATGTTCCGCTGGGCGCGCCTGGCCCAGGCGCCTTGGCGATCGATGTCGGCCTACACGAAGGACCTCATCGCGATGCGCCGCGCGCTGCCTGGCTTGCGCTGTCCGACGGCCGAGCTCGTGCGCCGCTGCCTGCGCTTCCTGGCTGGCTCGCACTCGCCCATGCCCGCCGATGGCGCGGGCTACCGCTCGTTCGACGAGGTCCCGGAGCTCACGCTCGAATTCAAGAACGGCCCAGCGAACGTGACCGGCTTTGTCGTGGGCGAGGTCTTCCCGGTCGGGTTCGAGAAGAACCCGGGCCACAACCCGTTCATGGTCCACTTCGACTGGCAGGGCCGAGGCCGCGTGCGTTTCACGAGGGCAGAGATGGATCGCTTCGATCTGGCTGCCTGGGCTTCGCCGAGCAGCCTCCAGATCAAGCTCGTGCTCCAACCCGGCACGTGGTGGATGCCAGAGGGCGCCTACACGCCCGCGGGCAACAACACGGTGCGCGCCACGGCCATCCGCTCGGACAACGCCATCGAGATCGATCTCTCCATCCGGGATCACCTCGCGGGCGCGCCACCCCCTGGTGAGCAACCCTTCGTGGCGTTCGAGATCGATCAGCAACCGTTTGGCGCGGGCGCCACGCCCTACCGCCGCCTCGTGGCCGTGTTCAACGCGGGCCGTCGCAGCCTCGATCTCGCGCTCTCGAACTTGAAGACCCTGCCGCGTTGGCGCGTGCTGCTCGACGAGGACGGCTTCAGCTTGGAGGGTCGAGAGAGTTCGCCCGTCGTCTTGGCCGAGGAGAGCATCCGTGTCCCGGCTCGCAGCGTCGCCCTCGTCGGTCGGCAGTGGTGAGGTGGGGGGAGGAGGGGCGTCGGCGGCGCGATACGCTGCTCGTTCTCGACTCGGCTGGCGAGATGGGCCTGCCTGGAGTTGCCGCGATCGTGTAGGGGGGCGGCTCGGTGCGCCCTGCGTCGAGATCGATTCGATACGTTCGTTCTTCCTCTCACCGCTCCGTAGCCGGGGACCGTCCAGAGCCTTCGACATAGACCTCGGCACTGGGGTTTCTTCGCAAAGAGGAGAAAACCCAGGTTTTCTCCTCTCTGCACTCTCCTCTTTCCTCGACGAACGACGCGCACCGATGTCCTGCGTTCGCGCTTCGTCCATTCGGTCCACATTGAAATTTCGGAGACGTTCCCCATGCTGATCATTGGCCTCGATACGGCGACCCTCACGCTGAGCCTGGCGCTCGTCGAGCGTGATGACACGGGTGGCGATCGCGTCCTCGACCATCGCGAGATCCCGCCGCCCACGCCCCACTCCTCGCTGCTGCCCAGCGAACTCGACGCGATGTTTCAGCACACGGGGCGATCGATCGACGCGTTGGGCGCCATCGTGGTCGGACTCGGACCTGGCTCGTTCACTGGGCTGCGCGTCGGTCTGGCGACGACGCGGGCCATCGCGCTCGCACGCCAAATCCCGCTCGTCGGTGCCTCGTCGTTGAAGGCCATGGCGCACGCGGCGATCGCCAAGAGTGCCCAGGGTGCGCTGCTCGTCCCGGTGCTCGACGCGCGCAAGGGCGAGGTCTACGGCGGCTTCTTTCGCGTGTCGGCGACTGGACTCGATGTCGTGTCCGCTGAGTTCGTGATGCCGCCAGCCCAGCTCGCCGAACGCCTGCGCACCGAATTTGCCGAGTCGGACGTCCGCGTGTTCGGGCCTGGCCGTGCGGCTTATCCCGTGCTCCACGCGCTGCCCGCGCTCACGTCAGCCACGACCGAGCCAACGCCCGAGGCCGCCAGCCTCATCGCTTCGGTCCAGGTGCTCCCGCCTTACTCACGGGAGGCAATCTTGGCGCTGGAGCCCCACTACGTCCGCCCCAGCGATCTGGAGTGGAAGCTCTCGCACCCACAGGCCTGAACCCCGAGAGCGCCCGGCATGACATCCAAGGCACTCGACAAAACGGTCGCGCGCACCTCGATGTGATGTGACAATCTCCATCTCGTGGCCACCACGCCCGAAGACCTCCGGAGAATTCCCATGCGCTCTCATCTGACGATCGCGCTCGGCATCCTGCTCCTCGCCGCGCCACTCACCTTCGCCGTCTGTAGCGAGTCGTCCGACCCTCCTGTCCAGCCCGACGTCGGCCCATCGGACGCGAACGCGCGACCGCCCAACTGTGGCAACGGCTCCATCCAAGTCACGCAGGGCGAGACGTGTGACGACGGCAACCTCGACGATGGCGACGGCTGCTCTTCGGCCTGCGCGATCGAACCAGATTGGACCTGTCCCATGCCAGGCGAGCCGTGCCTCCCGCCGCCGTTCTGCGGTGATGGCCGCATCGAGCCGCTGATCGAGGTGTGCGACGATGGCAACCTCGACGATGGCGACGGTTGCTCTTCGGCCTGCGCGATCGAACCGGGATGGGCCTGTCCCTATGCGGGCGCGACCTGCCGGGCAGACCAGTGCGGTGACGGCATCATCGCGGGCGCCGAGACGTGCGATCCGCCTGGCCTTGGCTGTGACGAGAACTGCCGCGCGCTGCCGGGCCACGCGTGCGACACGAGCGGCTGTCACGAGACGATCTGCGGTGACGGGATCGAGGAGGGTGACGAGGCGTGTGATCTGGGCGTGGCCGCGAACGCCTGGGGTCAGGGCTGCACGCCGAACTGCCGCCTGGAGCCCAGCTGTCCCAGACCTGACGGCGCACTGGGCAGCGCCTGCTCGACCCCGTGTGGCTCTGGGATGCTCCTCGCGACGGACGCCAAGGCGTGCGACGATGGCAACCTCGCCAATGGCGATGGCTGCTCGTCGACCTGCCAGATCGAGGCGGGCTGGACGTGCGCGCAGCCGACGATCGCCGACACCCCGACCCTCACGCTGCCCATCGTCTATCGGGACTTCATCGGCCAGAGCCGCCGCGCCCCTGGCTCCAGCGCGCCCATCCACCAGGACTTCAACGTGTTCGGTGGCAGCGGCACACGTGAGCTCGTCGAGGTGTTCCTCGACGCGGATGGCAAGCCCGTGTTCCGTGCGACGACTGGCCTCGGGACCAGCTCGCAGCAGCTCACCTCCGCCGAGAACTTCCGCCTCTGGTATCGCGACGAGCCACTCGCGGGCGTGGATTACGGCATCCGAGTGGTCGATGAGCTCACCTTGAGCAGGATCGGCGAGAGCCCCATGACCTACCAGTTCTCCAGCACGGGCTTCTTTCCGATCGACGGCAAGGGCTGGCACGCCTCGGGCGACGAGACGCTCCCGGCCGAAGCCCCGCACAACTATTCGTTCACGAGCGAGGTCCACTATTGGTTCGAGTTCAAGGGCGGCGAGGTGCTCTCGTTCTATGGCGACGATGACCTGTGGGTCTTCGTCAACGGACGGCTCGCCCTCGACCTGGGTGGCCTGCACAGCCAACAGCGCGGTCAGTTCACCATCAACCCGGATGGGACGATCACCTCGCACGGCTTCATCGGCGTGGGCGGCGCCTGGGAATACACGGCGACGGAGGACTTTGGTCTGAGCCAGGGCAACGTCTACGAGATCGCCATCTTCCACGCCGAGCGGATGGAGACCGGCTCGAACTACCAACTGACGCTCGCGGGCTTCAACGCGGGCAAGACCGCCTGCGCACCGATCTGTGGGGATGGCCTCGTCACGTCTGGCGAGGTCTGTGACGACGGCGCGGCGAACGACACGGGTGGCTATGGCAAGTGCCTTCCCGACTGCATGGGCTATGGCCCGCGCTGCGGCGACGGCCACACCGACACGGACCATGGAGAGTCGTGCGACGACGGTCCGAAGAACGGGACGGACCAGAGCACGTGCTCTCGGATCTGCACGCTCGGTGGCTTCCAGTGATCACCGCCGAACTGGCGTTGGCGCACGATCGGTCGATTCCGATGGTGGCGCGGCCAACCCCTTCATCCACTCACCTTTTCGATTGGGAGGTTGTCATGAGGCAGAGCTTCTTTCTTCGGATTGCCCTTCTCCTCATTCTTCTTCTGAGCCTGCCCTTGGCGCTGGCGGGTTGTGGCGAGGAACAGGTCGCCACGGGCATCGGCTGGCGTGAGGACGCCTCTGAGCGCGGCGATGGCAGCGAGCTCGCCGACGATGCCGACGCCGATGATTCGGGAGCTTCAGACGCCTCTGAGGACGCGGACGCTGGGGATGCTGGCACCTCCTCGTCGGACGACGATGGCGGTGCCGACGCTGGGCCAGACGACGCTGGTCACGACGGCAGACCGTCCAACTGCGGGGATGGCATCTGGCAATCGGCCGAGGGAGAGGCGTGCGACGACGGCCCAGCGAACGGGACGTATGGCGCTTGCGCCACCGACTGCTCGGGGCCTGGCCTGCGATGTGGGGATGGCCTGCTTCAGATGGCGGAGGGGGAGGCGTGCGACGACGGCGCCGCGAACGGGACGTATGGCCGCTGCGCCATCGACTGCTCTGGCCTGGGGCCGCACTGTGGTGACGACTACGTGGACACCGAGCACGGAGAGACGTGCGACGATGGCGTGGACAACGGCGACTACGACGGCTGCAACCTCACCTGCGACGGCGTTGGCCCGCACTGCGGTGATGGTCAGGTCAACGGCGACGAGGTCTGTGACGACGGCGTGGACAATGGCCGCTATGGGAAGTGCGCCTCCGACTGCTCTGGCCTGGGTCAGCACTGCGGCGATGGCGTGGTCAGTGCGCTCGAGGTCTGCGACGATGGCGTGAACGCCGGGCAGTATGGCGATCGCGGCGCGTGCATGGCTGGGTGCGCCGCCTTTGCGCCCTACTGCGGGGATCGCCAGGTGACGGACGCCGAGGCGTGTGACGACGGCCAGAACGACAGCACCTATGGTGGCGCGTGCATGGTCGGCTGTCTGAACCGATCGCCGACGTGTGGCGACGGCACCACGAACGCGCCCTATGAGGCGTGCGACGACGGCGGGGACAACGGCGACTACGGCCACTGCAACCGAAACTGCTCTGGCCTGGGCCCGCGCTGTGGCGACGGCATCGTGCAGCAGGACAGGGGCGAGGTCTGCGACGATCGCAACAGCGCCAATGGCGACGGCTGCTCGTCCACCTGCCAGCTCGAACCTGGCTTCACCTGCCCCATCGCGGGCCTGGTGTGTCAGCGCATCCCCGTGTGCGGCGATGGCTTCATCTCCGCGGGTGAGGTCTGCGACGAGGGCGCGGCCGCGCCCAGCGGTGGCTGCACGGGCAACTGCACCGCGCAGGACCCCCGCTACACTTGTGTGGCGGGCCAGGCGTGTCAGCTCCGGGCCGTGTGCGGCGATGGCGTCGTCTGGCCGCTGACCGAGACGTGCGACGAAGGGATGGCGGCAACGGGCGGGTGCGTGGGCTGCCAACAGGTCCAGCCTGGTTGGACCTGCCCCGTCGTGGGCGGCCGGTGCTCGGCGACGCGCTGCGGGGACGACATCATCGCGGGCAACGAGACGTGCGATCCGCCCGGCGTTGGCTGCGACGCGAGCTGCCAGCGTATCGAGGGCTACGCGTGTGGCGCGGCAGGCTGCGAGCTCACCGTCTGCGGCGACAGCGTGCCCGAGGGCGACGAGGCGTGCGACTTCGGCCAGCTCGGCAACCTCTGGGATCAGGGGAACGTGTGCACCCCCGAGTGTACGTGGATGCTCGACTGTCCGCTCGAGACGCCAGGCTCCACCTCGTCCTTGGCCACGGCCTGCTCGGCGCCCTGCGGCTCCGGGATGCTCCTCGCGACGGACGCCAAGGCCTGCGACGACGGCAACCTCGCCGGAGGCGACGGCTGCGACAATGCCTGTGAGATCGAAGACGGCTGGCAGTGCCAGGACGTCTCGACCGTTGGGGCCACGATGGACCTGCCGGTCGTGTTCCGCGACTTCGTGGGCAGGGGCCTGAACAACAAGGGCAACGCCGCCTGGGAGCATCAGGACTTCGAGAACTTCAGCGGCAGTGGGACGAGCCGCCTCGTGCAGCAGTATCTCGACGCTGACCGCAAGCCGCAGTGGCGCGCGAACACGGGCTACGGAACGACCTCGACACAGCTGAGCGGCACTTCCCTGTTCCAGCGCTGGTATCGCGACGACCCGTGTGTCGATTCTGCGACGCCCAGACCCTGCAACTCGACGGCGGCGACGACGCTCCGCCTCACCCGGAATCCGAACGGGACGTATTCCTATTCGGACAGCAACTTCCTGCCCTTCTCCAACGTGTCGAGCGTCGCGGGCGCGAACTACGCCTCGGTGTTGGCCAAGAGCCTCGTCACGCTCGGCTACGAGAAAAATGCGAGCGGCTACGACTTCGGCTTTACGAGCGAGATTCGCTACTGGTTCGAGTTCAAGGGCGGGGAGCAGCTCGACTTCACGGGCGACGACGACGTGTGGGTCTTCATCAACAACCGCCTCGCGCTCGACCTGGGCGGCCTGCACTCGCAGATGAGCGGCAGCGTCCGGCTCATGCTCGAGGCCGACGGCGTGACGGGCCGCGTCGAGACGCAGGGCTTCACCTGGGCGAACGGCGGCGCGGAGGGCTTCACACCCACGACCGCGACCTCTGGTTGGCGGTCGGCCGGGACGAGCTTCGAGCTCAGAAAGGGCAATGTCTATGAGATCGTCCTCTTCCACGCCGAGCGACACTCGACGGGCTCGAACTTCAAGCTGACGCTCGGTGGCTTCGACTCGGTTCGATCGGACTGCGAGCCGATCTGCGGCGATGGCAAGGTCGTGGGCGACGAGGTGTGCGACGATGGCGTGAACGACGGCACCTACAACCGCTGCAACGCCACCTGCTCTGGCTGGGGGCCGCGCTGTGGCGATGGCACGGTCAACAGCGGCTTCGAGGCGTGTGACGACGGTGTGGACAATGGCCGCTATGGGCGCTGCGCCGCCGACTGCTCAGGTCCGGCGCCCAAATGCGGCGACGGCAACATCGATCACGCCTATGGCGAGCTCTGCGACGACGGCGCGTCGAACGGCACCTACGGCCATTGCGCTGCCGACTGCGCCTCGCGCGCCGCCTATTGCGGCGACGCCATCACCGACTCGGCCGCGGGCGAAGAGTGTGACGAGGGCGCGCAGAACGGCGCGAACAACGTCATCGACCCAGAGCAGCCGAACTGCACGTCGGAGTGCAAGCGCCTGACACACATCTGCGGCGACGAGCAGCTCACCGTGCCCTACGAGGTGTGCGACGACGGCATGAACGTCGGCGTCTATGGCCCGCATCAGTGCATGGCCGGTTGCCAGGGCTTCGCGCCCTACTGCGGCGACAGCGCCGTGGACGCGCTCTTTGGCGAAGTGTGCGACGACGGCGTGAACGACGGCCAGTATGGCCAACCAGGCGCTTGCCTGCCGGGTTGCCGCTCCGCCGCGCCCTACTGTGGCGATGCGCAGCTCAATGGCTCCGAGGTGTGTGACGATGGCGTGAACGACGGCGCCTACGGCCAGGTGGGCAAGTGCATGTCCGACTGCGGTTCGTTCTCGCCCTACTGCGGCGACCGGAAGGTGACGGACGCCGAGGTGTGCGACGACGGCGTGAACGACGGCAGCTATGGCCGCTGCAACGTGACCTGCTCTGGCTATGGCCCGCGCTGCGGCGACGGGCACGTGGACGAGGCACAGGGCGAGGTGTGCGACGATGGCGTGAACGACGGCAGCTACGGCGGCTGCCTGCCGGGCTGTAAGAAGCTCGCGCCCACCTGCGGCGATGGCCGAACCAACGTCGCCTACGGTGAGAAGTGTGACGAGGGCGAGCTCAACGGCACGCCGGGCCATTGCCTCGCCGACTGCTCGGAGATGGATCGCTTCTGCGGCGATGGGCACGTGGACGCAGACCTCGGCGAGATCTGCGATTTGGGCGTGGCGAACAACACGGGCGACTATGCCCAATGCCGCGTCGACTGCTCTGGCTGGGCCGCGCGCTGCGGCGATGGCTACGTGGACACGGCGTTCGGTGAAACCTGCGACGACGGCACGAACGATGGCAGTTACGGCGGTTGCCTGCCTGGCTGCCAGGAACACGCGGCCTACTGCGGCGACGGGAACCTCGACCTCGACCATGGCGAGCAGTGCGACGATGGCCCTGCCAACGGCACGCCCTCCAGCAACTGCTCGGCGACCTGCGTCCGCGGCTTCAACTAGGGACTTCTCCCTTCATTAGGACCATTGCACCGCGAAGGACGGGGAATGCCAGACGAGGCGCGAGGCGGGAGCTTCTTTGACGGAAGTGAAGAGCGAAGCAACGACGTCTGGCGTTTCACGGACGAGCGGGGCGACGGGATAATCAAGTCCTAAGTCCTAGGCCTGTTCGATACATTGCCTACTCGTAGGGGCGACCGTCTGGTCGCCCCTTGATTCTTTCAGACGCATCCAAGGACCCTCCCCCTTGCCCATCCTCGTTCAGAAATACGGCGGCTCCTCCGTCGCAGACATCGACAAGATCAAAGCCATCGCGCTCAAGCTGAAGTCCCGGCGCGAACAGGGCTACGACCTCGTGGTCATCGTCTCGGCCATGGCTGGGACGACCGACGCGCTTCTCAGGCTCGCGCACGAGGTGACGGCCGCGCCGAAGAAGCGCGAGCTCGACATGCTGCTCACCACGGGCGAGCGCACGACCATGGCGCTGCTCTCGATGGCGCTCAACGACCTGGGTATCCCGGCCATCAGCTTCACGGGCAGCCAGTCCGGCATCATCACGAACGACAGCCACATCAACGCGCGCATCATCGAGGTGCGGCCCTACCGCGTGCGCGACGAGCTAGAGCGCGGCAAGGTCGTCATCATCGCGGGCTTCCAGGGCGTCTCCTACAAGCGCGAGGTGACGACGCTGGGGCGCGGTGGTTCGGACACGACGGCGGTCGCGATGGCCGCTGCGTTGGGCGCCGAGTGCTGCGAGATCTATTCGGATGTGGACGGCGTGTTCTCGGGCGATCCGCGCATCGTGGAGCAGGCCAGGAAGCTGCGAGAGATCGATTACGAGGAGATGCAGGAGCTGGCCGAGTGCGGTGCCAAGGTGCTCAACGCCCAGGCCGTCGAGTTCGCGCGCAAGGCCAACATCCCGATCGACGCGCTTTCGACGTTCACGAGCGGCAGCGGCACGCGCGTCACGCAGCTCGGGCTAGAAGGCGCGCGTCACATCGCGGGGGTGACGGGGCAGAAGAACCTCGTCCGCCTCGCGCTGACACCGGCCTCCCCCGAGGCGATCCAGGTCTTGCTCTCCCTCCTCGCGGAGCGCGACGTGGAGCCGCTCGATCCCACGTCGAATGGCGGCCGCTTCTCGCTTCTCGTCTCACTCGACAACGTCCATGCGTTCGGCGCGCTGGAAGAATCCTTGAGGTCGAGGTTGGGCGATATCCTTCGGGTCGAGACAGGCCTCGGTCGGCTCTCGATCGTTGGCCAGGGCTTGGGCGCCGATTCGAGCTGCCTGTCGCGCGTCCTCGCCATACTCGCGGTCGAGCGGATCGAGATCGACGCGCTCCATGTCGAGAAGCACCGCATCTCGGCTGTCATCGCCATGGAGGCGCTGGGCCAGGCAATCCGCGCCGTCCATCATGGAATCGTAGAGGCGATTACCAATCGCCCATCACCGGATCGGAAATGATTCGATTCAACCATCATGAATGAATCGTAGGGGCGATTACCAATCGCCCGTCTTCGGATCGGAAATGATTCGATTCAACCATCATGGATGAATCATAGGGGCGATTACCAATCGCCCGTCTTCAGGATCGGAAATGATTCGATTCAACCATCATGGATGAATCATAGGGGCGATTACCAATCGCCCGTCTTCGAATCGAGAATGATCGGAAAATATAAGATTGTTTTGTATTATCCGCGATTCTTGGGTGTGGCCTTGGCCAGGTAGAACTTATTGCCGCTCCGATCGACGATCTCGATGCTGCGCTGCTTGGCCTCGACGAGCTGGGACATCTTCTCATAGCGGCTCTGTTCGACGAGGATCCAGACGGCGCCCTTTTGATCGAGGAATTCATCGAACTTGTCGCGCGCTTTGATCTGGCGAATCGTATTCGATGAATAAAACGTCTCGCCGCGCCAATTCATATAATAGGCGGCGATGGGCTCATCCGATTTCCTGTTTTGATAATAGGCCCAGAAAATATCGCGCTGCGACCAATGGAAGGTGAGGTTCTTCCAATGAACCCACGAGCCATAGAGCGAGAACGCGATGGCCAGGGTCGTGATGAGGCAGATGAACGTCTTGCGCGATCTGAAGACGAGGGCCGCGGCCGCCAGCCCTAAGCCAGCCGTGACAAAGAGCACCTGGAACACGCGCTTCGGGTTGACCTCTTCGAGTGGGTAGGCCCGGTCGTATTTGTAGACGAACATGTGGATGAGGTGCGCGGGCGCCTTCCACAGGTCATGGGCCACGAGAGCGAAGAGGACGAGCCCAGCCAGGATGAGGAGCGCGTTCTTCTCGAGCCCGACGCGGCCTTGGCGCCACAGGTCGTCGAGGTAGAGCGCGGCCATCAGCGCGAGCGGCGGCACGATCGGGAAGCAGTAGTGGTGGAACTTGGTCGCGCTCAGCGTGAACACGAGGAAGGCCACGAGCGCCCACAGTGCGATGAAGATGGACGCCTGGTTTTTGGCCGCGCGGCCGCGCGGCGACAGGCGACCGAGCAGGGCGCACGCGCCGGGCAACAGGACGATCCACGGGAACACGGCGTAGCCGAGCTGCTCGATGAAGTAGGTGAACGTCGTGTTGGGCGTCGTCGTATGCACGCCTCTGCTCACCCGATTCAGGTGGTCGTGCAGGAAGAAGCGCTGGACGAAGGTCTTGGAGCCGTCGTCCTTCCCGTCGAAGAGCGAGAGCCTCAGATACCAGGGCGCGGCGATCACGGCGAAGATGGCCAGGCCGGGCAGGATGCGGGCGCGCTTGAGGAGCGACCAGTCCCACGAGACGAGCAGGTAGGCGAGCAGGATGGCGCCGGGCAGCAGGAAGCCGAGCAAGCCCTTGGCGAGCGTGGCCAGGCCAAAGAAGGCGTAGGCCAACAGCCACCAGAAGGTGACGGTGCCTTCGGCGCGCGCCTTGGCTGGATCGCCCTCGGCGAGCTCCCGTGCAGAGCGAGATACGGGGGAAAACTCCGCGATGAGGAACGCGCTCAGGCCGCACGTGAGCATGGCCACGAAGGGCGTGTCGGTGACGGTCTGGCGCGCGAGCAGGAAGAAGAGAGGAGAGGTCGCGAGCGCCACGCCCGAGAGTAGGCCCACGCGGCGGTTGAAGACGCGGCCCATGGCGAGCGTGAGCAGCCCGACGGCGAGCAGCATCAGGAGGGCGAAGGGCAGGCGCATGGCCCACTCGGCGTAGATGCCCAGGTGCGAGTTGCCCTGTGCCAGGCTGTCCGAGAGCCAGATGCCGAACGCCTGGAGCCACATCGTGAGCGGCGGCTTGGAGAAGAAGTAGGCGTTCTCCCAGTAGGGGATGATCGGGTCGTGGCGCGCCACCATCGCGCGCGCGACCTCGCCGTAGTGGACCTCCCAGCAGTCCCACAGCCCGACCGCGCCGAGCCACGGCAAGAAGATGAGCATGGCCAGCGACACGACCGCGCCGAGCATGCGCTTTTCTGGATCGATGGCGAGGAAGCGTTGGATGAGCGGATGGCGCATCACCTTGGGACCGAGCAGCGCGGCGAGGATGCTGCCCTCGTCCTGATTTCGATTCGAATCGTTCGGATCATTCGAATCGTTCGAATCCGGGAGAGCAGAGGGCTGCGCGGTGGGGCAAGGAAGGCGCTCCTCTGAGAACAGGGCGACCGTGTTTTGGGTGGCTTTGGTTCGTTTGGACATGGAGGTAAATCCCGATTGTCCTTTCGGTTTTATTGCTGTGCCTGAATTGAATTTTAGAATTCAAAGGCCGGGTTGAAGTGAAACGGAAACCCAGCACAAATGAATTCTAAAAAAGCGAATCTCTCTCGCGACGATGTGGGTTTCGTGGAGGCCATCGTCATTGCTGGGTTTCCAATTCGTTCCAACCCAGCCCACGGTTTTTCAATCGAGGTCGCCCATCCAGTATGATTCCCAAAGGGCGCCTCGAAAGGCGAATCGACGAATCACGAAGAATTCACAGCAATCCTCAGAATTCCGCTCCGCCTCACTTCAACGCCTCGACGAGGGCCGCGCGCATCTCGGTCGCCGCCTTTTCGGCCATGGCCTTCATCAGGCGGCCGTGCGCCTCGGCAGAGTCCGTGGACGACTTGCGCTCGCGCACCTCGAACGCGTGGAGCTGCGCCTGGCCAGCCGCGTCGATGATCTTCACGGTCAAGAGTGCCCGCGCCCAGTGCCAACCCTCTTGGAAGAGAGGCGGCTCCAGCGTGAGGCCGACCTCGATGTTCAGATCCGGTGGCGCGCCCTCGAGGTCGAGCTGGAGGCCGAGCTTGGCGAGGGACGCGCTCAGCGCGGTGGAGAGGCTCTCGGTGCCACTCGGGAATGCGCCCGTCACGGTGACGCGCAGATCGCCGAGGGAGTCTCCCGCCCAGCGGGCGAGCGCGGTGAGGTCGAGGCCATCGGGCTCGGGCGCGCCTGCGGACGCGATGACGCGCAGGTCAGCGGCGAGCGCGGCGCGCTTTTGAATCGCGGTGATGATGGCGATGGCGCGGCGCGCGAGAGCGAGCCGTGACGAGGGCGCGGTGAGCTTGGCAGGGTCGAGGTGGACGAGCGCCTGATCGAGCTCCTCGATCCGCGCGGTGAGCGCGGAGCCCATCTGGACGCGATCCAGGGCAGCCAGTGCCCAGAACAACCCGTCGGGCGCGCGCCACGTCTCGGCGATGCGGATGCCCGCGATCTCCTTCTGCGTGGTGGCAAGGATCGCCTGCTGCGTGGCCTGGAAAAACTCACTGCTCGCCATCTCGCCCGAGACGCCAAAGACGCGCTCCGACTCCTGGATTGAAGTCGTGGCGTCGATGCGGACCGAGAAGACCTCGGCGATGAGCGCCTTGGCGCGGTTCTCTGCCGTGAGTGGGTTCATGCCGCTGCCGACGCCCAAGAGATAGCGGTGGGCTGGGAAGCGGCGGCTGGTGGAGGTCTGGACCCAGTCGGGTCGAGCGGCGGTTGCCACCTCGGCAGCGGCGCCCGCTCCTGAATCGGGTGGCGGCGCGGCCACGGTCACGCAGGCGGACGAGAGCGGGAACAGAAGGCAGAGGGCAGGGGCAGAGAGCAGGGTCCGTCGATTCATGAGTGCCTCAGTCAGTCGGAAGTCGGTCCGTTTAGAACGACGTTCGGAAGTGCCGATAGGTGCGCTGGCCAGCCACGACCGGCGTGGCTGGGAGATCGATGAAGGCGAGCGGCTGCCCATTGGCATCGACGGCAAAGACGCGCAGGTCGTGGGTACCGGCTGGGAGGCGCAGGCGCGCCATGCGGATTTGAGCGGGCGCCGTGAGCCAGCCGCGCGTGTCGGCCTGCTCCGTGGCGGCCGACGTCGTGCTCCCGATGAGGCGGACGAGCGCCCCGGCCAGGGAGGCATAGCCCTGCGTTGCCTGCGATTGGCGCATCGCCAGCTCTGTCGCGGCAGCGGTCGCTTGGGTGATCGCGTATTTGATGGCCGCCCGCGCGATGGATCTGGCCCGGATGGTGGCGATCCGCTCTTGCATCGTGCGCTGCGCGATGGCGCTGATGTTCTCCACGAGCATCGTCTGCGCTTGACACGAACCATCGAGGCACAGGACCCACGAGCCGCGCACCGCAAAAGGCGCCTGCTCCATCTCGGGAAATGCCACGACGATGGAGTTCTGGCTGATCGCGGCGATGGTCGCCTCGTTCGCACGCTGGCCTTCGACCTCTCCCGGATACTGGTTCACATAGAGGACAGCCTCACTACCGGCGACCTGGTAACGCGTCTCGACCTTGTGCGGGATGAGCCCGTTGTAGTGGAAGAGGATCACCTCGCCCTCGCCACTGGGCACCGCTGTCGCTGTCACCGCCGCCGCTGGAGGCTGGGGAGAGGCGACAGGCGCCTCACTGCCTTCGCGTGGAGTGAGCTGAACGCTGGCCCAGTCGAGCGGCTCGACAGCGCTCGAGGGCGCAGGATCTTGAGACTGCACCGGATCCTGAGACTGCGCCTGAGACTGCGCCTGAGCCTGGTCCGCAGGCGCGCTGGCCAACTGGGACGTGGCATCGACAGGCGCTGGAGCGGCGGTTTCCGCTGGTGCGCTCTGATTCTGATCCCCCGTCTCTGCGTCCAGATGTTCGAAGGAGGCTTCGGCGCGCGCGACGATGGCCTCTTTCGGCGAGAGCTCGGGCTCTGTCGCTTCGGCAGCGGGCGTCACCGCGGGTGCTGCTGGCTCGGCGGGCGGCGCTTCGGTCTGTCGCTGTTGGGCAGCGGCGGCTTCGAGGCGCGCCGACTCGGCCGCCATCGCTGCCTGGGCCTCGAGCTCCAGATCGCGAAACAGCAGATCGTCGAGCAGGGCTTGCGGGACGGGCGTCTGGAAGTGGCGCGCGTGATCCGCGTAGGCCGCGTTCGCCCAGCGCAGCGAGACGCGCGCGTTGTCCAACTCGCCCGCGTCTTCGAGGATCATCGCGCTGAGCAGATGAGCAAAGGCATCGTCGCGGTAGGTCAGCTCGACCCCGTTTTTTTCGCGCAGCTCGCTCAGGAATGCGCTCACCTTGCGCGCCTCGACGGCTGCCTCATCCCTGTGGCCGAGGAAGAGGTGGTTGAGCGCACGGTAGATGTGCAGGAGCGTCCGCTCATAGGCCTCGCCCGCGTAGGCCTCGGTGGCGTCGTGGACGAAGAACTGGCCCGCGGCGCGCGAAAAGCTCTTCGTGTAGAGCTCCTCCATGCGCCGCTCGGCGAGGTCGAGCGCCTGATCGCTCTGGGCGTATTCCCCAGCGTCGTGGAGTGCGGCGGCGCGGTCGAGGTGGAAGAGGATCGCGTTCGACGGGCCGTATTGCGACTCCTGGTTCTGTGCAGCGTAGGTGGCCGTCTCGCCAAAGGCGGACGAGGCCATCAAGCCCTGCAGGTCGCGCCTGTATTGGGCCGAAGGCCCCGAGGCGCACGCCATGGAACAGAGGCAGCTGGTCAGCGCCGCGAGCAGAGGCCAGCGCGGGGCGCTGTGGAGGCGGGAGGGGGACATGCGGTCTCCTAAAGGAGCAAGGATCGATAGAGGATGGAGAAGGCGATGCCCCCCTCCCGCGTCACCAAGTCATCCCAGCGCGTTGAATCTGCTTCTTGATCCGCTTGACGCTGCTCCAGACGATTTGGCTCGTCTCGATGTGGGTGAGCTTGAGCGTGATCTGGTAGCTCATGATCGAGGTGCCGCCACTCCGATCGAGCGTGGCGTTGATCTCGCCGCTGAGCGCGTAGTCGGCGCCGATCTCATTGCCCATACTCTTGCGCGTCTGCTCGGTGGCGTTGAGGTCCTGATCGCGGCGCTCGGCCCTGAGCTGCTCGCGCTCTGCCGCGCTCGCGACGAACCCGATGCGGCCACTGTCGATGAGCGCGCGCTGGAGCTCCTGGATGAAGCTCGACGTGTCGATGTGCTCGAGGCTGCGGTTGCGCACGAGCTGCACGATGACGACGGGGGTTCGGCGAAGTTCGAGGCGGGCCTGATCACTCCAGGGATGGGCCAGGGCTTCCTGGATCATCTGCTCGGCAACGAGGCGTGCGTCGGTGTCATTCCAGCGACCGCTCAGATCCGTCTCCTCCTCGGGATCGGTGCGTGTCACACGAACGGCAGGGGCACAGGCGCTCGCGAGGATCGCCAGGGCGATGCTCGCGGCGAACATGGCGAAGAAGGGGCGGCAGTTTGAAGGGGTGCGCGTCATGATGAAGAGGGCTCCTCGATCTCGCTTGGCTTGGAGAAAGAAAAAAAACGCCCCGCGGCGCTTCAGGGCAGCCGCAGGGCGTCGATGACCATCTGGAGCGGTTCACTCGGGAAGGACGCGGCTCACTGAGCAGATGTCTCTTCGTCGAGCTTCGCGAAGGACTCTTCGGCGTTCGCCTTGACGTGCTCGACGATACGCGCGTCGAGCTGCTTCATGTTCGACAGGGCCTTCAGGAACGAGTCGGTGTCGAGGACCACGAGCGTCCAGAGCTCGCCCGTTGGACTGGCCCATGACGCGATGCTCTCGGTGCCGCTGAGAGTGGTGTCCACGATCGACTTGGAGGTGCTCTCGACGAGCTGCTCGTCGTCGGCCGCCGTGCCGAAGTTCTCGCCGCCGGTCACGCTGCGCTGATAGTCGCGCATCATTCCCTTGATGCGGCTCTGCATCATGTTGGCGAGCTCGACGCGCGCGCGCTGCGCGGAGTTCTGCTTCATGAGGGCGATGTTGCGGGAACCACCCACGGCGCCAGCCGCGCACAGCATCTCTTTGCGTCCGATCTTGCCCAGGTAGATCTTGCAGTCGCTGACGACCCACTCGGGCGCGCCTTCGAGGGCATTGACGATGTGGGCATTCATCGGGGTGGGGGCCGACAGGTCGGCTCTGGTGGGCTGTTCGGGGGTCGAACCACAGGCGGTGAAGGCGAGAAGGACGGCGGCGGAGAGGAGGGAGATCTTCAGATGACGCATGGGATGACTCCTTATGAGGTTATGTAAAAAGCCCCCGCGCGGCCAGGGGCTTGAAAAACAACGGTGCAGTATCGTTGAGGTCTGCGGAGAGAAGCAAACAAAAACAGAATACCTCACAAAATACAGATCAACCGCGGCGAAGGGCGGATTTGAAGACTCGCTCCAGGCTCACGCGGAAGATTGTCGAGGGCGGACGAACAAACCGCTCAAGGACGAATCCTCCTGACACCGATGTCAGCGGGATTTTTTTCAGATTTTTTTGGATGGCTGCCGGTCTCTTGAATTCGAAACTCGGCGCGCTCGTCCGCCTCGCAGCGACCATAGGGGATGTCCCGTGGACGCGAGCCCGGCACGTCGAATTGGAAATGCCACCACTCGCGGAAGTAGGCGCGGAAGCCCTCTTTCTCCATGGCCTCCTTGAGCAGCAGCCGGTGCCTGAGCGCCTCGCCTTTGGCGGCGCGCGTGTGGCTTGCGGGCGTGAGGGTGTCGAAGTCGGTCCCCATAGCCAGGCGCTCGCCCGTCGCGAGCTTGACCAGGCCGAGATCGACCGTGGTCCCGTGGTTGTGGCGCGAGCGGCGCGCGACGTAGCCGCCGTCGAGCAATGAGGTCTGGTTCGTCCGCTCGGCCCAGGCGACCATCGCGTCGGTGCCGCGTCTCGGGCGATAGGCGTCGAAGATGACGAGCCCGAGCCCCTGTCGCGCGAGCGCCCGCTGGACTCTGCCGAGCGCCTTGGCCGGCACGTCGAGAAGCCAGGCGCCTGGCGCGCCATAGCCATCGAGGGGCGCGTCCGTGAAGTTGTCGGCAGTGTGGTAGCGGATGTCGAAGCGCAGTGAGGAAATGGCCTGGCGCAGATCCGTGAAGCCTTCGGGGGCAGGGCGGGGCGCCTCGGGGCAGAGCTGGATGCGCGGCGTCGGTGTCGCCGCCCTCGCCTTCTCGTTGGGTGCGAAGCCGACGAGGCAGGCCGCGCAGAGGACGGGGAGCCAGGGAAAGTGGAGAGGTTGGTTCATCGAGATCGAGTGGGTTGGTGAGGGGCCGCGTTGACTCGCGTGGAGGAGGAAATCGCTGAATTTCTCATGCGGATCTCGAGGTCGAACGCGGATCCGAGACCGCCCCTGAGTCCAAGGGTGCGTGCGGCAGGGTGTCGAAGACGCGGCGATCGTGCGCGGGGACGATCCGAGGGGCGCTGCCCGCGCTCTCATCGATGCCGAGCTGTCGCAGCGCCTCGAGCGTCCGATCGAGCGCGCGCGCATCCGTGCAGATGAGGCGGGAGACGCGTCCTGGACCCTCGAAGCCCTGGCCTGCCTCCCATTCGAGGAGGAGCGCATCGCCCGCGTGCAGGTAAGCCCCGGACGGCCCGACGAGCAGCACGGCAAGGTGGCCGGAGGAATGACCCTCGGCGTCGAGCAGCGTGATCTCGCCGTCGCCAAACAGGTCGAGGCTCGCCGGGAAGCCGAGGTGGCGCGGCCCTGTCAGCTGGGCGATGCGCAGCTGCTGAGCCTGCGCGAGATCGGTGGGCCGGTAGCCCAGGCGCGGCGCGATATCGCCGATCGCCTTGAGCTCTTCGGAGGTCGCGATCAGCTCGGCGTTTGGAAAGTCACACAGGCCGCCGATGTGATCGAGGTGACAGTGCGTGGCCACGACCGCCGCGACCTGTCCGCGATCGAAGCCCAGCGCTTCGAGCTGGTGGACGATCGCGTGCTCTGGCGAGAGGCGCAGCCCGAGACAGCGTCGGGTAAAACAGCCGAGCTCCTGGATCGGATCGCGGCAGGCTGCTTCGCTGAAGCCCGCATCGACGAGTACGAGGCTGCCGTCATCGCGGACGCAGACGGCGACCGTGCAGCTGAGCGTCTCTCGCGTCTTCGCGAAGAGCGGGCCGGGCTGGACGAGGCTGCTGCGGACGACGAAGTCCGCGGCGGACAAGAAGAAGAGATCGCGCAAGGGAAAATCCTCGAGAGGCGCGTCGGCTGGCGGACGCGGGCGTGTCATCGGACGCGCGCGGATGGATAGAGATTCCCGCTCCTTCGAAAAATACCCGTGCGCGCTCACAGCCAGAAGGCCGAGGCGCACACGGGCGAGTGGCGAACGGAGTAAGGACCTATCCCGTAATTATCCCGTCGCCCCACTCGTCCGTGAAACGCCAGTCTTCGTTGCTTCATTGGTCACTTCCGTCTGGAAGCGCCCGCCTCGCGCCTCGTCTGGCATTCCCCGTCCATCACGTTGCTCGGTCCTAATGAAGGGATAAGTCCTAAGGCGAGCGATTGGAGCGCCTCACTCCACGGTCAGGCTGCCGCTCATCGCTGGATCGAACCCCAGGGCGTCGATCGAGCCGTCCGTGTCGCAGTAGGTCCAGCCAGCGGTGTGGCGGAAGCGATAGACGTAGCGATAGCTGCCTGAACGCGATGGCGCGGTGAACGGCGCCTGGAATTCGTAGTTTCGGCCCATGTCGCCGACGTTCGTGTTCCAGGTGGCCACTGTCCACTCCCACACCTCGCTCCGAGGATCGCCCGTTCCAATGCCGAGCTGGGCCGAGATCTGGCTGTGGCTGTCAGGGGCATAGGCGGGAAGGTTGGCCGTGAACATCTGGCCATAGATGAGAGAGGTCGTTGGCGTTTGACTCGAAGAAGTCGCGCAACTCGTCGCGCCCGGCGCAGCAACACACGAGGTTGGCCACTGCGTGTTGCACCAATCGATCTTCTCGTCCTCGAGTGCGAAGGTCTTCAGCTCGAGCGCATCAGCGACGTATGTCCTGCCATTGACCGTGAAGCGCATGGCGACGTCGTAGGTGCCTGCCTCGGGCGCGGTGAGCACGCCGTGGTAGATGTCGTTGCTGGGTGTTCCAGAGCCAAGCCCTTGATCGTCACCCAGGTAAGCCGCCGATACCCAGGACCACGAGGCAGCCGTCGGCACATCGCCGCGCGCGCCGATGCCCAGCTCTGCCGTGATCCCCTCGCCCTGGCCCTGCGCGTCGGTGACGCCTTCGAGGTAGATCTGAGCGGCGAGCCGGATCTTGGCGCCGGTATTCTCCACACCCGAGATCAGGGGCTGCATCATCATCTGGGGCGCCGTTGGTTCTGTGACTTCCAAGCTGCCCTGCTGATCGGGCGCGTAGCCATTCTGGTTTGCGTCGAGGTCGCAGTAGGTCCATGCGCCACCCTGGTAGCGGAAGCGGAAGGCATAGGCCCAAGAGCCGACATCAGGGGAGATGTCTCCCATGTATTCGTGGTTGTGGTTGAGCATCCCGTTGAAGACGCCGTTGCGCCATGTCCAGGAGACGTCCGTGGAGCCATTCGTCCCGACCGGACCAAAGCCATGCTGGGATTCGATGGACAGCGACTCGTCCGGCGATTCAGTGACGCCCGCCTTGTAGACCTGGCCGTAGATCCTGAACGATTCACCCTCGGTGATGCTCCCCGATGCTGGCCACTGCAGCACGCAGTAATCGACCGTGGGCGAGGCCGGAGCTTGGACTGTCAGCGTTCCCTGCTCGCTCACCTCGAAGCCATCGTCAGAGCCGTTGAGGTCGCAATACTTCCAGGCGCCGCTCTGATAGCGGAAGCGATACGCGTAGCTAAAGCTTCCCCGGCTCGGTGAGATGGCGGCCATGTATTCGTCGTTGTTACCGTCGTCCGTGTTGAAGCTCGCAGCTGTCCAGCTCCACGACGACAGATCCTGTGAGGCATCGGTGCCCTGAGGGCCATGGCCGAGCTGCCCCTCGATGCCAGCGCCCGCGCCCGCCGCTTCGGTGATTCCATTGATCCAGACTTGGCCATAGGCCGTGAGCGCCTCACCCTCGGTGATGCTCCCCGATGCTGGCCACTGCAGCTTGCACCACTCCACCTCCGGGGGCTTCTGCTCGGCCACGGTGAGCTTGCCCTGCTGATCGAGCGCGTAGCCATTCTGGTTGGCGTCGAGGTCGCAGTAGGTCCACTCACCACCCTGGTAGCGGAAGCGATACGCGAAGGCGTAATCGCCGACCTGCGTCGGCGCAGGCATCAGCGTGGCCTCATACTCATCGTTGTTGCCATCGTCCTTGTTGAAGGTTGCGTTCGACCAGTGCCACGACGCCAAATTCTGCGATCCATCGGTGCCCCACGCGCCGTAGCCGAGCTGGCCTTCGATGTGAGTGCCCGCGCCCTCCGATTCGGTGATTCCCGCGACATAGACCTGGCCATAGGCCGTGGTCGAAGTGCCGGGCGTCGCCGAAAGCTCTTTGGGGAACTTCAGGTTGCACCAGTCCACGAGTGCGGGCTTTTGGGCTGCCACTTCCAATGAGCCTTGTTGCTCGACAGAGAAGCCGTCACTGCTGCCGCCAAGGTCACAGTAGGTCCATGCGCCATCATCGTATTTGAAACGGAAAGCCATGGCGTAGCTGCCGACATCGCCCGTCTCGAGCGTCGCCACGTATTCGTCGTTGCGCCCCACGTCCGTGTTGAAGGCTGCGGAGGTCCAACGCCACGATGGCGAATTCTGCGACGCATCACTGCTCGCTGGTCCAACGCCGAATTCAGCTCGAACATCAGCGCCCTGGCCCTCCTGATCGGTGACGCCTTCGACGAGCACCTGGCCATAGGCCGTGAGCGACTCGTTCACCCGGAGCGTCGCGCTGGGTGGATGCTGCAAGTTGCACCAATCGATGCCCTGCGCCGTCACGTTGAGCACGCCGAGCTTGCTCTGGTCGATCCCCATCCCCTCGGTGTGGCAGTAGACATAGTCATCCGTGCCCAGCCGAAAGCGGAAGGCGAACGCATACGTGCCCTCGCTGCCGGGCGCGAGCATCCCCTGATACTCGTCGTTGTTGCCCTCGTCCCTGTTGAAGGTCGCCAGGCTCCAGGTGGTCCACGCGCTCGGATCAGAGGCTGGCGCGCCATAGGCGACCTGGGCGCTGATGCCCGTGCCCTGGCCCATGCCCTCGGTGACGCCCTCGGCGAAGAGTTGCGCATAGATGGTCGGACTCTGCCCCAGCTTCGCGTTCACCACAGGCGGCGAGACGATGCGGCACCAGCTGATGCCCTCACCGTCTTCGATTGGGCCAGCGTCATCACCGGTATCACCGGCATCGGCGCCAGCGTCATCACCAGGCACGCCCGTGTCGTCGTCGAAGTCGTCCCCGTTGTCTGGACGGTCGATCGCGGCGTCTCGCCCCCTGTCCTCTTCCGTCGACGAACAACCAGCCATCGCCATCGCGAGCGTGACGCCGAGCGCCAATA
>JAISIF010000128.1 GCA_031262165.1 Myxococcales bacterium | reverse complement strand
GATGATTTCGTCACCCCGCATTGACACCGACGGGGACGATCGTGTAAGCGCGCGCGCCGTTTTTTCGAGGGTATTTGGGCCTTGGGAGAAAGGTCACTCCTATCGATGGAGTGACCTTTTCTCATGCAGCACGAGAACATCGCGCGCTCCGGTGACGGCCGCGCACAGCTGGAGGTTAGGGACATCGCCAGAGACGCCAGAATAAACCGCCGAATCCGTGCGCGTGAAGTCAGAGTCATCGGCCCAGGGGGAGAGCAGCTCGGCGTGATGCCGATCGAGCAGGCGCTCTCGTATGCCCAGCAGGAAGGGCTCGACCTCGTCGAGGTGAGCCCCATGAGCAAGCCGCCCGTCTGCAAGGTGATGGACTACGGCAAGTTCAAATACGAGGAGAAGAAGCGCGCCAACGAGGCCAAGAAGAAGCAGGTCATCGTCCGCATCAAGGAGGTCAAGATGCGGCCCAAGACCGAGGACCACGACTACGACTTCAAGGTGAACAACATCCGGCGCTTCCTCGAAGACGGTGACAAGGCCCGCGTCACCATCATGTTCCGTGGCCGTGAGATCACCCACAAGGAGATCGGCCAGAACCTGCTGAATGACGTGATCAACGATCTCAAAGAGGCTGCGGTCATCGAGCAGACGCCGCGCATGGAAGGTCGGCAGATGTTCATGATCCTGGCGCCGAGCCCCAAGCTCAAGGCGCAGATCGCTGCCGCGGCCCGCGAGAAGGAAAAGGAAAGAGAGCAGGCCAAGGCGTCACCACCGGCTGCCGAAGCCAACAAGCCCAAGGCGGCGAGCAAGGCCAGCGACAAATCAGAGGCGGCGGTATCGTCGGAGATCGCCACTGAGGAGAATCACCCGGCCTGAGGCAGCGCAGAGCGCAGAGGCCTGGGCACACGAGGTCGAAGGCGCGCCAGGTTGTTCGAAGGAAGCGCGCACGGACAGGAGGGACCTGGAGCTTGGGTTCCTCCAGAGCAGCACCAAAAGGATGGAGGCGAGCCGGAGGCGTTTGACGAAGTCTTCGGCCGCGCGCCGTCACCGCACCAACAGAAGCGCCGGGCTTCATGCCCTGGCGGGAACACGAGGAAGACGATGGGCTACAAGCTGAAGACGAAGAGCGGCGCGGCCAAGCGTTTCCAGGTCAAGAAGAGCGGGAAGGTCAAATTCGCCCGCGCTTACGCCAGGCACTGCTTCCTTTCCAAGAGTGGCAAAGTGAATCAGCGCCTGCGCGGCAACGGACATCTGGAGCCGATGGATGCGAAGAAAGTGAAGAAGGAACTCTTCCCCTACGGCTGAGCTTTTGGACCGTGACGTGGGAAAACGACGCGCTGGCCGTGTTCCTAAGTTCCCGGAATCATTGAGGTTTTCGGGACACGCGGCACACGCGAGGAGAAGTGAATGAGAGTCAAGAAGGGTTTCAAGGCGCGCAGGCGCCGGAACGCAGTGCTCAAGCTGGCCAAGGGTTTCCGCGGCCGTCGCAAGAATTGTTATCGCCAGGCCAACCGGGCCGTGGAGCGCGCGCTCGACAAATCGACGAGCGATCGCCGCCGCCGCCGCCGCGACTTCCGCCGCCTGTGGATCGTGCGCATCAACGCTGCCGCGCGCCTCAACGGGACGAGCTACTCCAAGCTGATCGCGGGCCTGACCAAGAAGTCGGTCGCCATCGACCGGAAGATCCTGGCCGACCTGGCCATCTTCGATCCCGATGGCTTTAGCGCCGTGGTCGCGGCCTCGAAGTAAGTCTATCGAACTCCTCGAAAAGGCCGCCTGTCGCTCCATCAGTGAGTCGGGCGGCTTTTTCTTTGGGGCAGTTCTCGATTCCTCGAACGCGTCATCACCATCGCTTGTCGTGGGTCTGGTTTCGTAGGGGCGTTGCAGGCGGCGCCCTGTGGTCGTCCTACGACGCAGAGACGTCGGGCGTTGCACGCAACGCCGCTATGAAAGCGCGTCATCCGTTCGTCGAAATCACCCGAACAAAGGCCTCGCTGCCCTTCACCCATTCCGAGAACCTCATGTCCACACAGGAACCCCCGCAGAGCCCCGAGCTCTCTGAAGAGATCGAACGCGAGTTCTCAGAGATCTCCAAGTCCGCGGTCGACGCCATCGACAGCACTCAGGATCCGGCCAGCCTCGAAGCTGCCCGTGTCGCCACCTTGGGGATGAAGGGGAGTGTCACCCGCCTGTTCGAGCGCATCCCCAAGCTCGACAAGTCACTGCGCCGCGCCTTTGGCCAGCGCGCCAACGCGCTGCGCGCACATATCGAGGCGCGTCACGAGGCGCGAAAAGTGGCGCTCGATCGCGAGGCGCTCGATCGCGAGCTGAAGGGGCCGAAGCTCGACGTCACCCTGCCTGGCCGCCGCGCCGCGCTCGGCCACCGGCACCCAGTCAGCCGCACGCTCGACGATGTCAGCGCCATCTTCCTCGAACTCGGCTTCGACGTGGCCGAAGGCCCGGAGATCGAGCTCGACGACTACAACTTCGAGGCGCTCAACATCCCGGCGGATCACCCCGCGCGCGACATGCAGGACACCTTCTGGGTCGCACCCGAGAGCTTGGGCGCACACGACGCGGGCGCACTCGACGGCAAGACCGTGGTGCTGCGCACGCACACCTCGCCCGTGCAGATCCGCACGATGCTCGCGCACGCGCCGCCCATCCGCATCATCGCGCCGGGCAAGGTCTATCGCTGCGACAGCGACGTGACGCACACGCCGATGTTCCACCAGGTCGAAGGCCTGCTCGTGGACAAGGGCGTCACCTTTGCCGAGCTCAAGGGCACGCTCGACGCTTTCGTGCGCTCGCTGTTCGGCGCCTCGACGCGCACGCGCTTCAGGCCCAGCTACTTCCCGTTCACCGAGCCATCGGCCGAGGTGGACATCTCGTGCGTCCACTGCGGGGGCAAGGGCTGCCGCATCTGCAAGCAGACCGGCTGGCTGGAGATCTTGGGTGCGGGCATGGTCCATCCCAACGTGTTCCGCGCCGTTGGCTACGACCCGAGCGAGGTCAGCGGCTTCGCGTTTGGCCTGGGCGTGGAGCGCATCGCCATGCTGCGCTACGGCGTGGATGACCTGCGCAGCTTCTTCGAAAACGACGCGCGCTTCCTCGAACAGTTCTGAGGCGGCTGGGCGACGCATGCATCGCCCCTACGATTCGATTCACGCGCATCAATCAATTTGTCCGGGCGTTGCGCGTAACGCCCGTCGATGGACCGATTCGAAAGAGGGATTGGAATGAAGATCAGCCTCAACTGGCTCAGCGATTACGTGGATCTGCCTGAAACGCCCGAGGCGCTCGCCGCGCTCATCACCATGGCGGGCCTCGAAGTCGAGGGGATCGAGCAGCTCGGCCAAGGGCTCGACGGCGTCGTGGTCGCGCGCATCCTCGAGAGCGCGCCGCACCCCAGCGCCGAAAAGCTCTCGGTCAACCAAGTGGACGTTGGCACAGGCGAGCGCCTCCAGATCGTCTGTGGCGCGAAGAACTTCGCGGTCGGCGATCTGGTGCCGCTGGCGACCATCGGCGCGGCGCTCCCCAACGGAATAGAGATCAAGCAGGCAGCGCTGCGCGGCGTGGCGTCATTCGGGATGCTCTGCTCGGCGCGCGAGCTCGGGATCTCGGACGATCACGCAGGGCTGCTCATCCTCGATCCATCGCTGAAGCTCGGGATGCCCATTGCCGACGCGCTGGGCCTCGGGGACACCGTGTTCGAGGTCAACGTGACGCCCAACCGCGGCGACTGCCTCTCGCACATCGGCATTGCCCGGGAGGTGGCCGCGCTCACGGGGCGGCCCCTGAAGATCCCGAAGATCGCAATCACTGAATCCGCTGGACTGGCGACCGACACGCTCCTCGACGTGCGCATCGATGCGCCCGAGCGCTGCCGCCGCTACGCCGCGCGCATCGCCGAGGGCGTCCGTATCGGCCCATCGCCGCTCTGGATGCAGAATCGCCTGCGCGCCGTTGGCGTGCGCCCCATCTCGAACGCCGTGGATGTGACGAACTTCGTGATGTTCGAGTGTGGCCAGCCCCTGCACGCCTTTGATTTCGACAAGGTGGCGGGCGGCCAGATCGTCGTCCGCTTGGCCAAACCGAACGAGCGCATGACCACGCTCGACGGCAAGGAGCGCGTGCTCGCAGCTGGCGACGACCTGTGCATCTGCGACGCGACGGCGCCCTCGGCCCTGGCCGGCGTGATGGGTGGCGGTGTGAGCGAGATCTCGGACGCGACCACGCGCGTCCTCATCGAGGCCGCGTGGTTCGAGCCAGGCGCCATCCGCCGCACCGCGCGCCGCCACGCGCTGCACAGCGAGTCGTCGCACCGCTTCGAGCGCGGCATCGATCCCGAGATGCTCCTCTTTGCGCAGGACAGGACAGCGCAGCTCTTGGCCGAGCTCGCGGGCGCCAAGATTCTGCCCGGTCGTGTGGACCGCTACCCGCGCCCTTTCGTCGCGCGCCACTTCGACCTGCACCTCGACACGCCGTCGCGGACGCTCGGGATGCCGGTCGAGCGCGGTCTCGTGAAGAAGACGCTTTCAGCGCTTGGCTTTGGTCTCTCCGACGATGGCCGTGAGACGGTCGAGGTGACGATTCCGAGCTGGCGGCCAGACGTCGAAGGCGAGGCCGACTGCGTCGAGGAGCTGGCCCGGACCATGGGCTACGACAAGATCCCCGCGCGCCTGCCGTGCGGCGTGCAGGAGCTGCCGGATCGAACGGCCTCGTTGCGCGCCGACGCCATGAATCGGCTGCGCGCCGCGCTCGCCGCAGCCGGACTCGACGAGGTCATCAACTACTCGTTCGTGGACGCGGCCGCGCTCGCGCACTTCACGCCCGACGTGAAGCCCATCTGCCTGCGCAACGCCATTGCCGCCGACATGTCGGCCATGGCCACGAGCCGCCTGCCAGGTCTCGTCAACAACCTGAAGCACAGCCTCAACCGCCAGGTCGAAGCTGTGCGCCTCTACGAGATCGGCCGCGTCTATGTGCCCGAGCTCCCGGCCAACCTCGCGACCGCGCCCATGCGAGATGCGCTGAAGGTGTCGAGCGAGCGTCAGATGCTCAGCGGCCTCGTGTTTGGCCCGCGCGCGCCGCTCCAGTGGGCTCAAGCGACGGGGGCTTCTGACTTCTACGATCTGAAGGGCGCCATCGAGCTCGTGCTGAGCGCGCTCAACCTTCGGAACGTCCGCTTCGAATCCACGCAGCGGTGTGACCTGCATCCACGCTCTGCGTGTGCGCTGATGGCAGGCGATGTCCACCTCGGCCTCATGGGCGAGCTGCACCCGACCGTGGCCACGGCCTTCGACGTGCCGCGCGGCGTCTATCTCTTCGAGCTGGACCTCGACGCGCTGCTCGCGGCGGCGAACCCCATCCCCCGCGCGCGGCCCATCCCCAGGTATCCGGCGGTCCTGCGCGATCTGGCCATCGTCGTGGACGCGGCAGCACCAGCGGCCGATGTGGAGGCGGCGATTCGCACGACCTCGGAGCTCGTCGAGTCGGTCACGCTGTTCGACGTGTTCCGCGGCGGCAGCATCCAAGAGGACAAGAAGAGCCTGGCCTTCGCGATCCGCTACCGCGATCGCGCGCAGACCTTGACCGACGAGCAGGTCAACGCAGCGCACCAGGCCATCCTCACGCGCCTGGGGGAGCGGTTTGGGGCAGAGTTGCGGTGAGCTCTTCTGAGCGCGTCTGCCGCGTCGCGCGCCACGCGATGATCATCGACAGCGCGGAGACGAGCGCGAGCCCAACCGCGAGCGGCATTACCCAGATTCCCACGTCCGCCCGCGCCGTTGGCCAGGTGAGCCACCAAACGTCGAGCACGCAGCCCTTCCCCAGGTAGCTCAGCTCAGGGCAGCCATCCCTGAGCGAGAGCAGGGCGCCGAGGTGATCGAGCGGCTGGTTCAGGCGCGGATCGAACGGGAAGCGCGCAGAGCGCACGCTGGGCGACACGCTGAGGCGGAGCGTCCAGTTCGCGGCGACCGCCAGCAGGTTGAGCGCGATGGAGGGGATGGCCACGGCCACGAGCGCGCGCCGCCATCTCTGGCTCTGCGACTCGAACAGACACGCGATGCCCAGCGCGCAGAGCGGAATCACCGGGACGAGGTAGCGCGGGCCCCAGCCCCAGTGCCCAGACCAGTTGCGCACCTTGGCGTGGAACACGAGCAATCCAATGAGCGCGGCGAGCACGCTCACGAAGACGCGGCGATGCCGACTCTTGCCCAGCCCGACGAGCCCCAGGAGCGCGAGCGGCGCAAAGAAGAGGAGGCCCTTGTTCGGCGAGAGCAGGTTCCCGAAGAAGCCGAGCCAGAAGGGGCCATCCAGGGCGTTGTTGTCGGCGAACTGCGGCAGGGCCGATGCGGGCACGAATGGATGGCCCGTTCGCAGGAGGTTCAGCCCAGCCCACACGAGGGCCAGGGGAAGCGCGGCAAGGGCGAGTTGGGATGCCGCACGAGCGCGCGCTCGCCCTTCCGCCGCGTGTGAGATCGCCAGGAGCGCGATCGGGAGCGCGGCAATCGCCGAGGAGAAGCGCGCCAGCGTCGCCAGGCCGCAGAGGAGCCCTGTCCCAAACGCGCGCACTCGGTCGCGCTCGCTGGTCGCGGCAAAGAGCGCGGCGAGCAGCAAGAGACCCGAGAGCGCGCCGTCGTAGCCCGTGCGCGAATACGGCAGCACGGTCGTCCCCAAGACCGTGAGGAGCGCTGCCCCGAGCGCGGCGCGTGGCCTGACGCCGAGCCGCCGCGTCGCGAAGAGGAAGATCGTCCCGCCCGTGAGCGCGGCCCACAGCGCGCCGAGGCTCGCCGCTGCCGCCGAGGCCTGGACATCGCGTGGCCCGACACTGTGGCGTGGCCGCGACAGGCCAGCGTTCGGCAGCGCGTCGGCCAGCGCCACCACGGGCATGGCGAGGAGCGGCGCCAGGTAATCCTGCGCGAGCCAGAAGCGGCCGTCTGGAGCGCGGACATATTGGCCCACTGGCTTCTTCTCGATGCTCAGGTGCCCCTCGGCCATGGCACGCGAGAGAGGGAGTGACTGCCAGGCTTCCGTGGCGTCCGTGCCGTCCTGGAGGAGCAAGAGGCCAAAGAAGAGCGCCGCGACGAGCGCGACTGCCGCGCGCGGTTCCGAGGGCGTTTGCGAAGGCGTTTTCGAGGGCGTTTGCGAGAAGAGGCCACGCTTCATTTGGCGCGCTCGACGACGTGCCCCTTGGCCACGGTGCGGTCATCGACCACGAGCTCCGCCAGGAACAGATCGACGCTCAGCGCCAGCTCTCCTCGCTTGCTCTTCGAGCAGGGGACCGAGTCCTGGGTGGCTGGCCTGAAGTAGAGGCGCAGGCGCAGTGTGCCTTGGCGAAGCCCGTCGCGCAGCGCGGCGCGCGCGTCATCCGCATCGACTGGAACGAGCGGCAGGCCATCCCGCGCCAGATCGAAGAGCGTCACGCGCTTCTGGAAGAGCGCGAGCGGGCGATCCAGCTTCAGGTGGAGCGTGCCCTCGGGCGCGTCCGGTGCCGTGGCGCTGCTCACGAAGAAGTCGGCCCATGGCAGCTCCACGCTGAAGCGTTCGGCACGCCGTGCCTGTTGGCGCTCGACGAACGCCGCCTGCTCTTGGGCAGCCACTTTGGCGTCGAAGCGCATCCGCGCCACCGGTGTCAGATCGGCGCACAGCTGTTCGATCTGCGCGCTCTGCGTGAGCGGCGTGATGGCGTCGGTGGCATCGGTGGCGTGCGCGGGGAGGGACAACAGGCACGAGGCGGCGACGGCAAAGCACGACGATGACAGGGTTGCTCTCATCCAAGCTCCTCTCGCCTCGTCCGAACCAGAACGAAGCGGCGCGCTCCTGACGTATTTGCGCGTGTTTGGGAAGGCAGAGGCGAGGGGGATTTTCCAGAGCAAGCGAGGAGACACCCTGACATTACAGTATTCATTATTCATTGATGCTGATCAGATTGCCGCGAGCGTTAGGCGCGCCTCAGAAGGCGAGAACAAGGAATTCAAGCGCGCCAAGATTTCCAAGAGTTTCTTATTGACAGAGAGTTCCAGTTCTTCCAGACGGCCCCCGCTGTTCATTCGTTTGGGGGAAAGATGACGACTTTACATTTGCCTGCATCGACACACGTCGAAAACGATATTTTAGATATTGGTTTTTACTTTAATTCATTGAGTAGATTTTTGGTAAGATTTTTGTTGATGGGATTTGTAGGGGCGTCATTCATGACGCCCGAAAGAACATTGAAGTTGGATTTCAGGAGCCTTTTGAGTTTCAAAATATCTCCGAGTTCGTTCGTCGAGTATTTGAAACCAATAAGGATTGTGAAATTACGACGACTTCCGAGGCGAGCTATATGGAAATCTCGTATATCTCGCTCCTCTTGAGACGGCTATTCAAAGTTTGAATACAGATTCTGACGAGATGGTCATCTATATCAATATGAGAGAGGGTGTCTAAGCATGAATGCGTCTTCTAAGGATCCGAAGCAACGCTACC
>JAISIF010000110.1 GCA_031262165.1 Myxococcales bacterium | reverse complement strand
CCGATTCGAGATCAAAAAAATAGCATTCGATTGCCCTGCGCTACCTCGCTTCCCTCCTTGACAAACTCGTCTCGCATCGGCTCGAAGGCGCGCCTTTTTGGTCGGACAAGCCTCCTCCTGAACGGCAGCCCTTCTGAGGAGATGAGGAGACGCGATGAAATTTTTGGCAGGCGACGTGGGTGGGACCAAGACGGCCCTGATGCTCTTCGACGACGATCAGATGGTGCGGCGCGCAACTTTCCCGAGCGCCCGCTTTGCCTCGCTCGAACTCATCGTCCGCGAATTCCTGGGCCAGGAGCTGGCCGGACACGCGATCGCGGCAGCCTGCTTTGGCATCGCAGGTCCGATCACGGAGCAGAGCTGTCGCGCCACGAACTTGCCGTGGGTCATCGAGGCCTATGAGCTCGAGCGCGCGCTCCAGATCCCGCGCGTGCGCCTGGTCAACGACTTCCACGCGCTCTCCATCGGCATCACCTGCCTACCCGCCAGCGACTTCGCCCCACTGAACGACGCGCCAGCGGCGCCTGAAGGCCCCTGGGCCGTGATCGGCGCGGGCACTGGCCTGGGCGAGGCGGTCCTGACGAAGCGCCGGACAGGAGCAGGCTTCGACGTGCTCTCGTCCGAGGGCAGCCACACCGACTTTGGGCCGCGCAACGAGCTAGAAGTCTCGCTGCTGCGCTTTCTGTGGAAGCGCCACAAGCGCGTCTCCTACGAGCGCATCGCCTCGGGCATGGGCCTGCCGATGCTCTACGAGTTCTTCCTCGATCAGGGCATCCCCGAGACCCCTGCCGTGCGCGAGGAGATGGCGCGGGAGGGCGCGCACCACGCGGCCATCGTGTCGGCCCATGGCTCGATCGGCGACGACGAGATCTGTGTGCGCGCGCTCGACCTGTTCGTCTCGGTCTATGGCTCGGCCGCAGGCAACCTCGCGCTCACGGTCCTGCCGCGCGGGGGCGTCTATGTCGCGGGCGGCATCTCGCCCAAGATTCTGCACAAGCTGAAGGACGGGACCTTCATGGCCGCGTTCCAGAGCAAGGGACGGCTGAGCCACATGCTGGAGTCGATGCCGGTCCAAGTCGTCCTGAACGCGGATGCGGGCCTCATCGGCGCGGCGGCGATCGCTCGGGAGTCGTGAGGAGTGGCGGATGTAGGGGCGTGCTACGCCCGTCGTGTGTCCGCGTCGTCGCCCCCATCCGAGCGCAGCAAGATCTCCTTGCCCTCCTGCATGGTGAGCAACGCGACGGATCCTTTCCAGAGCGTCTGGACTGCCCGGAGCGCCTGGCGCGCATGATCGAGCTGCAGATCCATGCCCTCGTGTCGGTGCATCAGCGTGAGCGTGCGTGACGAGGCATCGACGACCTCGATGATGGGCTGGCCCAGGTTGGTGAGCTGGCAGAGCAGACGCTCACGGACCACCTGGAAGTCGCGCGCGCTCAGCTCCCAGAAGTTGCGCTTCTCATTGAAGTCATAGGCAAACAGCTTCAGTTCGACGCACAGCTCTGGGGTGAGGAACTCCTCGATGAAGGTGACGTCGCTGTGGTGACGCCGCACCTCGAAAATCTTCTCGCGGCCCAAGCCCAGCTGCTCGTCCCAGCTCTGGCGCTTGGCCATCGAGTCGCACGCCTCGTAGTCGGGCCCGAAGCGCCCCTCGTTCCAGCGCCGCTCGATGTCGCGGAACAGGCAGAGGCCCAGCTTGTAGGGGTTGAGCGAGCCTGGACTCGACCCGAGCGTCGCGGCGCAGTGCTCTGCGTAATCGACGACTTCCGAGTCCTCGAGCAGACGCTCGGTCATCAGCGTCGAATGCCAGTAGCTGGCCCAGCCCTCGTTCATGATCTTGGTTCGGGCCTGCGGCGCGAAATAGAGCGTCTCCTCGCGCAGGATGGACAACAGATCCGCCTCCCAGCTTTCCAAGGGCGCGCGCTCGATGAGGAAGAGGAGCACGTCGCGCTCGGGTAGCTCTGGATACGCCTGCTGTTCGGCCAGGGTCCGCAGCGCCTCGGAGCGCCGCCTCTCGTCCTCCAGCTTGTCCTCTGGGTTGATGTAACGGCGCATGTATTCGCGCTCGACAGGGAAACCCTCGACCTCGACCTCACCCTGGCCAGGCTCCAGGGTCGTTCGGGAGCGGCGCCTGGCAATGTAGGGCGCGTTGAGGTCGATCAGGTTTTCGAGCGAGAGCACCGTGTCGATGAATCCCTCGACCCGCTCGACGCCCAGCCGATCGATCCAACGACGGATGCGCGTGGCGTGATTGCCCATCTCGTCGAGCATCTTCCGGTTCGTCGGCGCGAAGCAGAAGTTGTTCTTGAAGAAGTCGCTGTGCCCGAACACGTGCGCCATCACGAGCTTCTGCGCCACGCGCGTGTTCGAATCGAGCAAGAAGGCGTGGCAGGGATCGGTGTTGATCACGAGCTCATAAATCTTGGACAGCCCGTGCGTGTAGCCCTTGGAGAACTGGTCGAACTCCATCCCGAAGCGCCAGTGCGGGTAGCGGTTCGGAAAGCCGCCGCACGCCGCGACCATGTTGAGCGTGTCGCAGTCACACAGCTCGAAATGTGTCTCGAAAAAGTCGAGGCCATAGGCGCGCGCGTGGCCTTCGATCTCCTGCTGCAGCTCTGCCAGCCACCTGCTCTCACGACGCATGGCCTTCCCCTCCCCCACCCGTTTCCAAGCAATCCCCGAATCACCGAGTCACCGATCAACTCGTTGCGCCTAGGGGCACTCCCCTGTGACCGCTCGTCACCGGGGGCCTGTTCCTAAGGGCTTATCCCTTCATTCTCCCGTCGCCCCACTTGTCCGTGAAACGCCAGCCTTCGTTGCTTCGTTGGTCGCTTCCGTCTGGAAGCTCCCGCCTCGCGCCTCGACTGACATTCCCCGTCCTTCGCGTTGCTCGGTCCTAATGAAGGGATAAGCCCTACGTTTCGATCAGAGATCGCCACAGGTAGCGCTCCCATCACCGTCCCCGTCCCAGGAAATCCTTGATCGACTGATAGACCGCCTCTTTGTCGGCGATCTCGGAGAGCGCCAGGTTCTCGCGCTCGCCCAGGTTCTCGCGCAGGTCCTTGACGAACTGCCCCGAGCCATAGGGGCTCTCGACCTGGCCGTAGCAGAAGAGGTTCGCGATCGGCAGCAGTTCGCTCTGAAGCGTCTCCAGGCACACGCGTGTGTCGTCCGCCGACCAGTTGTCGCCGTCCGAGAAGTGGAACAGGTAGATGTTCCAGTTGGTGGCCGGGTAGTCGGCGCTGAGGATGTCGCGAGCCAGCTTGTAGGCCGAGGAGATCATCGTCCCGCCCGACTCGCGCGTGTGGAAGAAGGTCTCGCGATCGACCTCGCGCGCCACGGCATCGTGGATGATGTAGCGGCAGTCGAGGCCCCGGTATTGGCTGCGCAGCCAGGTATCGAGCCAGAAGCTCTCGATGCGGACGATCTCCTTCTGCTCGTCGCCCATCGAGCCAGAGACATCCATCATGTAGATGATGACGGCGCTCGACTCTGGGTTCTCGTTCACCTTCCAGCAGCGGTAGCGCTTGTCCTCACGCACCGGGATGAGGCACGGGTTGCGCGGATCGTAGGTGCCCTGGGCGATCTCGCGCTTGAGTGTCTCGCGGAACGTGCGGCGGAAGTGGTGCAGCGACTCGGGGCCTGTGCTGTGGATGCCCGTGTATTTGACATGCTGGCTCGACAGGCGATCGCACCCCTTGGGCTCGATGCGCGGCAGGCTGAGCTCCTCTCCGAGGATCACGGCGAGCTCGTCGAGCGAGAGATCGACCTCCAGCGCGTGATCGGCCGAGTCACCGCCCGCTTCGCCACCGCCCGGCGTCGTCCCGCCAGGTCCGAGGATGGCGCCCTCTTCGCCCTCCCCTTGGCCCACGCCCTGGCCATTGGGTCCGAAGCGGAAGCGCGGAATGTCGATGGTCGGCAGCGGAATGGAGATGAGCTCCTGGCCGCGCTTGCCGATCATCTCGCCCTTCTGAAGGAACTTTCGAAGATTCGCCTTGATGCGCCCTCGGACGATCTCGCGAAACCGGCTGTGGTCGCTCAAAATCCGAAGCGGGATCCCCATTGGCTCGCGCCCCAAACGTGCGGGGCACACTGCGGCCGCCCCACCCAGTCACCTGGACTCCCCTCGATGCTCGCGCTGCTCGATGTCAACGTGAGGCATTGCGCGTGCGGTTGGGAGTTCCCGAATTGGGGGTGCTGCTTCGCTATCTCATCCCCTCCCACATCTCCCGCCTCGAATACCTGCAGGTCGCGCTCGCCTCGATGCGATCGACCTGATCGATCGACCAGCTCGGGTGTTTCTTCGGCGATGAGGTGGCCATTGGGGACACGATGCAGCGGTTCTTGCGGATTGCTTGATCGCCTCTTCAGACCAAGGCCAATCAGATCGGTGCCAACAGATATTAGTTTTGCGACAGAAACCACGAATTGCGATTGATAGAGAGATTATAGAGCGCGATCGTGGAATAAAATAGATTTTATCGATGAAACGGCATCGAGCATTACCAAAAACCTGGAGCTATTCCATTGGAAGTGCTTGTCGATGAGCAGTGGCACTAAAAGGGCCACCTTTGTATGACTGGTATTATATAGAATTTGCAGATCTATACGTTGACGAATTCAACGGTAGTCTTCACGTCACGGCTTATGGACGCGCGATCTTTTGATTCGACGAAATATCTCTGACGGTGAATTGGCATATTTTACGACTTGGTGTCCTGCAGGGAGCCCGATTGAATTTGGATTGGATCGTGATGAAACACGTTCGTGGCATGGCGGCAGCCTCATGTGTCGCTGCTCATGCTTGCATTCGTCCTATTGACGGCCATTCATCGACAAACAATCGAATGGTTCGAAACAAAGACGAGTGAACCAAAAAAAAGAATTGCGCGGACCAAAACAAAGAACCCGAGCGCATCTGCTGGTCAATCCAAGAAATCCAACGAATCACTCGACGCCTTGCCCAACGCCAAATCGAACCCGCATCCATTATCGCCTGGTCCTATTGGCGACGCGCTCACCAGACCGCCGCGAGAGAGGCTCACTCGAAGTCTAGATAACTGGAGCGTTAGGGCCCCTCTTCAGCTTCTCCCATCGCGCGCTCTCGGAACTGGCCTCTCTCGACGAAGAAGGCGCGCGTGTCCTGGCCCATCGCGGCCGACGCGACCAGCCGCTCGTCCGTCGTCGTGAGGAGGCACTGGAGCGAGGCGTTGCGCAGGTAGTCCATCAGGAAGCGGTTGCGCGCTGGATCGAGCTCGCTCGACACGTCATCCAAGAGGAGGAGCGGTGGAACGCCGATGCGCGCGCGCAGGTTTTCGAGCTCGGCGATCTTGAAGGCGAGGATCACTGCGCGCTGCTGTCCCTGCGAGGCAAAGGTCCGGGCTGCCCGGCCGCCGATGCGCAGTTCCACGTCGTCGCTGTGCGGTCCGATCGAGGTGAAGCCTCGTTCCAGGTCGCGTTCGATCCGTTCGTTCAGCGTCTCTCGGAAGGTCTCGGCGATGAGCGACAGTTCAGACGTCTTCAAGGCCCCTGAGAACGGCGCGTATCTGAGCGCGCAGCCGCCGTCGCCTGGCGCGATGGCCTCGAAGCTCGTCGCGAGCCGATCGCTCATCTCGGCGATGAGGGCGAGGCGGCGGGCGATCACCTCTGCGCCAGCCTGGACGAGCGCCTGATCGAAGGCCTCGACGAGCGCACGCGCCGCGCCAGTGCGCAGCAGGTGATTTCGCTGCTTCAGGGTGCGCAGGTAGATGCGGCTCGCGTCGAGGTGACCAGGGAAGCGGTTGAATACGGCGCGATCGAGCAGACGGCGCCTGCCCTCGGGGGGCCCTTTGATCACGGCGAGGTCGTCCGGGGTGAAGGCCACGACAGATAGGCCGCCGAAGTAGTCGGTGAGGCTCTGTGCCCGCTTGCCATCGACAGAGGCCGCCCTTCCCTCGGCCGTGATGTCGAGCGCGATGGTGCGCTCGGCGCCCGCGAGCTCGAAGCGGCCTTCGATTCGGGCACGCGGCTGACCAAAGCGGACGAGCTCCGAGAAGCGGCTGGCTCGGAGGGGGCGCAGCGTCGTCAGGACGTAGAGCGCTTCGAGCAGGTTGGTCTTGCCTTGGCCATTTGGCCCGATGACGAGCGTGGCTTGGCTCGCCGGGACGAGCCGCGCGGACGCGATGTTGCGAAAGTCCTTCAGTTCGAGCGCGCACAACCTCATCTTCAGATGACTCCACCCTGTCCCGTTCCGTGTCGATCCCACTGGCCCTGAAAGACAGGGCAATCGAGTTCTGGATTTCGACCAAGATCGAGGC
>JAISIF010000094.1 GCA_031262165.1 Myxococcales bacterium | reverse complement strand
GGGGAATACATGCGCTCCGCCGTGGCCGATGCCAAGGAACTCTAGTGCGCTTCAATAAAGCCCCGGTTTGATCCCGGGGAATACAAAACTGTCGGTCGGTCTGTTCCATCGCCATTTTCAGCTTCAATAAAGCCCCGGTTTGATCCCGGGGAATACTGCGCATGTCACGCCCGACCTCCGTTCTCAACCTCTCGCTTCAATAAAGCCCCGGTTTGATCCCGGGGAATACAGCATCCCAAAAGTCTTCAAGTTTTTCGGGTGCTTAAGGCCACAAAATCGAGCACCTGAAAAAAACAGGCATCCAGCGAAGATGAAACGCCAGTCGCTTTTCATTAAAGTCTAGGAAAATCAAGGAGATAAGGTCGATCGAGCGACATTGAGGGAAGAGGTAGCGATGAACCGCTCGAAAATTGTTCAAGACCTCAATTTTCAAACCAGCCATTGATCAGCTCAAAGTTTATTTTCGCGCTCTGCCCAGATAGGGATCTGCTCCGCCCGATAGGGAAAATGAATGAACGCTGGTTCAATGCTCACTTCGCATCTCCTCGCGCAAAGATGCTCGCCACGAAGCTCATCACGTCGCTCGCGCACACCTCGCAGTAGCCGTAGTTCTGGATGAGCCGGTTCTTCACGACGTCGATCTTCTCCTGGGTCTTGGGATCGATGACGGTCGAGACCATGTGGCGCAGCTTGATCGAGTCCTTCTGATCCTCGAACAGCTTGAGCTCCAGGGCTTTGTGCAGCCGCTCGTTCGTCCGATAGTCGAAGGCACGCCCCTCGATGGCCAGGGCACCGATGTAGTTCATCACCTCGCGCCGAAAGTCGTCCTTGCGGCTCTCGGGGATGTCGATCTTCTCTTCGATCGACCGCATGAAGCGCTCGCTCGGCTCCTCGTATTGGCCTGTGTATTTGTTCCGCAGCCGCTCCTTCTGCGTGTAGGCCTTGATGCTGTCGATGTAGTTGCCGCACAGTCGCTCGATGGCGTCCTTGTCCGCGTTGATGGCGCGTTGGACCTCGTTCTTGACGATGTTCTCGTATTCCTCGCGCACCACGCCGAGCAGCTCGCGGTAGCGCTTCTTCTGCTCCTCGTTCGAGATGAGCGAGTGCGTGCGCAGTCCGGATTCGAGCTCGTTGAGCACCATGAACGGGTTGATGCAGCCCTCGCCCTTCTCAGAGACGAGCGCGTTGGAGATCTTGTCCTGGACGTAGCGCGGGCTGATGCCGTCGAGCCCTTCACGCACTGCCTCTTTGCGCAGCTCTTTGACGTTGTCCTCGTTGAAGTTGGGCAGCGTCTTGCCGTTGTAGAGCTTGAGCTTCTGCAGGATCGTCAGGCCTTGCTTCTGTGGCTCTTCGAGGCGCGTGAGCACGGCCCACATCGCGGCCATCTCGAGCGTGTGCGGCGCGATGTGCTTCTGGCGGATTGTCCGGGAGTTGAAGTCCTTCTCGTAGATCTTCACCTCTTCACTGAGCTTCGTGATGTAGGGGATGTCGATTTTGATGGTCCGGTCCCGCAGCGCTTCCATGAACTCGTTGCTCTGGAGCTTTTTGTATTCAGGCTCGTTCGTGTGGCCGAGGATGACCTCGTCGATGTCGGTCTGCGGAAACTTCTTGGGCTTGATCTTGTGCTCCTGGGTCGCACCGAGCAGGTCGTAGAGGAAGGCCACATCGAGCTTCAGGATCTCGACGAACTCGACGATGCCTCGGTTGGCGATGTTGAGTTCGCCATCGAAGTTGAACGCGCGGGGGTCCGAGTCGGAGCCGTATTCGGCGATCTTTCGGTAGTTGATGTCACCGGTGAGCTCGGTCGAGTCCTGGTTCTTCTCATCCTTGGGTTGGAACGTCCCGATGCCAACGCGGTCTTGTTCCGAGAGGATGAGGCGGCGCACGCGCACGTGCTCCACGACGCGCTCGAACGCGCCGCCGTAGCGCTTCATTAGATCGCGGAACACGAAGCGGCATGCGGGACACAGCTCGCCCGTGGACGGGATCTCGAACTCGGCGCCGGGCGGCGTGAGCTCATCGATGAGGCGCGCACGCCACTCGCTCGGGATCAGGTGGAGCGGGTCCTCGTGCATGGGGCAGGGGAAGAGCTCTTCTTTCTCCGCGATCGAGCCATCCTCGGCCTTTCGATCGAGGCACCAGGTGAATGTGTAGAGCGCACCCGCTGGGGTCTTCGAGTAGGCCTCGATGCCCCGCTTGAGCAGGCGCGCGATGGTCGATTTCGACGAGCCGACAGGGCCGTGCAGGAGCAGGACGCGCCGCTCGGTGCCAAGCCTTTGTGCCGCTGATTTGAAGACGTTGACGAGCTTCATCAGGGGCACGTCCAGGCCAAAGATGGCGTCGTGACCGCCAGCGCTCTCATCGAGGAAGAAGTGGTAGCGCGTCAGCTTCTTCTTGTTGTCGAAGTAGTCGGTCTTCCCATGCGATTCGATCATGTCGAACATGCGCTGAAAGGCCGTGCGCGTGACGCGCGGGTTCTGCCGGACGATCTGAAGGTAGTCTTCGAAGGTGCCCTCCCAGGATTCCTCCTGGAAGCGCGCTTCGTCCTGCATGGCGGAAATCTTTGAAACTAGGGTGTCATCCCGCATCTGACGCATGGACTCTCTCCGCAGTGTTCGAGTGATCGAAAGCAACCGGACCAGACCGATTGGATGGATGGCTTCGAGTTTGGCGGTTGGAGAGGGTGCGGAAAACCGCCTGGATGAGGGGATGGGCCAAGGACTTCTCCCTTCATTAGGACCGAGCCCCACTTGTCCGTGAAACGCCGCTCTTCGTTGCGTCTCTCTTCACTTCCGTCTGGAAGCTCAAAGCCTCACGCCTCGTCTGGCATTCTCCGTCCTGGACGGTGCTCGATCCTAATGAAGGGTGAAGTCCTAAAGGTGCAGGGATGATTTCTTCAGACGCGCTGTTCGCTCGACCCGCTTCAGCTTCTTCAAAAAAAACCTTCTCAAGGATCGATGATGCGATGCCTCTTTTGATGAGCGCCCGACGACTCGCCCTCCTCTTCGCTGCTCTGCTCCTCTGTCCGAGCGCTGTCCTGGCCGCGCCCGCCATGTTGACGGTTGAGTCGGTCGCCTCGCGCTTCACCGGGCCGCTCGCGCCCGTGGCTGAGGCGATCGATCGGGATGATGCCGCGGCGGCGCGCATGCTCATCAATGATATCGATGTCGCTGCCTCAGCGCCCGCCCGCGTCCTGCGAGCGCGCCTGTTCGATCTGGAGGGGAAGTTTCTCGATGCCGCCGAGGCCTTCTGGGCGTTGCGCAAGGACTTTCCAAAGCTCGCCGATCACTGGGCCTTCGAGGCAGGGACACGCTTTGCCCGCGCGCGGCTGTGGGATCGGGCGCTCGAGGCATTCGGCGCGATCGCCTCGTCCTCACGCCTCTTTGATCGGGCCCAGCTCGAACGTTCGAAGATCTTGGAGGAGAAGGGAGCGCTCGAAGAGGCGCGCGCGGCGCTGGCCCAATTGATTCGGCGGCGTGAACCAGCCGAGGGCAATGACCTGGGGGCAGAGGCCTTGACGCGGCACGCCCAGTTGTCGGTGCGCTTGAAGGATAGCGCGGGCGAGAGGTCGGCCCTGATGGCGCTCTGGCGAGATCACCCACGCGCGCCATTCGCTGAAGAAGCTCGAAGCGCGCTCGGCGTCGAAGCGTTCGCGCTCGAAGATCGTGTGGCGCGAGCAGAAAAGCTCGTCGCGGCCCACCACAACCAGCGCGCCATTGCCGAGCTGACGCCATTGATCGAGCGGCTCGAGTTCCCGTCCGCGCTGGGCTGCCGCGCGCACCTCGCGCTCGGAGAGGCCCTTCGAAAAGAGCGGCTGCACGAGCGTGCCATCGAGATCTTCTCCCCGATCGTCGAGGCGTGTCCCGCGCAGAAATCGCAGGCGCTCTACTCGCTCGCCTCGTCGCAGTCGATTGCGCACCCAGAGCGTGGCGCGGCCTTTTACGACCGCTTCATCGAGGCCTTTCCCGGATCGCGGAACAGAGCACAGGCCGAATGGTTCGCGGCAGCGCTCGAGATCCAGAACGAGCTGATCGACACGGCCTCTGCGCGGCTCGAACGGCTCGCGCGCGACTTTCCCAAGAGTCGCTACGCGCCGGAGGCGCTCTTCAAGCGCTTCTGGATTGATTGGCAGGCAGGGAAGATTGCCGACGCGGACGCTTGGCTCGATCTCATCCTGAGGGCGCCTTCGACCAAGGCCAACGATCGACAGCGCGCCCTCTATTGGAAGGCCCGGATCGTGGACAGGCGGGGGAAGACACGTGACGCCCAGAAGATGGACGAGCGGCTCGCTCGGGAGGCTCCGACCACCTACTACGGCGCGATGGCCCTGGGGCGTTTGGAGCGCTCAAACCCGGCCCAGGCTTGCGCGACACGCACGGACATCGCCGCGGCGATTCGTGGTGATTCGAAGGGCCGCACAGCGAGCGAGGATGTCTTGGCCCAGCTTCCGCTGAAACTGGGTGCTCTCCAGAAGAACGCTCGACTGGACGTAGCTATCGAGTTCCTGCGACTCGGAATGATGGATGCTGCGCGCGAAGAGCTGAGCGCCCTTGCCCGCCACAAGCAGAGTCAGGAGGACAGGAAGGTGTTGGCCGTTCTGATGGGACTCGCTGGGGACTTCCGAGGAGCGCAGTGGATTGCCCGTGTGCACTTCGCGTCGGTCTTCGAGAAGTCGCCGACGCCTGGCACGCGAGGGCTGTGGACCTTGGCATGGCCGCGCGCGCACCGAGCCCTCATTGAACAGCACTGCGCCACGCATGGCGTCAGGCCAGACCTGCTCCAAGCGCTGATGCGTGAGGAGAGCGCGCTCGATCCAAAGGCGCGATCCTGGGCAGGCGCGCTTGGTCTCACGCAGCTCATGCCCGATCGGGCCAGAGAGGTTTCCCGGCTTGTCGGTCGTGCGTCCTTCAAGGATGACGACTTGTTCGAGCCATCGACGAGCATCGAATTTGGCTGTGCCTGGCTCGGCACCCTCCTGCGTGAGTTCGAGGGAGAGCCACTCTTCGCCTTCGCAGCCTACAACGCTGACACTGCGCGCGTGCGCCAATGGCAGTCAGTGGTATCCGAAGGGGATCTCGATCGCTTCGTGGAGCAGATTCCGATCGCGGAGACACGTGGCTACGTGAAGCGGCTCGTCCGCTCGGAAACTATCTATCGGTGGCTCTACCAGGCGCAGAGCGAATTTCAGAAAGGCTGCCCGCAAGAATGAGGCGAGGGGATGGGTAAAAAAGTGTGTTGTTTAAGAAAAAAAGGTTGACGGGTGGGGGGGAGGTGAGTAGAAGGCGCCTCGTTTTTCGGGGCCGGGAAGAGCCTGGCTTTCGAGAGAGTTCTTGAGAAAAGAATCAGGGGTTGAGGAGTTGGCCACCCGAAAGAAGTGGAGACTGGGTGGCGATTTTGTTTTTTTTGGCTGTCTTGGAGGTTGAGGCAGCTGGTTGAAAAAAAAACGAAAAAACTTCTTGACAGGTTGAGTCGGTGCGAGTAAAAGCCCGCGCCGTTTTTCGGCGGTCAGAAAGAAGCTGAGTCGTTCTTTGAAATCTGAATAGCAAGTCTGCAAAAGCATATGCGGACACACGTAATACTTTGAGGCATCCGGTCCAATTGAATTGGGTTAAGG
>JAISIF010000153.1 GCA_031262165.1 Myxococcales bacterium | reverse complement strand
GTGGGCTCGTCGGCCAGGATGAGGCTGGGTTTGCCCACGAGGGCGCGCGCGATGGCCACGCGCTGTTGCTGGCCGCCCGACAGTTGGCTCGGATGGTGGTCCATGCGCTGGCCCAGGCCGACTTTGGTGAGGGCTTCCTGTGCGCGGTGACGGCGCTCGGATCGGCCAACGCCCGCATACACGAGTGGCAGCTCGACGTTTTCCAGGGCGCTCGTGCGCGAGAGCAGGTTGAAGTTCTGGAACACGAAGCCGATGACCCGGTTGCGGATGTCGGCCAAGGCGTCGCGGTCGAGCGAGGAGACGTCGATGCCGTCGAGCCGGTAGATGCCTGCCGTGGGCCGATCGAGGCAGCCGAGCAGGTTCATCAGCGTCGATTTGCCCGATCCTGAGGTGCCCATGATGGCCACGGACGTGCCCTGCTCGATGTCGATCGACACCCCGCGCAGAGCCCGGACCTGGACCTCGCCCGAGTCATAGGTCTTCTGGAGGTCTTCGATTTCGATGAGTGCCATCTGGCGAGGTGATCCTTTCTTCTCTTCTCGTTGATTGAGCTGTGCGCTGACTCACGCATTCCCCACGCCTCTCAACACACCGCTTCCTCGATCGGGAGAATGAGAAAGAGAGAGGGAAAGGGAGCGCGTGCGTCGACGACTCGCATCTTTTCCCGCTGCCTCGAGTCGTCGGAGAGGGAGGCGAGGCATCAGCGCGGCGGCGGCGGTCCACCCATGAAGCCGCCCATCCGTGGCCGTCCCTGTCCTGGCCGTTGCGCTGCGCCAGCGGGTGCCGACTGTGAGCCATCGGCGTAGCTCGTGATGACGCGATCACCCTTCTTGAGTCTGACGAACGCCGTCTGCTCACCCTCTTGGCGCTCGTCCTTTTGCCCTCGCCGGTGAGGTGGTTCGAGGATGGCGACCGCCGTGTTCTTCCCATCCGTGATCGACACATCGACGATGACGGGCCGCGGGCGATCGTCCTCGTCGAGCACCCAGACGAAGTTCATGGCTTTTCGTTCTTCAGGGTTTGGCGGCCTCTTCATGTTGGCATCTCTTGGCTTTGGCTCACGCCCCAGCGATGCGAGCTCCGCCTCACGCATCGCGCGCGCCTTGGCCAAAAACGACTCCGAGGGCTTGAAGCGCAGGGCCACGTTCGGGACGAGGAGTGTGTCCGTGGCCTCGGCGATCTTGAAGCGCACCTGGGCCGTCATGCCGGGCAAGAGTTTGAGCTGTGGGTTCTCGACAGAGACGACGGCGTTGTAGGTGACGACGTTCTGCTCCGTGGTTGGCGAGTAGCGGACCTCCTTCACCTCGCCGTGGAAGACGATGTTCGGGTAGGCGTCCACGTTGAACTCGACGGTCATGCCCGGCTCGATGAGGCCTACGTCCGACTCGGCCACGCTCGTGTGTATCTCCATCTTTCGGAGATCCTCGGCGATGGTGAACAGCGTGGGCGCCTGCATCGAGGCGGCGACTGTCTGGCCCACGTCCACGTCGCGCGAGATGACCACACCGTCGATGGGCGAGTGGATCTTCGTGTAGGCGAGGTTCGTGATCTTCAGCTCGAGGTTGGCCTTGGCCTGCGCAAGTTGGGCTTTGGCCTGCGCGAGATCGGCCTCGGCCATGCGCAATTTCGAGAGGTCAGCGTCTGCCTCGGACTGTGCGACGAGCTTCTTGGCGGCCAGGCTCTTCGAGCGATTGGAGGTCTGGCGTGCGTTGGCGAGCGAGGCCTCGCTTCGCTTGACGTTGGCATCGGCAGAGGCCACCGACGCGCGCGACGAAGCGACCTCTGACTCGAAGAGCAGCGGGTCGATGCGCGCCAGGAGCTGACCCTTGGTGACGGGCGAGTTGAAGTCGGCCAAGAGCTCCAGGATGCGGCCCGAAATCTGGCTGCCCACCTCGACCGTGACGCGCGGTGAGAGCGTCCCCGTCGCAGTCACCCAAGAGGCCACGTCGCCCTGCGCCACTTCGGCGGTCGTGAAGGAGAGCTTGGGCGGCTTGGGCGCCAGCAACAATTTGTAGAGCCCAAAGCCTGCTCCAATGAGGGCGAGAAAAAAGACACCCCACAGCCAACGTCCCTGCCTTTGCCCTGACATGCGCGACTCCTTGGACGGACAATTCGTCGTTGCGATCGATTCGTGATTCGCCGAGGCGAGGCTCGACCGACCGATCCACCGACTGCTGCACCGACACTGAAAAACGAGAAAATACGACTTCGAGAACAGGCACCGCCGCTTCAGAAATTCTGCTTTCGAGTTTCGGGCGGGCGCTTACATCGTCGCTCGATCGGTTGTTCCCAGAATTTCAAGAAATTCCGTATCGAAGAATGAAAGCAGCGGGCGAGATGTATCGGCGTCATTCATCGACATGAGAATCTGTCTCCAAACGAGACGGGAAACTTCAATCGAGAAATATCCTTAGGACTTATCCATCGATTATCCCGTCGCCAAAGCTCGTCCGTGAAACGCCAGCCATCGTTGCTTCGTTGAGCATTTCCGTCTGGAAGCTCCCACCTCGCGCCTCTTCTGGCATTCCCCGTCCTTCGCATTGTTCGGTCCTGATGGAGGGATAAGCCCTTGAATGGCATTCAAATCGGCATGGCCGTTCAACAAAACAGGCAACAATAGTCTTCGCTCTCGATGGAAAATCCTGGTCGTCACGGAACGAATTTGGATTTTTGAGCTGTAAAGCAGCTGGCCGATCGCCACGTTTTGAAGGGCATGAAGGCAAACTCGGCGGTCGAAAATTCGTCCCAAGCAGTTCTCTTTGATTGAAACGAGATCAATAAAGAACAGGATAAGGGAATCAATAGCCGCCACAAAACAAAGAGAGGAAAGTGGAAAATCTATCTCAATGAAAGCTTTTCTGGGAAAGGTTCGATCACAATCAATGCTTGGGCTCTTTGTAGTTCCGCATCGTTCCTTGAGAATGATGACCATAGAAGACATTGTTTCATGGTTCAGACATGATGATTGTTTGCAAGCGCGCTAATGTCGCCTCAATATATAGCCGCATAAAGAAGAAACGCTAAAAGGGAACTCCCAACAACACCGAGGTCAATCATGCTTTACTCACGAAAAGACATGAGCAAATTTCAAGAGGTGGCTACGTGATAATGTTTTACGATATGAATCACTAGAGTCGGCCATCTATGAATACTCAAGATGTTAGTGATGCTTTTTTATACGACTATACTATATTTCGAAAAGACGCTGAGGCATGTCGCGCTCCTTAGGACTTAAGGCTCTATCCCTTAATTATCCCGTCGCCTCGCTCGTCCGTGAAAAGCCAGCCATCGTTGCTTCGCCCTTCACTTCCCTCAGGAAGCTCCCGCCTCGCGCCTCGTTTGGCATTCCCCGGTTCTAATGAAGAAATAGATCCTCAATAAAAAAAGCGCCGCTGACGCGGCGTGTGAACGGCATAAGAATTTACATCATCTCATTCAGTGTTCGTTTCTGAAACGCTCCCCCTCTCCCTTCCCCAAGAGGCAGGAGAGGGGGCTTTTTTCGAATCCCCCAATCGCCTCGTCACGGACGACGGCGTCGCCCAGTCAGCCACAGGCCGATCGGCAGGAGCGCAGGCCAGAGGGCGAACACGCCATTGGCCGCGCGGCAGCCACCGGCCTCGATCGTCACGAGATAGTCGCCGGGCTGCTCGCCCGCCACGCCGTCCTGATCGCCTCCGGGGAGGCCTGAATCGAAGGGGGCGCCAGCGTCGGGAAGGGAGGCATCCTCGAGCGGATGGGTGGGCACGTCTGGCGCTTCGATGGAGGCGTCGCCGACCACGACCTCGCCACCGCTCCCCGTGTCCGTGTCCGCGCCCGCGTCTGGCGCTGGCCCAGCGTCTGGCTCGGGGACGATGGGCGCGCAGGCGTCGCCCATCCCATCGCGATCGCTGTCCTCCTGGTTCGGGTTCCAGACGAACGGGCAGTTGTCTTCGGCGTCCGGGAGGCCGTCGCCATCGATGTCCTGTGGGGGAACGACGACCGACGTCTTGGTCAGCCAAACGGTGAATGGATACGTGTTTCCGGCGTGGACCGTCGCCCCCGCGCGGCTGGCCGCGTCGTAGCCGCTCTTCGAGGCGGACGCAGAGTAGGCCGCCTCGCCCGGCGTGAGGTTCGTGAAGAGCGCTTCGCCACTCGCGTTCGTGGTCTTCGAGCCGACGTTGCCCGAGAGGCCTGTGAGCGTGACGGTGGCGCCGGACAGGAGCGCGTCCGTGTCTTCGTCGCGCACGATCACCCTCAGATCGCCAGTCAGGCGCTGGAGCTGGAGCGTGAAGTCATAGGTGCTGTTCGCATCGACGCTCGCCCCGCTCCGAGTCGTCGTCGCGTAGCCAGAGAGGGTGGCTGTCGCCGAGTAAGTCCCGGCGCCTGGCCTCAGGCTCGAGAAGATCGTCGAGCCGTCCGCGCCCGTGGTCTGCGGTCCGTGAGTGGCCGTCGACCCATCGACCGTCACGCGGGCACCGGACAGGGGCGCCGAGGTGGTGAGGTCGCGCGTGATGACCTTCAGGCCGCCCGGGATGTATTTGAGCCGCAGCGTGAACGTGTAGGTCTGCCCAGCATCGACCGTCCCGCCACTGCGCGTGGTCGTCTCGTAGCCGCTCATCGAGGCCGTCGCCGAGTAGGCGCCCTGACCTGGCGTGAGGTTCGTGAAGGTCGTCGTGCCGTCCGAGCCGGTGGTCTGCGCGGTGGCGACGCCCGAGAGCGTGACACGCGCGCCGACGAGCGGGGCCGAAGTCTCGTCATCGACCACAGCGATCTTCATCCCGCCCGTGACGACGACCGGCGTGTCCGAGACGATGACCGCGAGGTGGTTGGCCACCGTGCGCTGGCTGCCGTCGCTCGGCTTGTTGATGACCGAGTAGCTCGTGCCCGACTTGACGACGAGCGCCGATGAGCCGCCGCCGTCGAGGTTGAGAGCCGTGTAGGCGCCCAGGTCCTTCATGATCGTGCCGAGCTCCGCGCAGGTGGCGCCGACGCTCGCCGTGGTGCGGCCATCGACGACGACCATGTAGAGCTTCTTCTTGTCCTGCGAGAGGCCGAGCGCCGAGCGTGGGTGGCGCGCACCGCAGTGGCCCGGATCGCCGTCGGGGTAGCTGGAGATCACCTGTCCGTCACGCATGACGTCTGGGAATCCCGAGACCACGCCCTTCATCCAGCTCGAATCGAACGCGGTGACCTCGGACTGGCGTCGGATCTCCGCACGACCGCCCGCGCCAAAGGCAAAGACGGCCATCGAAGTGGAGTCGCCGATGCCCCAGGAGGCGCCGTTCCCGGCCGACATGCCAATGGTGTTGTAATGCGTGTATTCGAAGAAATCGCCGTTGATGGCCGCGTGCGCGCCGACCACCTTGGCAAAACTACCGGGTGTCTGCTTGCGCTCGCTGGAGGCCGTCGAGCGCAGAACGATGCGCGAGTTCGACAGATCGACTTCGAGCGCGAAGATCTGGCGATTGGGCGAGGTCGTCGTGCGCTTGAGCTGCCGGATGCCCGTGTAAGGCGTCGTCCAGGTGTCGGCCGCCAGTGCGGCGGGCGCGGAGAGGAGCGTGGCGAGAAGGAGGAGCGTGAGCGAGCGAAGCTGAGCCATGTTGAACTCCTGTCGTGCCTCGGTGCGACGGAAAGGATTCCCGGATCTCTCGGATCTCTCGAATCTCAAGGAAGGGGCCGCGGCGCCTAACAGATCCACACACTCGCTTCAAATGAGCATGGCGATCGAGTTCCAACGATCCATCACGCAACTCCCCTCCCCGTCGGCTTCACCAAAAGTCTCTCTCTCAGAGGGAGGTGGCGCACCGCTTTGAGGGAGTGCTCGTGTCAAACCAATGGAGAGCTCGCTCCCCTCTGCCTCCCCTGACAGGACAATCGAGTTCTCGGTTTTCGGATGTCACGGGTGATGGGTGCGTAGGGGCCTGTCGTCGAAGGTGAGTCGATCGTCGAGAGGTGTTGCGCACGGGCGGATTGCCATCCGCCCCTACGGGTTGTCTCCGAGGGACACGAGAAAAATTTCGACCCACAACTCCCCCGCAGGCCATCGAGTTTTGTCGATTCGCATCGCCACTCCTCCTGTCGGTCAGGGCAATCGAGTTCTGTATTTCGACCAAGATCGAGGCGTGTCTTCGTAGGGGCGTTGCCCGCAACGCCCCGACACATCCCGATTCGAGATCAAAAAAATAGAACTCGACCGCCCTG
>JAISIF010000106.1 GCA_031262165.1 Myxococcales bacterium | reverse complement strand
GGTTTTTGGTCGAGTTCACGGGCCAGGATGACCTTCTGCTGGTTGCCTCCCGACAGCTCGCGTGCGGTCCGGCGCGGGTCAGGTGGCCGGATGTCGAAACGCTCGATCAGCGCGCTGGCCCGTTCTGTCGCGCGCCGCCGATCGATGAAGGGGCCCTTGGCAAACGGCGCTTGGCGCGCGCGGCCCAGGGCGAGGTTCTCGGTGAGCTGGAGGTTGGGGCACAGGCCTCGGTGCAGGCGATCGGCAGGGATATGGGCCAGACCGAGCGCTCGCAGTCGAGCGGGCGTGGCGTGGGAGACGTCCTGACCGTCGAACAGGATCGTCCCGGCCGTGAGCGCGCACAGGCCAGAGAGGACCTCGACCAGCTCGGCCTGACCGTTCCCGTCCACACCTGCCACGGCCAGGATCTCGCCCGGCCGCACATCGAACGAGACGTCGTTGAGCGCTGGGTGGCCCTGCGCGTCGCGAGCGCTGACGCGATCGAGCGCGACGATCGGCGTTTGGGCCACGGCGGTGGCGGGGTGGCGCTGCCCGAGCTCGACACTCGCGCCGACCATCAGGTTCGAGAGCCCCCGCGGCGTCGCGTCCTTCGCGTCACCTATCGACACGAGCTTGCCGCGCCGCATGACGCCGACGCGGTCCGCCACGCCGATCACCTCGCGCAGCTTGTGCGTGATGAACACCACGGTGGTCCCGCTGTCTCGGAGGCGACGCACGATGGCGTAGAGCTCGTCGGCCTCCTGGGGCGTGAGGTTGGCGGTCGGCTCGTCGAAGATGAGCAGGCGCGCGCCACGGCACAGCGCTTTGACGATCTCGACGCGCTGCTGCATCCCGACCCCGATGTCGCGGACGAGCGCCCTGGGATCGAGCGCAAAGCCGAGCGCGTCAGCGGTCCGCTCGGTCAGGCGCACGGCCGCCTTTCGATCGAGGAGGCAGCCCAGCCGTCTGGGCTCGTTGCCGAGCACCACGTTCTCGGCGACGGTCAGCGTCGGGACGAGCATGAAGTGCTGGTGGACCATGCCGATTCCAGCGGCGATGGCGGCGCTCGTCGAGCCAGGCTGGAGCGGCTGTCCAAACGCGCGGATGTGGCCCGCGTCCGGGCGGTAGAGCCCATAGACGAGGTTCATCAGCGTGGTCTTGCCCGCGCCGTTCTCGCCGATGAGCGCGAAGATCTCGCCTCGAGCGAGCTGGAGCGACACGTCGTCGATCGCCGCGATGTTGCCAAAGCGCTTGCCGAGCCGGTCGATGTCGAGCGCGAGTCCTCTCGCCGCCGTCGTATCCATGAGGTCCATGGCCCTCTCACCTACGAGATCCAGGGGAACATGAGCGCTGGAATCTCCGAGAAATAGGCGACCTCGATGGCGCCCAGCGCGAGGAACGGGCCAAACGGGATCGCGTGGGCATCTGGCACCCAGCCATCGTCCGGGAGCTTGGCGCTGACGGTCAGGGGAACGGCGACGGACGCGGCGCTGACCTCTGATTCGAGCTCGATCGGTTCATCCGATTCATCGACGTCTTGCTCCTCCTCCTCTTCTTCTTCTGTCGTCGAGGAGCGCCACGCGCCGCGCTTGGCGATGAGCGCGATGCCGACTGCCGCCCCCTGAGACGAGGCCAGGAAGATGACCGGCAGCAGGGCGCGCGTCCCGAGGAAGGCGCCGATGAGGGCGAACAGCACGAAGTCACCGCCGCCCATGACCTCCTTGCCGAGAAGGCGCTCGCCGATGAACGCGCCGACGAGCAGCACCGTGTAGCCGATGGCCGCGGCGATCAGCCGGTTGAGGAAGTCGTCGAGGCTCAGCGAGAGGCCGAAGAGGAGGCCGACGATGACGCCGGGGATCGTCACGGCGTGCGGCAACAGCCAGGTGTCGAGATCGATGCAGGCGAGCGGGATGAGGAAGCCGAGCAGCGCGCACTCCTGGAGTGCGGCGTGGGTCGGGCCGCCGTGGCGGACGATCGCCAGGACGCACAGGAGCGCGAAGGCGAGCTCGACCAGGGCGTAGCGGACCGAGAAGGGCGCTTGGCAGTCGTGGCAACGACCGCGCAGCAGAAACCACGAGAGGATGGGGATGTTGTGGCGCGCTTGGACGGGCGCGCCGCAGGTGAAGCAGTGCGAGCCGGGCCAGACGATGGAGCGCTCGCGCGGCACGCGGGCGATGACGACGTTGAGGAAGCTGCCCACACACGCGGCGATCAGAAACGTCGTCACCGCCCAGAACGGGAGGGGTAGATGTTGGACGGCAGAGAGTTCGATCATGGCCATGCGCGGGGTGTCCTCGTGAAATTCAAAACATCGGGCGTCGTCGTCATTCCCGTGCAGGGATCTCTCTTCCAGTCGGCTTCGGCGACATCCCCTCTCAGAGCCTCGTCTTCAAATCATTCACTTTCAGCGGTTCGTCATTGCGATCGAAGCAGAGCCATCCATGTTTGTCGGTCGTCTTCACGAGAATTCAAAAAATAATAAAACAAACAAGGAGGTAGTCGGTCCGGTTTGAGGAAAAGAAGAAAATCTATAGCATCTCCCAGAAAGACTGTCATTTTCATCAAACATCCTGGTTTTGGAAAGGACTTGAGAACTGGTCGATAGAAGAATTCGTTTAAGGATTATTCAGGCCATCGATGACAATGCAAAAAATAACTATATTTTAAAAACAATAATAATCATGTAGAGGTAGCTCACTGAAATGACATTACAGCGCATTCAAGAAAGGATGAGACGATTCATTACAAAAAACATGGGTATCATGAATGACATCTCCATGAAAAACAATAAACGATTAAAACCGTGGTATTTGTTGACGGTGTAGGGGCGTCATTCATGACGCCCAAAAGAACATTGAATTCGAAATAAAATAATAAAAATTCGCGTCCTGCTTCGCGGGAATCAGTCATTCGTAGCTTCGCTGTGAAATTATGCCGCCTTTCAGCGGTGTTTCGCTTCTCTTCGCAATTTACAGTATTTTCGAGAAAGAATGAGATCGTTCATTTTATTTGCTAGACGGGCGCAGCACGCTGCGCCCCTACAAAACCTTCGATGAATAGCGTCAATTATTTTTGAAAACACTGTAAATCCAATAGAACCAATGTGGTCAAAAATCA
>JAISIF010000059.1 GCA_031262165.1 Myxococcales bacterium | reverse complement strand
GCCACGCGTCACCTCCTGGAGCTGCTCCTCGGGTGTGGCGGTGTTCAGAGGCAAAATCGGGGGCGGGGTCTTCGAAGGCGAGGTCATGGTCGGGAGCTCACTGGTCGTGTTGATCGTGGCGCGCCTGGCCTCTGCACCCTCGGGCCAGGCAGCCAAATAAAAATCCCCCGCCATTTCGTGTGAGCAACGTCCATCGAACCTGTTGGACAGGTGGGTCGTTCACTGGAGGCTGAAGGCGTCCTTCTCGCCGTAGCGAGGGCTGGCACAGAGCCACCGAAGCAAACATCCCGGAATGGACAAACGGTTCGAGAGAAAGCAACCCATCACGAGAACGGCAGGGGAAAGCTGAAAGTCCTTCTGAAACTTCTCAGGAGCGCGATCTTCGGAGCTGTCTGGAGCCGTCGGAGGCGCCGCGAAAGGCGGGGGCGTATAGCCCAGCGCTGGGACGGACGTCGAGAGGCTTGAAGGGCCCTGAGCGGCGTTCTGGCTTTTGCCCCACGCCCCTCACGCCGCGAGCCCCTCACCCTCTCGTGGGAGAGGGAGATGATGTCGTGAGCCGATGAGAGATCTCCCGATCGTCGCGGCGCGCGGCCCAGCCCATCGCGAGGGAACTGATGTCGTGAACCGATGAGAGATCTCCCTCTCCCGCTTGCGGCAGAGGGCTGGGGAGAAGGAGCGCGAATCACCCTCCAAATACGAAGAAGACTTGCCTTTCTTCCAAAAGCAGTAGCTTCCCACCCCCATGGATCCCTTCCTTTGGCTCAGATCAGACGGCGCCCTGCTTCCCGAAAATGAAGAGACACGTGCCCTCATCGGTCCTCCGCCGCGCCGCTTCAGGCTCTTGCCGACCTCGCCGCATCTCCTGGTGGGCCTGCGCATGCCCTGTGAGCCCGTGCTGACGAACGAGGAGCGTGTCGTGTTCGTGGGCGACGTGGCCGGCGTCTCACTCATCGACTTCATCGTCTTCCTGAACCAGAGCCGCCTGAGCGGCCTGCTGCGCGTCACCGCGCCCGAAGGAGAGCGGTCGCTGGCCTTCCTCGACGGCGAGCTGCGCGGCGTCAGCTCCTCGTTGCCGTCCGAGAAGATCGGCGAGGTCGCCGTCCGCATCGGCCTGGTCGAGCGCGAGGCGCTCGACGCGCTCCTGGCGCGCCCCAACGACACGGGCCGCATCGGCAACCTCATGGTCGAGAGCGGGCTGCTCCAGCGTCACGATCTCTACACCTGCCTCCGCCAGCAGGTGACGGAGATCTTCCAGGCCTGCCTCATGCTGACCGACGGCGTCTATTACCTGACGAACCAGAAGATCAGCGCCCAGCGCGCGCTCTCCTTCAACACGCAGGGCCTGCTCATGGACTCCGTGCGGCAGATCGATGAGATGCGGGAGTTTCGCAAAAAGATCCCGTCGTCCAAGGCCTGCCCGCGCGCCAGTAAGGCCGCCGACGACAAGCTCACCAAGCTCACGCCGAGCGAGGCACAGGTGCTGCGCAAGTGCAATGGGACGTGCCCCATCATCGAGCTCGCCCGCATGTTCCAGATGTCGGAGTTCGAGGCGACCAAGGTGGTCCACACCCTGCTCGAGCAGGGCTACATCGACGCGGACATGGCCATCGCCCAGTCCTCGCGGCTCTCGCCGAAGCAGATCATCGGCGCCTTCAACGAGATCTTCGCGCTGATCTTCGGGTCGCAGCAAAACCCGCCCAAGCTCATCGATGAGGCGAGCAACGTCCTGATGAACCAGAGCGAGCTCTTCCCGATGTTGAAGGGCATCCAGCTCCAGCAGGGCACGGGGACGCTGCCCGCAGAGCAGCTGTTGCGGAACATCGAGGCGCACGGCGGCAATGCCCAGGAGGCCACCCGGCTCCTGTTCTCGATCCTCTCCGAGCTCATGTATTTCCTGCTCTTCGAGGCAGGGGAGCAGCTCGACTCGGCTGCCGAAGAACAGCTCTCGGCGCGCATCAAGGCCCTGTTCGCATCGATCGAGGCTGCCGGGCGATGATGATGACGACGATGACGATGACGCCGCCGCCGATCCCTGCCCCTTCGAATGACCTGCCGCTGCTCACCGCCGCGCTCCCGGGAACGGGCGGACAGCTGCGCGTGGCCCCCGAGGACTTCGAGGTCGAGGAGCTCCCGGCCTATGAGCCCAGCGGCGAGGGCGATCACCTCTTCCTGTGGATCGAGAAGCGCGATCGGACCACGCGCGAGGTGGCGCAGGCGCTCGCGCGACGCCTCGGGATCTCCGAGCGCGACGTGGGCTATGCGGGCCTCAAGGACAAGCGCGCGCTGACGCGGCAGTTCTTCTCCGTGCCAGGTTTCCCGAGCGCCGATGGTTGGTGTGAGCGCATCGCTCAAGCCCTCGGCGCACTCCCTGGAGGCGTCCATCCAAACGAGGATCCGATCGAAAGGGCTCGGCGCGACCTCACGGACCATGGTTTTCGCGTCGTCTTCCACGAGCACCATTCGAACAAGTTGAAGACCGGTCATCTGCGCGGCAACCGCTTCCGCATCCGGCTGCGCGAAGTCCATCCCGACGCGCTCGAGCGCGCGCAGGCCATCGCCGCTGCCCTGGCCAAGAGCGGCTTGCCCAACGCCTTTGGCCCGCAGCGCTTTGGCCGCGATGGCCAGAACGCCCGCCTCGGACGCGGCCTCGTGCTCGGTGAAAATCGCCCAGAGCTCATCCGTGTTCGGCGCGATCGCTTCCTGCGGCGCCTGTGCGTCTCGGCCTTTCAGTCGCTCCTCTTCAACCGCGTGCTCACCGAGCGGATCGCCGAAGGCCTCTTCGACCAGGCAATCGAGGGCGATCTGATGAAGAAGCTCGACACGGGGGGACTGTTCACCTCGGCCAACGCTGGCGAGGACACGCCGCGCGTGGCGCGCTTCGAGATCTCGCCGACAGGTCCGATCTTCGGTCACCGGATGATGAGGCCCGCGTCGAGCGCCTGGCAGCGCGAGCAGCGCGTGCTTCAGAGCGAGGGCATCGAGCTCGCCTCGTTTGCGCCGCTCAAGGCCGATGGTGAGGGCAGCCGCCGCCCGATGCGCATCCCGATCGCGCTCGACGTGAAAGCTGATGCCGAAGGTGAGCTCGTCCTGACGTTCGACCTGCCCAAGGGCGCGTTTGCCACGGTGCTCCTGCGCGAGGTGATGAAGGGCGACGTGGCGCTGCCCGAGGAGCTCGACGCGGGTTGACTCCTCTCTCTTTCCAATCTCCAAGGTCTCTCGATGTCCCTGTCGTTCACGAATTCGCCCTCTGAAATTGCCGTGCTCCTGCGGCAGATCGATCTGCCGCTCCACCTCGAACGCACCGGTGATGGCGCTCGCTGTCGGCTCACTGCGGACACGCCCCGATCGCTCGACACGCTCGTCGGGATCGTCCCAGCGATCACCCAGCGCGAGCTCGGATCAGCCGCCTTTCAAGCGCTCTTTGGCCTGACCAAGAGCTACGTGGGCGGTGCCATGGCCGGAGCCATTGCCTCGGAGGCGCTGTGCGTCGCGGCCAGCCGCGTGGGCGGCATGGCGATCTTTGGCGCGGGCGGCCTCTCGATCGAGGCCATCGACGCGGCCATGCGCGCCCTGCGTGCCGAGCTGGGCGATCGGGCGTTTGGCTGCAACCTGCTCCACGCGCCGCACGATCCTGGGCACGAGCTCCTCGTGGCCGAGCGCTGCCTGGCGCACCAAGTCTGCGCCCTCGAAGCCGCGGCGTTTCTGAAGGTGACGCCCGCCGTGGTCCTGTTCCGCGCGCGTGGGTTGAAGACGCTGCCGTCGGGCGAGATCGCGGGCGCGCGGCACGTGTTTGCCAAGGTGAGTCGGCCCGAGGTCGCCGCGCAGTTCCTCAAGCCACCGCCAGCCACGACGCTGCGCGAGCTCGTGGCAGCGCAGAAGCTCTCAGAGGCCGAGGCAGCGCTCGCGGCCCACCTGCCAGTGGCCACGGCGATCACGGCCGAGGCAGACAGCGGTGGCCACACGGACCAGCGGCCGCTCAGCGTGCTCCTGCCGCTCGTCCTGGCCGAGCGCGATCGGGCGCGTGAAAAGAATGGCTGGCGTGAAGCGTCGGTCCCGATCTTCGTCGGTGCGGGCGGTGGCCTGGGCGATCCAAACAGCTTCCTCGCCGCGCTCGCGCTCGGCGCCGACTACCTCGTGACAGGCTCACTCAATCAGTCGTGCGTCGAGGCGGGCACGTCTGGAATGGTCAAGTCGCTCCTGTGCAAGGCGGGCATGGCCGACATGGCCATGGCGCCCTCGGCCGACCTGTTCGAGGCAGGTGGCCGCGTCCAAGTCCTCAAGCGCGGGACCTTGTTTGCTCAGCGCGCTCAGCGCCTGCTCGACGCCTGGAAGAGCGCCGACGCGTTCGAGGCGCTGCCCCAGGCCGAGCGCGCGCGCATCGAGGCGGACATCCTCCAGCAACCCTTCGAAGAGCTCTGGGAAGGGACGCTGCGCTACTGGCAGGCGCGCAACCCAGCGCTGGCCGAGAAGGCTCTCCTCGACGGCAAGACGCGCATGGCGCTGACCTTCCGCGCCTACCTCGGCCAGAGTTCGCGTTGGGCGCGAGATGGGATCGAGGACAGGAAGAGCGACTTCCAGATCTGGTGCGGCCCTGCGATCGGCGCGTTCAACGAGTGGGTGTCGGGGACGTGGCTCGCGCCAGCGGAGGCGCGCGCGTTCGGTCCCGTCTTGGACGCCCTTTTCCACGCGAGCGCCGCGTTGACGCGACGCCAGATACTCCAGGGGATGGGGGGCGAGGCGCTGCCATCGATGCGCGAGGTCGGGCGGCCCGCTGAGCGCGAGGCTTTGGCGCACGGCAGAGTCGTCCGCCCCATCGCCGAACCCTAGAGCCTGTCCTCGACGCCTCCCATCGCCGCGCTGGTCCGTCAAAAGCCAGGCATCGCTGCTGCGTCGGTCACTTACATCCCCAAGCGCACGCCTCGCGCCTCACCGGTCGCTCCACTTCCTTCGCCCGGCTCGGTCCGAATTAGAGGACCCCTAGGCCCCGCGGTGAAGTGATTCGGAGCCCCCATCTTCCAACCCTTCAACCAGCTGCTCGCATCGCAGCGCTTTCAGGAGTGCCCCTCAGAATGTCTCGCCTCACCGCAAACGCCTCTCTCCCCCTCTTTGCCCTTGCCCTCACCTTTGCCGCCTGCGGTGGCAAGGGGAGCGACACGCCTTCCGATGACGTCAAACCCTACCAGGGCACTCACGCACAGACGAAGCTGATGGGCACGAACGACAATGCCGAGGTCATCCGCGCGCTGCCAAACTCGAACAAGGTGCTCCTGCTCTCGTCCAAGGCGCGCAAGCTCACGCTGCTCGAGATCGATGGCGCCCGATTGAGCGTGCTCGCGGAGAAAGTCCTCTTCCCCGAGGACAGCAGCGAGAGCGAACTGACGAACCTCGCCATCGCGCCGGACAGCGCCTACGCCGTGGCCACGCGGACGATCATCACCACGGGTGCGGACGGCGAGCAGACCAACTGTGGCGGTGAGCTCGTCTTCATCGACATCGCGGCAGGGGCGGCGTTTGGCACGATCCTCCAGCAGCTCGCGGTCGGTCCCATGCCCGATGCGGTGGCCATCTCGGACGATGGCCGCTTTGCCGTGAGCGCGGACGAGCGCGATGGCCCAGACGCCTGGGGCAAGTGCGAGGTCCTTGGAAAGACGGCGTCCATCAGCGTCATCCAGATCGGAGAGGGCGGCCCTGCCTCGGCGCGCGTGTTCAGGCAGATCACGATGATCGACGAAGTCGGCGTCGGTCCACGTGAGCCCGAGTCGGTCGCCATCTCGAAGGACAGCGACCGCGTGGTCGTCACGCTCCAGGATAGCCACGAGCTCGCGATCTTCGACATCTCGGCGCTGCCCGACGAAGCCCAGCTCACGTCCGAGCACGCGGCGGTGAAGATCGTGAAGCTGCCGCCCAACGACCTGGGCGCCTTTCCATGGCCCGACGGCGTGCTGGTCTTCGACGATGCGGACGGTCAGGAATTCTTCGCGATCGCTGGCGAGTGGAACGATCGGCTCATCGTCGTGGACCGCGACGGCACGGCCATCGCGAACGAGGAGCTCTCCCCCCGCCAGCTGCCCGAGTCGCTGCCGCGCGTCGTGGACAGCGGCTCGCCGCTCTTCAGCCCAGACTCGTTGGCTGGCTTCACCTATGACGGCGTGCCCTACCTCGCCGTCACGCTGCGCCACTCTGGCGCCGTCGCGTTCTACGACGTGTCCAACGCAGCCGCGCCTGCCTACCGGAGCGCGGTCAAGGTCGGACAGAACGAGCAGGGTGGCATCGACGAGGATGGCAGCACCGTCCGGCCCGAGGGCATCTGCGCAGCGAGCGATGGCCGCTTCGTGGCCACGGCCAACGAGGGCGAGTCGTCCGTGAGCCTGATCTTGCCCGAGTGACCATCGATGCGTTTCCGCAGCGACCATCTTGCGTTTCGAGGGGGGAGCGCGAGGGGGGGGGGCTCAGGCCAGGCTCATTTCCGAATTCCAGAAGCAATTTTTTCGAATGAGCGTGTTGGCGCCGACGAGGACTTTCCGCCTCTGGCGATTGTCGAGCGGACCAAGCTCAGGCAGCAGAGCCACGAGCGTCATCGACAGGGTTTGGCCGATACCCGGAATCGAAGTGATTCGAATCGAGGGGTTTGGCCTTGGCCGTCGTCACTTCGAGGCGACGGTCGATTTCACCCAGGCGTTCTTTGAGCCAGCGCAGGTGCACCTCGATGTCGCATGTCGCGCTTCATCGCCGCGCTCGCACGCCTCAGGCGATTTTTCTCCGCGACGATCATGTCGGAAATCTGTCGGCGGCGATGCACGAGGCTGACGAGCGTCTCGGAGCGAGAAGGGGCAACGGGGCGATACGCTGGACGACTTCGGCGATCAGCTTCGCAAGGATTTCATCCATTCGATTCGATGCGTGTTTCGATTCCCAAAGGGTTGTTCGCAGATGCGCGATTGTCGTCAGTCTCGAGAACATGCCCGTCGAGACGCGCTTTGCAGACATCGATTCCAATAGGCCGACCCATTCGAAACCTTCTCTCAGAAAAAATCTCATTTGCCCGGCCTACAGATACGAGCTCGTGGCTCCGCCAACCGTTCGGGCTTCAGAGAAAAAATGGACGAAGCCCCAGTCTATGAAGCGCTCTCGAAGATCTTACGGGGGACGGCCTCTCGTCCAAGGCTGTGCGGGGGGAGGCAGCGACAAGGGGCACTGCGAGCAACCCCCTGCGGGCGTCATTCGACAAAGACACGACGAACGCTGCACGCAAGGTCCCTACACATCTCGATTCGACATCAAAAAATAGAATTTGATTGCCCGCTGGGGCTGGGACGGTGAGCGCGCACTCGATTGATTTGAGACGCCCATTCCCTCCAGTCCTCCGGACCACCTCCCTCTGAGAGAGGCTTTTGATGGAGTCTCCCTCACCGAGGGGGATGTCAGCGAAGCCGACAGGGGGGAGTGGGGAGTAGCGAAGGGAATCGATAGAACTCGATCGCCCTGTTGAGGCTGGAATGTTCGAAGAACATTTGAAGCCCCGTTCTGGAAAAACCTTCATCAATTCAATCGACCGAGATCTCACTGGGTATTGCTCAGCGCCTTTGGCGCATGGCGTCGGACAGCTTGGTGAAATGAAAAAGCCACCAGGAAAATCTCCCTGGTGGCTCTTTTGTCATCGTGGCGCCGATGAAGCTGCTGTGGCGTGCGTGACGATGTGATCCTGAATGTGACTAGGCGTGACGGCGGCGAATCAGCAGACCGAGCATCGCAAAGCCCCACAACAGGTGCATCGGGTTGGCCGTCGTGCTGGAGCAGCTACAGCCCTCTTCAGCAACGACGGTGTCGCCCGCCTCCTCTTCGCAATCGTCGCCAATGCCATCGCCGTTCGTGTCCCGCTGCTCTGGGTTGTAAACGTCGGGGCAGTTGTCCTCGAAGTCGAGCTTCTGGTCGCGGTCGAAGTCGCTGCACTTGTCTCCCTTGCCGTCACCGTTGAAGTCATCCTGGTCGGCGTTGGAGAGGTCGGGGCAGTTGTCCGCGGCGTTCGGAACGCCATCGCCGTCCTTGTCGTCGTCGCAGGCGTCGCCGTTGCCGTCGCCGTCCATGTCGACTTGGGCCGCATTGCTCGCCTGAGGGCAGTTGTCGCAGGCATCGCCAAGGCGGTCGCCGTCCGAGTCGGCCTGATCCGGGTTGGCCAGGTCGCGGCAGTTGTCTTCTGCGTCAGACACGCCGTCGCCATCCGAGTCGTCGCAGGCGTCACCGATGCCATTGTCATCGAAGTCGGCCTGATCGCGGTTGGAGAGGTCGGGGCAGTTGTCCACGTCGTTCAGGGCAGCGTCGCCGTCCTTGTCGTCGTCACAGACATCGCCCTTACCATCGGTGTCCATGTCTTCCTGACCAGGGTTTTGGTCATTGGGACAATTGTCCATCGCGTCGTCGATGCCGTCACCATCCGAGTCGTCTTCGCAGGCGTCGCCAACGCCGTCGAGATCGAAGTCCTTCTGGTCGACGTTCGGGTGGAGGCGGCAGTTGTCCGTGCGGTCCAGGACGCCGTCGCCGTCCGAGTCGGTGTCGATATAGTCGGGTGTGCCATCGCTATCCGTATCGACCGGGAGCTGGCCCAGGTTGGCAATCCCAGCCTCCTCGGCGTCTGAAATGCCGTCGCCGTCCGCGTCGAGATCCAGAGCGTCGGGCGTGCCGTCGCCATCGGTGTCTAGCGCCTCTGGCCCAGGACCAAATTCGAGGGTGTCCGAAACGTTGTCACCGTCCGAGTCAGGATGGCAGGGATTCATGCAGCCCACCTGGAAGTCACAGACATCGACCGGTGGCGTCACGGGCACGCAGTCCTCCGCGTCCTGGAAGGGGTTGAAGAGGCCGAGGCAGTTGTCCTCATCGTCGGAGACACCGTCGCAGTCCTCGTCCGTGGCAGGCTCGCACAGGTAGTCGTCTGCGATGCCGTCACAGTCCTGGTCAGCCGTCCCTTCGCCGCACTCGTAATCGACCGGTGGCACCTTGAGCGACAAGCGGGCGCGGGTGGCCGAGCAGCTCTGACGCTCGACATCGTTGAGAACGCCATCGCCATCGATGTCGTCGTCGCACTCGTCGCCCTTGCCGTCCTCGTCGATGTCCGACTGGGTCGGGTTCACCACGATGCGACAGTTGTCCGTGCCGTCCTGGATTCCGTCGTCGTCCGAGTCCAGATCGCGGTAGTCGGGCAGGCCGTCGCCATCCGTGTCCACGACAGAGAGATTCTCCGGCGTGATGCCAGACTCCTCACCGTCGAGGATGCCGTCACCGTCGGAGTCCGTGTCGAGCACGTCCGGGGTGCCGTCGCCGTCCGTGTCGATGGCGTCGATGAGACCATCGCCCGAGCGGTTCATTCCCTCATCATTCTCGCCGTGCTTGTCGAAGTAGTCGGGCTGGCCATCGTCATCGACGTCGACGCCCCACCACCACTGGATGTCCTCCGAGGGCGGGCCCATCCAGCCATCGGCAGGCGTGAGGACGACGGAGACCTGCCCCTGCTCGTCGGTCGTCTCGTAGATGACGTAGAGGACGGCGTTCGGGACTTTGTCCTCGTCGATCGGCAGGTGGAAATACGGGCCGACCTCGATGCCGTCCGAGATGCCATCGCCATCCGTGTCCTGATCGTCGGGGTTCATGCAGAGCGGCTCGGCCAGCTCCGCGATCTGGTAGCAGGCGACCTCTTCGATCTCGTCGAGGATACCGTCGCCGTCGCGATCGTCGTCACACGCATCACCGATCTCGTCGCCATCCGTGTCCTCTTGGTCTGGGTTGGCAAGATCGGGACAGTTGTCCTGCCCATTGGCACGACCGTCGTGATCGCGGTCACTGGAGAGGACGGTGATGTAGAGAGTGCTCTGCGCCGAGCCACCCTTGCCGTCCGAGACGGAGGCGACGACCGTGACACTCGCGGAAGCGCCCTGAGCCGCTGTCACGAAGCCCAGCGGTGGCGTCCAGGCATAGCTGCCCGAGCCCCCGACAGTGCCCTCGCCCGAGACCTTGCTCCAGGTCAGCGTGTCGCCGTCCACGTCGGTCGCGGTGAAGGTCATGCCGATCGCCTCACCCTCGTTGATGGTGATGGATTCCGGCTGATCGGCAACGGGAAGGTCGTTCACCGAGGTCACCGTGATCGAGACAGTCACCGCCTCGGATTCGAGCGTGCCGTCGGTCACCTTGAACGTGAACGAGTCGCTGCCATTGTAGTCTTGGTTCGCTGTGTAGGTGCGGCTGGCGCCATCTCCCTCGGAGATCGAACCGTTGGTCGGTGAAGCAACAATCACGTAGGTCAGCGTGTCGCCGTCTACGTCGGTCCCGACCAGAGTGATGGCCTTGGGTGTATCCTCCACCGTCGTCACTGTCTGGGCCTGCGCCACTGGCGCGTCATTCACCGGAGTCACTGTGACGGTGATGGTGCCGAGGGCCGAGTTCGCCGCACCGTCATTCGCGCGGTAGGTGAAGCTGTCGGTCCCGTGCCAGTTCGCGTTCGGCGTGTAGATGAAGGGACCAGAGCCAGTCACCGTGCCATGCAGCGCCGTGACAGCAGTGAAGGTGATCTGCTCGATAGGCGTGTCGATATCGCTCGCCGTGACAGGGATGGTGACGGGTGAATCCTCATCGGTCGCTGTCGTGAAGCTCGTCACGACCGGCGCGTCATTGACGCAGGTGAGGTTGATGGAAACGATCGCTGGCGGAGAACTGGCGGGTGGCAGCGTGGCAAGCGTCGGATGATCGGTGACCTGGTAAGTGAATGAGTCCGAGCCGCAGTAATCACTCGCCGGTGTGTAGGTGACGGTGGCTGAAGGACCACTGCCAGAGATCACGCTCAGGCTCCCGTGCTGTGGCGCTTGCACGATGTGATAGGTGAGGCTCGCCGAGCCACCATGAGGCGCATCGTCCTGCGAGGGGTGATCTCGGCCTGACAGGCCAACGAGCAACGTCTGATCTTCAGTCCCGCTGACGTTCTTGATGTCAGCGGTGGGCGCATTGTTGATGCCCGCGCAGCTCACCGTCACCGTCGCGAGCGCCGATTGCGCGCCGTTGGCGTCGGTGACCCTGTACTTGAACGAGCCACCGCTCTGCAGACAGGCCGAAGTTGGAGTGAAGGTGACTTGGTTGCTGCAGGAGCTTGTGCAGCTTGTGCTTCCGTTGACCAAACCACTGATGGTGTAAACCAGCGAGGCTGTCGGCGTTTCGATGTCCGCGCCCAACAGCGTGACTGAGACAGGCGTCGATTCATTCGTGGACACGGTGATGGGAGCAGCCGTCGGCACGTCGTTCACGGAGGTCACACTGATGGTGAACGACCTGTCGGCCGTCGAGCCTTGCGTCGCCCGGAAGGCGGCCGTTGTGCTGCCGTTCCAGTTCAGATTCGGTGTGTAGCGATAGATGTTCGTGAGAATGTAGGTCGTCACATAACTGCTCGTGCTGGACGATGGCGTCGAGCTCAACAGCGTCAGCGTGCCATTGGCAGGGCTAGTGATGGTGCCGATGGTCGGGGCGCCATCCACGTCTTGAGCGACGATTCGGAATTCAACGGCCGTGTCCTCATTCGTGCTGATTGAGGAGACGGTCGTTCCGCTGCTGTTCCTCAGGCTGATGGCGGGCGCGTCATTCACGCAGGCGATGTTGACGGTGACAGTCGCGGTCGCCGTGTTGCCGTCAATGACGCTGTAGTTGAACGTATCCGTCCCGCAGACGTTGGGGGCCGGCCGGTAGGTGACGTTCAGACCGGCCGAGGCACCAGACGCTGTCTGAGTCCCTCTCGTGATCGTCCCACCTCGCGCGCTTGTCGTCGTGGTGGCTGTCGAGCCCTGGACTTGAATCGTGCGCAAGCCAGAGGCGTTGTGGTCGCGCAGGAGGATGCTGACGCCTGAGGAATCCTCTGAGGTGGAGGCGGAGATCGGATAGGCCAATGCGTAGGAGTCGCGCGTGACAGGCAGACAGTTCGACGCGCTGGAGCAGGTGGCCGTGCTGGCACCATAGCCAGTGAGCCAGGCCGGAGGCGTCGTCGTCATCGTGCTGGCAT
>JAISIF010000014.1 GCA_031262165.1 Myxococcales bacterium | reverse complement strand
GCCGACCTTCCGCGATCAGGTCCGCGCTTGGCGTCTCGATGCGGGCAGGACGGCCTGGCTCGCCAAAGGCGATCTCGAAGTCGCCTTTGACGGCCGAGATCAGGCGGAAGAACGCCCGCTGCTCGCCCAACTTGCCGAGGCGCGCGTCGATGAGCTGGCCGTGGCGAAAGAAGAGCTGCGCTCGCTCCTCGTTCATCTCGAAGAAGACCTTCCCTGACCGACCCGAGTCCTGGAAGAGTTGCGCGAGGTCGAGGACGCCAAGGTATTCGAGGCGCCCGGTGTGGGTGGTGCCGTCGAGGATGGCTCGAGTCAGCTGGTCGCGGCCGCTGGCCGTGATGTGCAGGAGCACTCGCTCCAGGAGGGCGGTGAGGCCCACGGCCCTGGGCAGGTAGTCCTCCAGCACGATCCGCAGCTGCTTGAGCTTCTGCTTGACGAGCATCTGCTCGATGTTCGTCTGCTCGCTCAGCAGCCGATCGGAGAGCAGGATGATGGGGATTGCGCTCGTGGCGTCGGCCCCTCGAATGCAGCCGCTCAGATCGAAGCCATCGATGTCCGGCAGGCGGACAGCGCTGATGACGACCGCTGGCAGGGATTCCGAGGCGAGCTTTTGAAGGGCCTCTTCGGCGGTCGCCGCCGTCTCGACGGAAAACCCGGCGCCCTGGAAGAAGCGCTCCTGAGTGTCGCGCTCACTGAGATTGCCATCGACCAACAAGAGGTAGTGCTGGGTCAAAGTCATGCTCACTCGGAAGCCTCGGGCCGCTGAAGGGAATTCAGGGGGAATGAATCCAACCGGTCCAAAAAATCGGGGCTGGCCTCTTAGTCTGCCATCCCAAGGCGTCAAGTGGCCGCCGCACGCGGTTCAGAGCGGTCGATTTCGCAAAATGCTTGACACGACCACTCCCACTCGAAGCGGCGCGCCAGCTCCTTCTGAGAGGGAGGCTTTTCCTTTTCTTAGGACTTACCCCTCAATTTTCCGTCGCCCCGCTCGTCCGTGAAACGTCAGCCTTCGTTGCTTCGTCGGTCACTTCCCTCGGGAAGCTCCCGCCTCACGCCTCGTCTGGCATTCCAAGTCCTTCGCACTGCTCGGTCCTCATCGAGGGATAAGTCCTAAGTCCTTAGAGTCCCCCGCACCGAGGGGAGCTCGGAGAAGCCGAAGGGAGAGTTGCGGGGTGGATCGTTGGAACTCGATGGCCTTCGCGCGATTCAGCGGAGCGTGCGGACGAGGGAGCGCACGTTGATCGCGAGCAGGAAGGCGAGACCGAGGAAGATGAGAGGGACCGTCCATCCCGTGCGGGGTCTTTCGCCCTGCATGACGACGTAGAGGTGGCCGCCGACCAGATCGACTTCACCACGCTGAGTAAAGGTGGCGAAGGCCTCGTCGTAGTCGGCGTTGAACGACGAGTCGCGGACGAGGCGTCCCTCTGCCTCGATGGGCGCCTGCTTGGGCGCCTCGCCAGAGGTCTGGGGCGTCGCTGGGCGTTGGAGGAGGAAGGGCGTCCCTGGCAGCGACAGCAGCTCGCGCTTGGCAAAGCGGTCTTGGAGGTAGCCAACGGAGGGACCGGGTATCCCGTAAATTTTGACCAAGCGGTTATCGAGCGCGTCGAGGGCCGCGGCATCGTTGAGGTGAACGTTCGTGATGACGACTGGCTCAGAGGGCGCCGTGAGCCAGTAGGCGAACTCGTGGCGCAGATCGAAGAGCAGGTAGCCGCACAGACCGATGGCCACGATGGTGAGGAGGAGGCCGAACCCCTGGCGCTTCGGCGGCTGGGGCTGCTCGAAGTCGTCGGCCTCATCCTGCGGTGAATCGGTCGCGGGGGTAGGCGCTGGTGTCGTCGATGCCGAGTCAGTCGCCGCCGCTGACGTTGGCCCCGTCGCGGACACGGGCGCTGGGGCAACGGCCTGCTCGTCGTGCTCCTGTGGCTGAGATTCGGCGGCTCCAGGGGCTTCGATGGGGTCGGCGTCGTTGATTCGCTCGTCGGTCATGGCGTCCTCGGTGGTAGGTGGATCAACACGAAAGGCCGCGCGCTCTAATCCTCTTTGAGCTGGCCGCCAACAAAGCGCGGTCGGGAGGCGAGGGCGGCGCCCGTCGATGAGGGACGTGTAGGGACACGGCGTGCAAGGCCGAGCGGTCGTCATCCGACACAAACACGACGGGCGTTGCACGCAACGCCCCTATGAAAAACGCGTCGTTCCTGACCGAACTCAGCAGGATTCGACCTCTCAGAAGGCGACTCTGCCCGCCATTGACGAGCCGAGAGGTCTGGACGATGTCGCCGCGCCTTTTCCAATGATTCCAAACGAGCCGTAACGATCCGTCTGAACCCGCGCGCCATGAACATCGAAGACTCCACGACCGACACCCTGGCCGCGCTGGCAACGGGTGCCTCTCCAGCGGGCGTTGCCATCATCCGCATCGCTGGCCTCGATGCCCTGAAGGTCGCGCGCGCCCTGGCCGTGCTCCCCGACCCCATGCCGCCGCGCCGCGCGCTCCTGCGCGCCCTCTCCCATCCATCGAGCGGTGAGCATCTCGATGAGGCCATCGTCCTCTATTTCCAGGCCCCGGCCTCGTTCACCGGCGAGGACATCGTCGAGCTCCAGTGCCACGGTGGCCTGCTCCAGGTGGAATCCATCCTCGACGCTGCCCTGGCCGCGGGCGCGCGCGCGGCTGGTCCAGGCGAGCTCACGCGCCGTGCTTTTCTCAACGGCCGCATCTCGCTCGAACGGGCCGAGGCGCTCGCCGATCTCGTGGGTGCCGAGACAAAGGGCGCGCTGAAGGCCGCACGCGCGCAGATGTTCGGTGCGCTCGGCCAAGCGATCGATGCGCTGAGCGCCTCGGTGCTCGCGCTCCGGGCCGAGATCGAGGCCCTGCTCGATTTCCCCGAGGACCTCGAACTACTGGATGTGCCGCTCAGTGACTTTGCGGCGGCGTCCACGGCGATCGCGGAGCGCTGCGCTGCGCTGCGCTCGACGCACCACCTGGGCAGGGCCCTGCGTGAAGGCGTGCGCATCGCTATCGCGGGCGCACCGAACGCGGGCAAGAGCAGCCTGTTCAACGCGCTCGTCGGCGAGGCCCGGGCCCTGACCGACGAGGAAGCGGGCACGACCCGCGACGCCATCGAGGCGCGTGTGGATCTGGAGGGCATCCCCTGCACGCTCGTGGACACGGCTGGGTTGCGCGAGGTGGGGGTGGACAGGATCGAGCGGCAGGGCATCGAGCGCGCGCGCGGTGAGATTGGTCGAGCGGCGCTCTGCCTATGGGTCATCGATCCACTCCTGCCCGTGTCGCCGGACGATGGCCTGGAGGCCGATCTGCTCATCGTCGAGAACAAGCGCGATCTGGGCCTACCGTCGCGCAGCGATCTGAGGGTCAGCGCTCGCACGGGCGAAGGGATCGACGCGCTGAAGACCGCGCTCGTCCACGCGCTGCGCGGTGACGCGCAAGGGATTGGCGGCGAGGCCATCGTGACGAACAGACGCCACGCGCAGCTCCTCGAACGCGCCGAGGCAGCGTTGCGACAGGCCGCCATCCACGCGCGCGAGGCGCCGCTGGAGATCTGCGCCTACGACCTGAGAGACGCGGCGGGTGCGCTCGATCAGATCCTCGGCAAAGAGGTCGATGACGCGCTGCTCGACGAGATCTTCTCGAAGTTCTGCATCGGCAAGTGAGCGCGATTCGGAAAGGAGCGGCGATGCTCGAATACAAGGTGGTGGAGCTCGGCATGGTGACCGGCGACAAGCTCGAACATGTCGTCAACACCTGGGTCCAACAGGGATGGCAGCTCGACGGCGTCCGATTCGCGATGCGCGATTCGAGCAAGCGCCCCGCGATGGCCTTCGTGTTCTTCACGCGAGAGGTGAGGCTCGATGTGCAGGGCGAGGGCGTCGACGGGTGAGGCTGGTTGGGCGTGGCGAATGTCGCGAAAGGGGTTGCGTAGAGGCGTTGTGGGCAACGCCCTGCGCCAATCCTTCGACTCGAAATCAGCAACCCCGATCATCCCACGCGACGCGACATTCCTCGATTCCCAACAGTCTCATTTCGAATAAAAGGCGCCGTTTTTTCGACGGTGATCGCCGTTGACCTCGTCCGCCATCCTGTCGCCCCAGGAGCCCCAATGCGTGCCTGCTGTGCCACCTGCCAACACATCTTCACTGTCGAGGGCACTGGGAACCAGACGTGTCCGAACTGCGGCACGCAGCTCCGACTCAACCTCCCCGCCGTTCCTGCCCCCGCCCCATCCACCGAAGCGCCTCCCGAATCGTCCAATTGGGCCGAGTATCGCGGCGGCCAATCGGTTGAAGCAGAGCAGGTCCCCGCAAACGCTGGAGACGCCCCGAAACCGGAGCTGAAATCAGAACCAGATCAGCTCCGCACACCCTGGGAGCGCCGCACGGAGCTCGGCTTCTTCAAGGGGCTGTTCAGCACCTTTTGGCAGATCTGCCGCTCCCCCATCGATGCCTTCTCGAAGATGCCCGCCACCGACGCGCGTGGCGCGCTCTCCTTCTCTTGGATCGTCGGTGTCATGGTGATGGGCGTGTTCGGCGCCTTGCTTCTGACATTCCTCGTTCTTTCGGATCTGTCCTCCCTCCTTCTTTCGGGAGAGGCGTCGTTCTCCTCTGACTTGTGGAGCCTCGACAGCCTGATCCTGTTCCTCCTGTGCGTGGCCTTCATTCCTCTCGTCCAGATTCTCGTCCTGCTGGTCGAGACAGGCCTCATCCACTTCGCCGCTCGCCTGCTGGGTTCGAACAGAAACGGCTTCAGCGCGACCCTGCGCGCCTGGGGCTATGGCACTGCGCCGATGAATCTGCTCCAGCTCATCCCCGTGCTGGGCTTGCTGGCCGTCGTCCTCAGATATGCCTTCGGGATCATCGGCTTCGCGCGGCTCCACAGGGTCTCCTATGGAAGCGCCGCCCTCGCTTGCCTCACGCCACCCGCCGTCCTGTGTTGCGGCGTCGGTGGCCTCGGCGCTCTCGCCGCCTTCGTCCTCCCCGCACTGTCGAGCTCTGGCGTGATTTGATCGTCACAGAGGCGCTCACCCGCGACGCCGACTCCCCATCAATCAATCCCCTCCCCCATCCATCTCGCCAGGAGCCCCCATGCGCGCCCGCTGTGCCAACTGCCAACACGTCTTTTCCATCGAGGGTGAGGGTGCTCAGATCTGTCCGAACTGCGGCGCGGCGCTCCACCTCGATCTGCCCACCACCGACGCCTCGACTGCCTCGTCCGTCTCTGACTTCGAGGGCGATCGAGGCATCCCGGGCGGCTCGGCCCCAGAGGGGTTTGGAGGCAACCCGGACCCAGGCCCAGCCCCAGACCTGGGCAAGTCCCCGACGCCCTGGGAGCGCCGTGCAGAGCTCGGCTTCTTCAAGGGCTTGTTCGACACCATCGCGATGTCGGTGAAGAACCCGGTCGGCTTCTTCTCGAGCATGCCCACCCACGACGCGAAAGGGGCCATCACCTATTACTGGCTCATCGCGGGTGCCGCGACGCTCGCGGCTGGCTTGTCTGGACAGCTCGTCTCGGTCGTGACGGGCGCGGACCAGACGAACCGCGAACAACTGGACGAGCTGGCCGGTATGCTCGATCAGATGGACGAGGCGATCCGCCCCTTCTTCGAGGGCGCGTATCGCTTCCTGGAGCTCTCGACGACGCCCTCGATGGTGCTCGTCGGCATGCTCATCGGCGCGCTCCTGTTCACGCCTCTCAACCTCGTGATCTACGCGGGCGTCTATCATGTGTGCGCCATGCTGGTCGGCGCCGCGCGCAATGGCTTCAACGCGACCCTGCGCGCCCTGGGCTATTCGGCCACGCCGCTGCTCCTCTGCTTCCTGCCCGGGTGCGGCATGTTCTTCGGCTCCATCGGTTGGTTCGCCTTCGCAATCATCGGCATCGCGCGGCTCCAACAGGTCTCCTACGGCAAGGCCGCCATCGTCGTTTTCCTGATGCCAGCCCTCTTCTGCTGCTTCTGCATGTGCGCTTTGAGCATGGGGCTGGGGGCCTTGGGCGCCTTGGGA
>JAISIF010000201.1 GCA_031262165.1 Myxococcales bacterium | reverse complement strand
AATTGATAATTGAAATCATGTAACAACTTCGATTTCTTTTTTCGAAATCCGCGACCGACATTTCGTATTTCTTGAATCCCGTCCCGCATGTCGATGTCTCGTAGGGGTGAGATTAATTATCGCGCCCTCTATTTTATGTGAATGAATCGAACAGGGCGCGATGAATCGCGCCCCTACGGTCCCCTGCTGTGAATTGATAATTGAAATCATGTAACAACTTCGATTTCTTTTTTCGAAATCCGCGACCGACATTTCGTATTTCTTGAATCCCGTCCCGCATGTCGATGTCTCGTAGGGGCGAGATTTATCGCGCCCCTACGGTCCCCTGCTGTGAATTGAGGCAGAAGTCCTGAGTCGGCTCATCGAAAAGCTCTTCGCCTTCATCGAACTCGACGGCAGCGACTTCCCCCCCTCCCCCTCAGGCAATTGGGCGGCAGCGAGGGGGTTTGCTTTCTGTGACGGCACTCCTGCTCTGACCGCCATCGGTGAAAAAGCGGGCAATAGGCGTGTCTCCTCTGGATTTATGATTTTTTACAAAATGCATATATATACATACACATGCACATTCCTACAGTTCGATCTCCGAATAATTGCAAGATTGTTTAGAACTGCTCATTTCATATATACAAAAGGACGAAAGAAAATAAAAATCCGACGACATCATGCTGGCTCTTGCCAAGAATACTCATAAATTCTCTAAAGAGCGTTAGCTGATTATCAGCTAGGAGAGAAAAAAGAGCGCTCTGGAATTTATCTATTGGGGGACGACTCCCTCTCAGAGCCATTCGCAGAATGGTTATAGTTTTTGAGTAGTTTCTTTGTTGTTTCATATAGCAACTCCAAGAAAGATTGTCACATGCTCTCCCGAATGAAGATGCCAGGAGCAGCATGACCGTCTTTTCGAGTGATGCTATAAATAATTCAGTTCTGTTTCTGAATAGATCTTAACAGCAGGAATGAAGAAGTCGAATGCTCATTATTCTGAAAATGGGAGATGTTTATGAAATTGATCAATTCATTGGCTCGAAAAAGGACGGAGGTGAATTCGAATCCTATCGCTTGGAATTCATGGCCGGGTAGGCGGAGTATTGAACAGCCCCCGCAGGGCTTCACGCAAACTACCTCCATGCCGAACATCTTCGCCGATTGCGAAGAGCCTCAAAGCGAAGCTGATGAAGCCGAACGGCGAGCCCAGGAGAAAGTTTTCATGGCCGCGGGAGCAATGCTCTCTGTCGGCCAACCTGTCGATGGTCGGACGCTCGACATCCTCCGCGCCACAATGATCGCGGAGCGAGTGCCCTCGGAGCTCATGGCATTCATCTGCGACAAGTGCGCAGTGGGTTTGTGCCCGGAAGACGTGCCGGTCGACGTCGGATTTCCGCAGAAGCAGGCCTCGCTGTTCACCGCAGCCGTGATCCTATTCGCGCTGCGAGCGACACCTCATGGCGATCCACTCGACGTGGCAGCGCGCCTATGTGCGCCCTACCGCGTGAAACCGGAGTTCATCTCGGCGTTCGCGCGCGAGCTCTCCGCGAACGCCTGGTCGCGACGTTCCGATGACACGGCAGCGAGTTTGCGGCTCTTGCTCGATCCGCCCGAGATGCTCGTGGACATCCTGCGGCGCTACCAAGGTGAAGCGCAGAAGGCACGTCGAGAGCGGCGTGGCGTTGGACTGATCGCGCCTCGGCGTATCCAGCATGGCGACGATCGCAAGGCATCCGATGCGCTGCGCGCGATGGCCGGTTTCGACGACCTGGTCGGCTTCGTCATGGAGCACGCCCTGGAGACGTGGGAGCGCGTTGCCAACGTCGGAGGCAAGGTCCGCGTCGGCCCCAACCAGCTTCCCGAGCTGTACGAGCTCTATCGTGGTTGTGTCGCCCGCTCGGGCGTCACGCCAGAGCCGGAGCTCTACATCGAGGACGGGCCGATCAACGCCTACACCTTTGGCACCGATCGCCCCTTCATCGTGTTGCACTCGATGGCGATCGCGTTCCTCTCCACCGCTGAGCTCGAGTTCATCCTTGGGCACGAGCTCGGGCACATCCGCTTCGAGCACGTGCTGTATCAAACGCTTGGTCGGCTCATCCCCAGGATAGCGTCCCAGCTCCCCTTCGGTGAGGGCATCGCGGGCGGGCTCGACCTCTTGCTCTACGAGTGGTCGCGAAAGGCCGAGCTGTCTGCCGATCGAATGGGCCTGCTCGTCTGCCAGGACCCGGATGCCGCTCTGAGCGTGATGGTCAAGCTCTCGGGATTCCCTTCCACGCACTACCAATCCGTGAACGTCGAGGCCTTCCTGGCTCAGCACCAGGACTTCGAAGCGCTCGACAAGGAGATGACCGGCGTCATCGCGAAGGTCTTGAGATCGACCAATCTGACCCACCCGTGGACGGTCATCCGCGCTCACGAGATGCGCCGCTGGGTCCAGGATGGCGACTACCAGAAGCTGCTCTCGGCGGATGCGCCTGCTCTCCCCAATGCGCCTGACCCGCAGCAGCGCAGCTTGCCAGCAATGCGCGCTGACCTCGCCCTTCCCGCAGGACCTGGCACGCCACCCCCGCTCGACAAGCCGCTCCTGTTCGAGTGCCCGCTCTGCCGCTCCGTCGTGCGGCCGGAGGAGCGTGCGTGCGCTACCTGCGGCAGCCCAGTGACCGGGCGCGATCGCTTCTGGCGCTGCGGCCGCTGTGGCGTCCCGGGCAGGCCGTCCCACCAGTTCTGCGAGAGCTGTGGCTCTCCCCAACCCCCAGACCAGAGGTGACACGATGAACCGTTCGAATTGCTCGTTTTGCGGGAACCCGATGTCCGAAAGTGCGCGTTTCTGCGGAAGGTGCGGCAAGTCTCCCGAGGTCAGCCCAAAATCGTCCGCGCCAGCCCTCGTCATTCAGGGCGACACGCCGCCCGATTCCTCGGTGTTAGCGCTGAGAGAACGGCTCGTCGAGCTCACTGGCGCGCTCCGCGAGTTCGGAACGCCCGAGTACATCGCCCGGGCGCTCGACACCCTCGCGGCCGGGCCCGCGGCAGCCGCCACTCACCTGACCGCGGTTGTCGGTGAGAAGGGGCGAGGGAAGACCACGCTGGTCAACCGGCTGCTCGGCGTAAACGTTCTTCCGATCGGCCGCGGCGGCTACCGCGTGCCGATACAGGTGCGCTCGGCCGCAACGTGGCAGGTCGTCGACACGCAGGGAGCAACCGCGGACACGTTGCTCCCCGTGGCTGCCGATCAGCCATTCCAAGCGGCTCAAGGCCCCTCTGAGCTCCTCCGCCTCACGACGCTCCTCGACACGCCGCCGCTCAACGAAGTCGCTCTCGATTTCGAAGAGCGCGTGGTCGCCGAGTTGGTGCACGCCGATGCCTTCCTCATCTGCGTCTCCGCCAAGCAGATGCTCTCGCAGAACGAGCGCGACCTCATCCGCCACCGGTTGCTGCCGTTCCTCGGGGGCGACGGCGCGCTGGTCGTCACGAATATGGACGTCCTGGCGGAGGTCACGGTGACGGACGAAGATCGCCAGTCCATTCGCTCGAACGCCCAGCGGTTTGCGAGCAGCACCAAGCTCCAGGCGCTCTTCCTCCCGTCCGATCCAGCGGCCTTGCCAACGGATGTCCTCCGGTTCATCGAATCATCGGCGCAGCGCCGTCTCGCGGAGCAAGCCTCTGTGTGGCGCCGAAAGGTCGCCGCGCTCGTCAGAGGCATCGAGCGCGAGCTCGCCGACGATCTCGATCTCGAGGGCGAACCCCCACCGCCGCCCGAACCATCGAAGGAAGAGCGGCTGCGTGAGCTCAAGGGACTTCTCGAATCAGAGCATTCGCTCGCGCTCTCCGAGGCCGAATCGACCCTCCGGCAGCAGCTCAGCTCGATCCGGATGGACTTGTCGAGTCGTGTCGCTGCTTGGACACCCGAACAAGCTCAGCACGAGGGCATCTCCGAGGTGACGGAAAAAGTGCGGACAGCGCTGTGCGACGCGACGCAGATCTATGTGTCGTCTCTCGAGCACTCGCTCACTTCTGGCGTTCCGCGAAGCATCCAGCTCGCCGCCGAGAAGATCGCGAAGCTGGCCCCAGGTCTGAAGGACGGCGCGAAGCCGTTGACTGGACCAGAGGTGGTGCGGGTGACGCGACAAAAGCGGGACCTCCGTGCGCCGCTCCTCACTGCTGCCGGGATCATCCTGATTCCCTTTCACCTCCCCGCTGCCTTCGCCTTCGAAGTGGGTGCCTTCTTTATGTCTCAGCACCAACGGCGTCAGCGCGACGAAGAGTTCGGGCGGCAAGTGCGGACCAACGCGATGGCAGCTCTCTCCAACTGGATCGCGAGGATCGAGCCCGAGCTCATCGCTCAGCTGCGCCAGGTGGTCCGTCCCGTCCTGAAGAGCCTGATCGAGCGGCTCGAGGAGGGACTCGTGGACGTGCCCCCGCCGCGCCGCGCGCCAGGAAGAACGGAAATCCTCAAGCAGGCCCGTGAGTGTCTGGCGCTCGCCGCTCCAGACGCTTCCCCATCGACCACCCCATCCACCGAGGCGAACCCATGAAACCAATGAACCAAGGCCACGGTTTCGAAGAATTCCTGGCCATCCGTGAAGAGCTCATCAGCTGCATCAGCCAGATCGCGGCCACGCTGAACGGCATCGGAGGCGGCGCCGAGCGAGCCAAGCAGCTGACCATCTCCCAAGAGACTCTCCGAGAGGACGCGTTTCGCCTGATGGTCGTGGGCGAGTTCAAGCGTGGGAAATCCACGCTGATAAACGCACTCCTCGGCAAGGACGTGCTTCCCGCTCGGGTCGCTCCATGTACCGCGATCATCACCGAAGTCCGCTATGCGGAGCAGCCACGCGCGGTGCTGCACTTCAATGACACGGACAAGGGGTCAATCGCGGTCAACGTTGACAAGCTCCGCGATTACGTGACCATCGACCAAGACGCCTCGGATGACGATGACGCCAGCAGCCAGGTCAGCAAAAGCCCCTACTCGAAGATGGAGCTCCACTACCCGCTGCCGCTCTGTAAGAATAATGTCATTCTCGTGGATTCGCCCGGACTCAACGAGCACAAGACGCGAACCACGGTCGCCCTCGACTTCTTGTCAAAGGCAGACGCGCTGGTCCTGGTGCTCTCGTGCAGGCAGCAGTTCTCGCAGAGCGAGCAGAGGTTCGTCGACGTTGACCTCGGTGGTCGAAATCTCCGGAACGTGTTCTTCGTCTGGAACCACTTCGATGAGATCGTCGATTCTCACGACGACATCGCCGACATCAAAAAACTCTCGAAGCAGCGTCTCGAATCTCGCGCCGGTTCGAATGCTCGTATCTTCTACGTCTCCGCGCGCGACGCGCTCCTCGGCAAAAAGCACGGCGATGACGCCAAGCTCGATCGTTCGGGGCTGATGCGCTTCGAAGCGGCACTCGAGCGCTTCCTCGCCACTGAGCGCGGGCGCGTGAAGCTGTTGACCCCTCTGCAGATGGCTGAAGCGGCGCTCCGAGAGGCTGTCACGGAGCTCATCCCTTACTCGGAGAGCCTCCTCCTGCAGCCGCTCGAACAGCTGACGAAAGCCTATGAGGAGCAGCGCCCGAAACTCGTGGAGATCGAAAACCAGCGCGATCGGCTCCTTCGGTCTGTCGAGCGGCGTCGCGACAACCTGATTCGCGAGGCAACATCGTCTTATGAGCAATTCGTGAACGACATTGAATTGAGGATTCCTCAGGAGCTCGGGTCGTTCGAGATCGGAAAGTGGGAGACACTCTTCAAAAAAGGGGCAACCGAAGAGAAGGTCGCGCAACACCTCCAAGACTGGTTCGCGGAGCGTTGCAAGAAGTGGCAGGAGGAGGAACTCGCCAGCATCTTCAAGTCGCACACGCAGGATCTCGAGGACGCGATCGAAAGACAGACAGAGGACTTCGAGGCCAAGCTGAAGAATCTGCGGCAGGCATTCGTGACGTCGATCACCACGGGCGATAGCGAGCAGGACGACATATCGATCACGAATCGGCTCTTCTCAGCGGTCGGTGGCCTCCTCCTTGCCGGTCCAGGTTCAGCCTTGGAGGGCGCTGCCATGGGCGTCAAGGGCATGGCAAAGGGCCTGGCGGTGAACATCCTCGTGGGGGTGGGCTTGCTCGTGACCGGCGTCGGACTCCCTGTCGTGCTTCCCGTGCTCATTTCTGTTGGCCTCGTGCGGACGCTCATGGGAGGCGCGAGCGCCAGAGACAAGCTGCGCGACAAGGTTTCGAAGAAACTGATCGCTGAGCTGCGCAAGAACGTTCCGGAGACAAAGGCCCGCATCACATCGCAGATCAACGAGGCGTTCGAGAAGCTCCACAGCAGCCTCGCCGTTTCCCTGCGCATTGCCATCGACGAGATCGCCGGTCAGGTGCAGGCCGTCCTCAAGCAGAAGCAGGAGGGCGAGGCACAGATGAAGCTCGAAAAGCAGCGGCTCGCCGATGCACGGAAGACGTTCGTCACCGTGTCCAAACGCTTGGTGGCGCTCCGCAACGAGGTCGATGCACTCGTGGAAGAGACCTGAGCATGGCGACACCTGCCCTCTCAACCGCGCGGAACCTTCCTCCAGCGGATTCGAGATTGCGCGATCGGGTCGTTCAGGCGGCGCTCGCCCTCGAGGAGCTCGCGCGGATGCACCATCACGTCCTCGGGCAAGACATCGCTGAGACGATCACGGACACGGTGGCCGACGTTCGGCGTCGCCTCGACAAGAAGGAGCTCTCCGTGGTCGTCGTCGGCGAGAAGAAGGCCGGAAAGAGCACCTTCTTGAACGCCATCCTCGGCGTCCGCGTGCTGGGAACCGCAGTTCGCGAGTACACGGGGGTTGTCACTTTCATTCACAGGGCACCGAGGCCGACGTATCGCGCGAGCCTGCGAGATGGCCGGACAGAGGCGTTTCAGGACAGCAAAGGTGCGGAGGCGCCCGAGCGCGCTCGAGTCGCGGCCGAAATCGAGACTCTCTGCAAAGTGCTTGGGATTCCGCTGCCCGCGCCGCTCCCTTCTGGGTGCGACATTGCTCCGCTCCTGGCTGAGGCAAAGGCAAACCTTGGCGAGGCATCACGGCGCCGCGCTGCCGCAGAGGATGCCGCTCGCAACGCCGAGGCTCGCCTCGCTCAGGTGGATCTAGAACGACAGCAGATTGCCAACGAGCTCGCGGCGGTGAGTCTGGCCCTCACCCAAGACGAACAGAAGCTGTCGGCAGTTCAGACGCAGGTCGCGCAAGCTAAAGCGCACCTTCAGGCAGCGACATCGCGACTGGCTGAATACGCCAAGTCACATGCGTTTCAGCTCCCCGCATCGATCGATGGCCAACGGCTGCCCGCGGCCAAGCAAGCGCTTCAGGCTGCCAAGGACCGCCTCGACACGGCCCCGTTCTTCTTTCATCCAGCGCCTTGGTGGCAGTTCTGGGTGTTCGCGTTGCGCCTGCTGTTCGTCTGCTTCGCGCGCGACCGACTCCAGGCGTTCCAGACAGATCGCCAAGAGCATCGCGCGGCAGAGCTTCTCGTGGAGGCCTCTGAGGCGTCCGCAGGCCTGGAGGCCATCGAGCACGAGGAGACTGCCCACGGCGCACAGCTCAGACGCACACGTGAGCGACTCACCAGCGCGAACGAGCTGGCTCGCACTGCCGAGGAGCGGCACGCGACGGCACAGCGTGAATGCCCAAAAGCGCACGCGCTCGTAATGGAAGCCCGCCGGGCAGAGGATCTCCGTCGGCTCGAGCTTCTTCTTCTCCACGCTGCTGAGATCGAGGCACGGCTTCTGTCTCGCTTCTGCAAGGAGATTCATGACCTGACGGACATGGACAAGCGAGGGCCGGAGGTCAAAGAGCTCCACATTGGCTTTCCGGCTGTCCACCTTCCAAACGGGATCACGATCATCGACACGCCTGGCGTGAACACGGACAACGCACCCAATCGCGAGCGCGTGTGGGACCTGATTCGTCGGGACGCCGATGGGTGCATCCTGGTCTCGAGCCTTGGCCAGGTGGTGAGTCAGTCGACGAGTGAGTTCCTCCAGAAAGTGCGTCCGATCATCCCTCACATCCTTCTCGTTTTGTCGCAGCTCGACAGGGTGATCGAGAGCAGCATCGGTCCTGACTCGATCGAGCAAGCCGAGGAAGCCCGACGTTTCGGCGTCAAACGATTCGCCAAAGAGGTCGGGCGTCCGCCCAAAGAGATCTTCTCGATCGCTGTCGCGGCCGAGCCCGCGCTCCAAGGCGACACGTCCCCCGATGGGTTTGGTCACAGATTTTCCGCCGAGGTCACCAAACTCTTCGGCCTGCTGCAGTCGGAGCGCGCCATCGTCTTATCAGCGCGAGCGGCGACGGCGATTGGCGACTGCGTGAGGCGCATCGGCAAGGCAGAAAAGCAGGCAGAGCAGAGCTACAGGCAGCGAATCGACGAGCTCGAACGGCAGCGCCTCCCAAACCCGAGAGAGTTTCAGGCGCAGCAACTCGCCAAGATCGAAGGCAAGCTCCAAGAGCATGCTGACGACATCAAGCAGCACGCGCTCGAGGTCATGCGGGAGGGAGTGGACCAACTCAAGAGGGAGTGGATCCGACAGATCCGCGCCTGTGAGAGCAAGGACGGAGTGAAAGCGACCATCGCCAGGCTGGGCAATGAGGGAGAGCGGGCGATGGCGAATGTGATGTCGCGGGTCTCTTGGGCTGTCCAAAAACGCTCTAGCGATTCGATCAAACAACTCGAGTCCCCGCTTTTCAAAGAGCTTCGCAAGCGCTACCGAATCGTCCAGCGAATGGCGGCGAGTGGCAGGGGGGTGCACTTGCCCAGCGTGGACGACGACAGCAGCGCGACAGCGCACGTCATGAATCTGCGCACGGGCCTCGACGGCGCCGTCGGGAACTTCGAAGGTGGGCAGATCGCTCTTGGAGTTGGTGGCGCTGCTGCTGGAGCCCTCGTCGGAACGCTGCTCTTTCCGGGCGTTGGAACCCTCATTGGGGCAGGGCTTGGTGCGCTCTCCGGATTTTTCATGACGCTCGACAGCCTCAAGAGCGACTGCGTGACACAGATTGAGAAGACGATCGGTGATGCCAAAACACAGCTCGAGAACCAGCTCGCAACAGTTGGCCCCGACGTCCAGAGAGCGATGCGAGATGCGCTGGGCCACTGTCTGACTGATGAAGTGGCGCGCTTCCAGTCGTGGATCGACAAAGTCATGGCCGCTGAGCGCAAGCTGATCGAGCAGGAGCGGGGGAAGCTGTCACACCTTATCCAAAGCCGGGACTCGCTCCTTGGTCACAGCCGATCGCTCAAGACACTCCAAGGTGAGGCCGCAGCCGTCTCCCAGGGGCTGTGCGGCGTGACGTCCTGAGGCGTCCGGGTACGTTTTGAAGCCTTCCCAGAGAGCGCTTGGCTTGAGGGATTTGGGGTTTGCGCGAGATGGCGGACTGCATTGACGAC
>JAISIF010000042.1 GCA_031262165.1 Myxococcales bacterium | reverse complement strand
GATCAGGGTCATCTTCGCGACATGTCCAAACGTGGCCTTGAGGCAGCGAAGCGCACGCGCGTCATCATTCAGACAGAGCGTCTTCAGATACGCGGTGAACGTCGAGGCCCTGGTGGCCGACTCGACGACGACACTTCGAGATGCCCATAAGCCATCAAAACCCACCCATTTCGCGGCGCCGACCGATCCGACGGAAGCTGGGGAAGTTCTGAAGGCCATTGCCGCGGAGCGAATCGCAGGCCCGATCATGCACTGCGCCTTGCACTGTCATCCGCTGGTTGCCGTGCGCCCGGACGAACTCAGGCTGGCCTGTCGCGCAGCCGCTCCACGAGGAAAAGGTGGCTTGCCGAAGCGCACGGGGTGCTCCAAGCTAAGCGGCTTGCTCTGGACCTGTCTTCGACTGCCCTCGTCGTCGCGTTTGCCCGTGAAACGACGCGGCCCGTTTCGCTTCGTCGCCCCGAATCTGAAGACAGGCCCTGGTCACGCCACCTGTGCGGGGGCTCGCACACAACACGCAACCCGAATGACCGAAGGAGTCGGAATCATGGAGCAGTCGAAGGCAGAAGGAATGGCTTCAATGTCGAATGACGAACGAGAGCGCGCCGAGCTCGATGCCATCATCGCCCGCGTCCAGGCCGCCCAGCAGCTCTACGCGACCTACTCTCAGAAACAGGTGGATGACATCTTCCGCGCTGCCGCCATTGCTGCCAACGAGGCACGCATCCCGCTCGCCAAGATGGCGGTCGAAGAGACGGGCATGGGCGTCGTCGAGGACAAGGTCATCAAGAACCACTTCGCCTCCGAGGAGGTCTACAACAAATACAAGAGCCTCAAGACGTGCGGTGAGATCGAGCGGGACCCATCCTTTGGCATCGTCAAGATCGCAGAGCCGCTGGGCGTCATCGCGGGCATCGTGCCGACGACGAACCCGACATCGACGGCCATCTTCAAGTCGCTGATCGCGCTCAAGACGCGCAACGGCATGATCTTCAGCCCGCACCCGCGCGCCAAGAAGAGCACTGCCGCAGCCGCGAAGATCATCCTCGACGCGGCGGTCAGGGCAGGCGCGCCCGAGGACATCATCAGCTGGATCAGCGAACCGACCGTCTCGCGCAGCCAGCACCTCATGAGCCACCCCGACGTCAGCCTCATCCTCGCGACCGGCGGGCCCGGCATGGTCAAGGCGGCGTATTCGAGCGGCGTCCCAGCGCTCGGCGTGGGCTCGGGAAATACCCCGGCAGTCATGGACGAGACGTGTGACATCCAGATGGCCGTCAGTTCGGTGCTCCAGTCCAAGACCTTCGACAACGGGATGATCTGCGCCTCGGAGCAGTCGATCGTCGTGGTCGACGCCATCTACGATGCGGTCAAGGCCGAGTTCCTCAAACGCGGCGCCTACATCCTCGACGCAGAGGAGGCCGCGAAGGTCGCCGCGACCATCGTCATCGACGGCAAGCTCAATCCGAAGATCGTTGGCCAGACCGCCTATGACATCGCGAAGCTCTCAGGGATCGACGTGCCCAAGACGGCCAAGATCCTCATCGGCGAGACCGACGGCGTGGGCGAGGCCTACCCCTTTAGCGTCGAGAAGCTCTCGCCCGTGCTCGCCATGTATCGCGTGCCCGACTTCGAATCGGCTCTGCACCGCGCCCAGGAGCTGATCGACTACGGGGGCTTGGGGCACACGAGCGTGCTCTACACGCACCCGGCGAACACCGACCGCATTAGCGAATTTGGCGTGAATACGAAGACGTGCCGCACGCTCATCAACATGCCCTCCAGCCAGGGCGCGATCGGTGACCTCTACAACTTCAAGCTCGACCCTTCGCTCACGCTGGGGTGCGGGTCCTGGGGAGGCAACTCCGTGAGCCAGAACGTGACCCCCGAACACCTGCTCAACATCAAGACCATCGCCGAGCGCCGCGAGAACATGCTGTGGTTCCAGGTGCCGTCGAAGATCTACTTCAAATACGGCTGCCTGAACGAGGCGATCCGCGACCTGGCCGACGACGGCCGCAAGCGCGCGTTCATCGTCACCGACCGCTTCCTCTACAACTCGGGGATGCTCAACGACCTGATCGACCGCCTCGAAGAGATGCAGTTCCGCATGGAGGTCTTCTGCGACGTGGAGCCCGACCCCACGCTCGGCACGGCCTACAAGGGCCTGGAGCGGATGCAGGCGTTCAACCCCGACACGATCATCGCCATCGGCGGCGGCTCGCCCATGGACGCGGCCAAGATCATGTGGCTGCTCTACGAGCACCCCGAGGTCCAGTTCGAGGACATCGCGATGCGCTTCATGGACATCCGCAAGCGCGTCTACAAATTCCCGAAGCTTGGCCAGAAGGCGTCGCTCATCGCCATCCCGACCACCTCGGGCACGGGCAGCGAGGTGACACCGTTCGCGGTCATCACCGACGAGAAGACGGGCCAGAAATACCCGCTCGCCGACTACGAGCTGACGCCGAACATGGCCATCGTCGATACCGAGCTCGTCATGAACCTGCCCAAGAAGCTGACGGCCTACAGCGGTATCGATGTGCTCGTTCACTCGCTCGAAGCGCGCGTGTCGATCATGGCCAGCGAGTTCACGAACGCCCAGGCCATCGAGGCCGCTCGCCTCGTCTTCAAATACCTGCCGGAGAGCTATCGGAATCCGGGCGACCAACGGGCACGCGAGAAGATGCACCACGCCTCGACCATCGCCGGGATGGCCTTTGCCAATGCGTTCCTCGGCCTGTGCCACTCGATGGCGCACAAGCTGGGCGCCGCGTTCCACATCCCGCACGGCCTGGCCAACGCGCTGCTCATAGGCCACGTCATCCGCTTCAACGGCACGAGCAAGCCGACCAAGCAGGGCACGTTCTCTCAATACAAGTGCCCCGAGGCCAAGGAGCGCTACGGGATGCTGGCCGACTACCTCCAGCTGACCACGCCCGGCATGGACGACTCGGCCAAGGTCGAGGCGCTCATCAGCGCGGTCGAGGCGCTCAAGGCCACGCTGGAGCTGCCTCGGACGATCCAGGAATACGGCATCGCCGAGAAGGACTTTTTGGAGAAGCTCGACGAGATCGCGGAGCAGGCGTTCGACGACCAGTGTACCAACGCCAACCCGCGCTACCCGCTCATCAGCGAGATCAAAGATCTGTATCTGAAGGCGTATTATGGGAAGTAAAGATGAATGAGAATGAAATGAATCGATTGGGATTCATTTCGATGATTGATTGAGTTTGGTTCAAAATAAAAAGGCAGCCTTTCGGGGTTGCCTTTTTATTTCGCGCACAGGTTTTCGATAAATACATCTCATTGGCTCGTGGACTCGTGAGAGAAAAGAAAGGATCCAAAGAATTCCCTCAATTAAAATCGTGGTATTTGTTGACGGGATTTGTAGGGGCATCATTCATGACGCCCAAAAAAACATTGAATCCGAAATGAAATAATAAAATTTTCGCATCCTGCTTCGCGGGAATCAGTCATTCGCAGCTTCGCTGTGAAATTATGCCGCCTTTCAGCGGTGTTTCGCTTCTCTTCGCAATTTACAGCATTTTCGAGAAAGAATGAGATTGTTCATTTTATTTGCTGGACGGGCGCAGCACGCTGCGCCCCTACAAAACCTTCGATGAATAGCTTCAATTGTTTTTGAAAACACTGTAAATCCAATAGAACCAATGTGGTCGAAAATCAAAGCATGGCTCCGAAAGATTCGAACTCGAATTAAGCGGTGCTCGGTCCTAATTGAGGAATAAGTCCTTACTGGGAACCTGCTTGCCCGACGTCTCCCAAGTTCCAGGTTCGGCTTTTTGACAGGGCGTATGGGTGTGCAAGAGCGCGCCACGCTTGGGGCCGCCGCTCTGTCTCTGTCTCTGTCTCTGTCTGCGTTGCCATGAATTTCCGGTCGATGGTCGATGGCTGATCCGGCGCGGTGCCCTGGCTTCTCCTCTTCCTTCACTTCAGCCACTCTTCATCGATTGCCTCTTCTCTTCTCCACGGAGCCTCCAAAACATGTGCGGAGCCATCGGACTCATCTTCGAACGCTGCCGAGACGACCTCGGCCTCATCGCCGCTGACCTGCTCAAGATGCTCGAATACAGGGGCTATGACTCGACAGGTGCCGCGCTCCAAGGCGAAGGGGAGTCGGTCTGGCTCGCCAAGGGCGTGGGCGCGCCCTCGCGGATGGTCCACAAGCTCGGCGTCACGGAGCAGGGCGGTCAGATCTTCTGTGGCCAGGTGCGCTGGGCCACGTTTGGCGCCGTGGATGAGGCGAACTCCCAGCCGCACGAGGTCGCGTGCAAATGCCACATCTATGGCGCGCACAACGGCAACGTGACGAACTGCGACGCGCTCAAGGCCTGGCTCCTCGAAGAGGGCCACGACATCCGTTCGGACAACGACGGCGAGATGGTCGTCCACACCATCGAGCACGCCTTTGCGCTCGCCTTGGACGCGATCGATCCAATGAAACGCCTCGACAGCGATGCCCGGCGCGGCGCCATGCGCGCGGCCATCGCCGCTGCCATCCGAAAGATCGAGGGTTCGTTCGCGGCCGTCATCGTGGATCCCATCAGTCGGACCGTCTTCGCGATGAAGCTCGGCAGCAGCCTCTACTTCGGCTTTGGCCAGGATGACGTGGGCGGCGCTTTCGGCATCGCCTCCTCGGATCTCTCCTCGGTCCTCAAGCTCACGCGTCAGCTCGTGCCGCTCTCCGAGGGCGAGTTCGTGGAGTTCGGCGCGGATGGCCACCGCCTGTTCCGCCTGCGCGAGGGGATGCGGCCGCTCGCCGAGCCCATGCCCATCGCGCGCGACCCGATCCGCAGTCGCCTCCAGACGGACGAGACAGCGCTGATGCCGCCATTCGAGACATTCATGGCGCAGGAGATCTCGGCGCAGGAGGCCACTGTGCGCGGCGTGGTCGAGCGCTTTCTGGGCGGATCGGACAGCGCACGCCGCCTCAAGCTCTTCCTCGGCGGGTGCGACAGCGACATCCGCGAGCTCTGGCCGCGCCTCGAAAGCCTGCGCGAGCAATTCTCCGACGCGGACATCGAGGCGGCGTTTCTCGCGCTCATCGTCTCACCGCCCTTCGCCAAGATCTCCGACGCCATTCCGTGCCAACTGCGCGCTGAGCTGCTCGACGTGCCTGCCGAGAAGCTCGCTGGCGCGCTCGTCTCGAGCGAGGCCGGGTTCCTGATGGACCTCGTGCCGTTTGCCAAGACGCCCGAGGCGCGCGCAGCCATACGCCTCATCGACTTCCTGTTCGAGCACGCCGAGCTGACGCACTTTGCGAGCGTCACCGATCGCTTCCTGACCCTGTGCGAGCAGGGCCTGGCGCGCGGCGGCCGCATCTTCGTCACCTGCTGCGGCTCGTCGTTCCATGCGGCCAAGGCAGCGGCATTCTTCTTCAACGAGCTGGCGCACGCCGAGCTCATCCCGCTGCTCCCCGGCGATTTTCGCGGCCAATACGGCATGAACCTGCGCGACGGCGACGTGTTCGTGGCCGTGAGCCAGAGCGGCGAGACCAAGGACCTCATCGACGTGATGAACGACGTCATCGCCTCGGGCAAAGCCATCGAGCGCGTGGGCATCGTCAACAACGTCAGCTCCACGCTCGGCCAGGAGAAGTGCGCGCTCGTCATCCCGCTCCAGTGCGGCCCAGAGATCGCGGTGCCAGCCACCAAGAGCTTCATCAACCAGGTGGCGCTCTTCTATTGCCTGGCACTCGAATTGGCGCGCCGCCGCGCCGCTGATCCCAGCTTCGGCATCGACGGCCGCGCCCTCGCCATCCGCTTCGAGAAGCTCTCGGCCCTGCCCGAGCTCATCCGCGCCTCGATCGACGCGACGCGCATAGAGGTCGAGCAAGCCGCCCAGGAACTCTACCTCGTGCCGAGCCTGCACCTGCTCGCCACGCGCATCACGGCCGTGGCCAAGGAGGGCGCGCTCAAGATCCGCGAGGTCGTGCTCAACCACTCCGAAGGCTTCGAGGGCTCTGAGTTCAAACACGGGCCGAACACGCTGCTCGGCGTCAACACGGTGTTTGGCGCGCGCGAGGTCAACGCGCTCTTGCGCGCGCTCGGGCACCAGATCGACGAGCTGCTCGCGCTCGCCAGCCGCTCGTCCGTGCTCTCGATGCCGCCCTCGCCCTCCTCATCAGCGTCGTCGTCGGAGAGCGAACCAACGCCGTTCGACGCACAGGCAGCGCGGCGGCTCGTCCAGGCCGCGACCGACATGGTGTTCTCCTCGACCAGGCCTTTCGCGCTGACGCCAGAGGAAGAGGCGCTGTTCGGCAAGGCGTTCGACCGCGACCGACTCTTTGGTGCGCTCTACGCCGACTACCCGCTGCTCTTCATCACTGGCCCAGACGATCGCGACGTGGCGTTGACCGTCTCGCAGATCAACACGCACAAGATCCGCGGCGCGAGCACGTTCGTGATCGCCGAGGAGAACCCAGCACTGCGCGCGGCGGCAGAGAAGGCGCCAGCCGACAACCCGGCCTACCGCTGGGGCTACCTCGTGCTGCCCAGGACGGGTGACACGCTGATGGCCGTGTTCTCTGCCACGGTGGTGCTCCAGCGCCTGGCGCTGCGCATGAGCGTGCTCAAATCGGAATACCTCGATCGCATCGGCTTCAAGAACCACGGTGTTCACCCGGACGTGCCCAAGAACGTGAGCAAATCGATCACGGTGGATTGAATCGAGTCCCAGGTTCACCGCCATCGACGTCAACTTCAGCAATCGTATCGTCAATTGCGAGGCGCAAATCGCCGAAGCAATCCAGGAAACCATCGAGCGACAATCGACAATCGACAGAATCAATCACCCTGGATTGCTTCGCTTCGCACTCGATGACGGATCGATAGTTTCTCGATAAACATATCGTCATTGCGAGGGACGAAGTGACGAAGCAATCCATCTTGGTCAGTCGTCGTCACAAAGACAAAAAGCTCGATTCCCCAACAGGGCAATCGATTTCTATTTTTCGACCAAGATCGAGGCGTGTCTTCGTAGAGGCGTTGCGAAGAGCGCCCTGCGGTCGTCATTCGACAGAAACACGACGGGCGTTGCCCGCAACGCCCCTACACATCCCGATTCGAGATCAAAAAAATAGAATTCGACCGCCCTGGATTCCCCAAGGCCAGCGCTTCTCCGGTCAATCTTTTTTGTATTCCTAAAAATTGTGCGCGCATTTCGAATGAATCACCACTTCACAGGAGAATCACACGATGACGATGCCCACGACAGTTGCCCGCCCTCTCATCGAAGCCGCCTTCGACGATCGCACTCGCCTCGCCGAGCCCGAGGTCAAAGCCGCCGTCTTCGAGACCATCGCCGCTTTGGACCAGGGGCATCTGCGCGTCGCCGAGAAGCTCGATGGTGCATGGATCACGCACGCCTGGCTCAAGCAGGCCATCCTGCTCTACTTCGCGCTGAGTGGGATGGCGTTCAGCGAGGCTGGGCCGCTCGCTTTCCATGACAAGATCCCGCTCAAGAAGGATCTCGAAGCGGCGGGTGTGCGCCTCGTGCCGCCTGGCGCCATCCGCTACGGCGCGCACGTCGAGCCAGGCGCCATCGTGATGCCCGGCTACGTCAACATCGGCGCGCGCGTGGGCAGTGGAACGATGGTCGACACGTGGGCCACGGTGGGCAGCTGCGCGCAGGTGGGCAAGAACGTCCACCTCTCGGGCGGCGTGGGCTTGGGCGGTGTGCTCGAACCGCCGGGCGCCTCGCCCGTCATCATCGAGGACGGCTGCTTCATCGGTAGCCGCTGCATCGTGGTCGAGGGTGTCTTGGTCGAGGCCGAGGCTGTACTCGGCGCCAACACGGTGCTCACGGCCTCGACGCCCATCATCGACGTGACGGGCCCGACCGAGGTCATCCACAAGGGCCGCGTCCCGGCGCGCGCCGTCGTGATCCCTGGCGTGCGCGACAAGAAGTTCCCGGCGGGCACCTACGGCCTGCCGTGCGCGCTGATCATCGGCGAGCGCAAGGCCTCGACCGACCAGAAGACGAGCCTGAACCAGGCGCTGCGCGACTTCGGCGTGCCGGTGTGAATGCCTTCCACGCTCTCTCCAGCCCGCTTCCGCAAGAGGGAGAGGGCCACGCGAAGGGGTGGGAGGGGAGGGGAGAGAGGGAAGGGCGAGCGGGCAATCGAGTTCTCGGTCTTCGGATGTCACGGACGATGGATGCGTAGGGGCGATTATCAATCGCCCGTCGTCGAAGGTGAGTCGATCGTCGAGGGTCGTTGCGCACGGACGATTGATAATCGCCCCTACGGATTGTCTCTGAGGGACACGAAGAAAATTTCGCCCCACATCTCCCCCGCAGGCCATCGAGTTCTGTCGATTCGCATCGCCACTCCCCCTGTCGGCTTGGCAGACATCCCCCTCGATGAAGGGGACGCCATCCAAAACTTCTCTCTCAGAGAGAGGTGACCCGGAGGGCCGGAGCCAGTGGGCGTGTCAAACAAATCCAGAATTCGATTGCCCTGGGAAATGGCGGGCGGGCTCTGGAGAAAACCCCTTTCGTGCGACGCGGTTTGGGCTAGAGAGGCGCGCCTCATTTTCCCCCTCTGACTCAGCCCTCTCGATGTGACGGAGTTCCCCCTTGGCCGAACAGACGAAACTGCCCCTCGGCAAAGCCCTGAAGCATGGCTTTGGTCTGGCCTGGTCCTCTCCAGGGGTCGTGGCCCTGGGCATCCTCACCGAGGCGGCGTCGGCGCTCCTCTCCGCGGGCCTCCAGCTCGCCCTGCTGATGCTCTTCTTTCGGCAGGCGCTCTACGAGTTCCTGCGCGCCGTGACGCCCCTGCTGGACATCAGGCTCGACGCCAACACGCCCGAACTTGCGGACGTCACCGACTGGCTCATCCCATTGGTCGCCGCTGGGCTCACCAGCGTGCTCATCGTCCTCGCGCTGCGGGCGCTGTGGATGGGGGCGCTCGTCGGGCGCTTCTCGAATCGGCTGATGAGCGCGCCAGACGATTCTGCCGCGAACGCGAAACAGCCCGTCCTAGCGCTGGGCAGCGCGAACTTCCTGCGAGTCGTCCTGGTTGGCCTGCTCTTCGTCCCCATCTTCCTCACGGGTGGCCTCTTCAACGCCACGCTGCTGGGCTCGTCGGGACTCCTGTTCATCGAGGCAATCCAGGCACAGAGCCTTTCCCCTGTGGCAGTGGCCCTGCTCGTCGCGCTCGCCCTCGTGCTCGCCCTCTTCGTGGGCAAGGGCATCGATCTGCTCTTCCGGGCAACGCTCGTCCGCGCCGTGGCCGCCAACCAAGGGCCCATCGACGCCGTGGTGGGCGCGCTGCGCCTGCTCTGGGCGCGGGCTGGCAGCTTCGTCGGCATCCTCGTCGTCTTCAGTGTTCTGCAGTCGATCGTTCTCGGCGCGATGAGTGGGGCTGGCGCGGCCCTGCATGCGCTGCCCGAGTCGATGCGCGCTGCCGTGCTGGTGGTGGCTGGCCTCATCCTGATTTCAGCCGTCGCGAGCGCGCTCGTGATCGCCTTCCTGACGACTGCCGAATACGGCAGCTACACGGCGATCGACCTCGATGCCCGGGGCGCGCTGCCTCGGCCGCCACCACCGCCCCCCGCACCCGAATCCGAATCCGAATCCGAACCAGTGCCTGAATCCGAACCCCAGCCAGTGCCAAACACCCAGCCGATGCCGCCGCCCGCTCCTGAGCTGTCGAGCGCAGAGGAGGGAAGTGACCTCCTCGATGCGCGGGTCACAGAAGAAGGCCCGCGCCAGGAGCAGCAGGCGCCCATCGTGGAGACGCGCCTCGCCTCTGAGGCTGACACTGACAAGGCTCCCGAGGGCAGCGTCGCTGAGGACAGGATCGTGGAGACGCGCCTCGTTCACGACGGCGCTGAGCCCGAGCTCTTCGATCCAGACAGCGTCAGCATCACATTGGCCGATGAAGCGACCTCCGAGCTGTCTTCGCAAGAGTTCGAGGCCATCCAAGAGCCGTGAGCATGAACACCCTCGGCCGCCTGTTCCGCGTCTCGATCTTTGGCGAATCCCATGGCCCGTGCGTCGGCGTGCTCATCGATGGCTGCCCCGCTGGGTTGGAGCTCTCGGTCGAGGCATTCGAGGCCGACCTCGTCCGCAGGCGGCCCGGCGCGTTGGGGACCACGACGCGCCGCGAGCTCGACAAGGTTCGGATCTCTTCTGGCGTGTTCGAGGGCAGGACGAC
>JAISIF010000036.1 GCA_031262165.1 Myxococcales bacterium | reverse complement strand
GAGGGCGGCAAGGCAGTGGCGCTCGTCTGTCAGGTCATGAAGCTCGGCGCCAAGGATTCGAGTGGCCGCGCGAGCCCCGAGGCCACCTCCGAGATAGTCGAGCTGCCCTGCACGGCCATCATCCCGGCCATCAGCCAGGCGCCGGTGCTCGACTTTGCGGCTGGGACGAAGATTGCGAGCGCGCGCGGCGCGATTGTCGTGAATGCCGAAGCTCAGACCGGAGAGCCGGACGTGTTCGCGGGTGGCGATGCGGTCCACGGCCCCTCCTCGGTCGTCCAAGCCATCGCGGACGGACGCGCCTTTGCCGAGGCCTTTGCCAAACGCGTGGGAATCTCGATCTCCACGTGCGCCTCGACAGAGAAGAACGTGTCCAGCGCGGCCAACCTGGCCAAAAAGGCCATCCGCACCAATGCCGCACCCATCCCCACGCTCGCAGCCGACAAGCGCACAGGTTTCGATCTGGTCCACGGCTGCCTGTCCGCAGAGGCCGCGCAAGCCGAGGCGAGCCGCTGCCTCGAATGCGACAAGCTCTGCAACATCTGCGTGACCGTGTGTCCCAACCGCGCCAACCAGGCCTACCGCGTGGGGCCGCTCGCACTCAATCTGCCGCGCTATCAGGTCAAAGATGGTGGGCTCATTCAGATCGACGCGACCGAACTCTACATCGCTCAGGCCATCCAGACGTTCAACCTGGCCGACAGCTGCAACGAGTGCGGCAACTGCCAGACGTTCTGCCCATCGGCAGGCGCGCCCTACCAGGACAAGCCGCGCATCTGGCTCGATCGCGAGGGCTTCGAAGAGGGCAAGGGCGATCGCTTCCACTTCCACCGCGTTGGCGATGCCATCGAATTGGAGGCCTGCCTCGATGGCCAGCTCCACCGCCTCAAGATGGACGGTGGTATCGCTGACTACGTGGGGCCGTTCTTGAGCGCCAAGCTCGACACGACGAGCGGCACCTTCAGCCAGGTGAGTCTCGGTGCGGGCGCATCCGACGGCGCCGAGCTCAGCCTCGAGAAGTGCGGCCTGATGGTCGCCCTGTTCGCCGCGAGCAAGGTCCTGCCTCTCTGATCGATCATCGCTCTGACCACCTGACGTGAAGACCTCGCAAGGCAGCAGACGAAACGCCTCGCCCGAATGTTTGGGCGGGGCGTTTTCGCTCTTGAAATCAATCCCCTTGACAAAGCCCGCGCCTTTGGACGTTGCCGCGCGCTTTTTTGGGCGCCACCTCAATCCGTCGATTCGACGGCTCGATGGCGCTCGACCGACCTCTCATCTCGAACACATGCCCCAACGCGATTTCTCCAATGTTCGCCGCATCGTCGTGAAGTTCGGCACCGGCGTCCTCACCGAGCGCGGTCGCTTCGACGCCATCCACTTTGCCCGCCTCACGGCCGATCTGGCCGAGCTCGCTCAGTCGAGAGAGCTGACGCTGGTGAGCTCGGGAGCCGTGGCCCTCGGCGTCGAACGATTGGGCTTGTCTGGTCGCCCCAAGACGCTCCAGGCCAAGCAGGCCGCGGCCGCCGTTGGGCAGGGCCTGCTGATGCACCGCTACGAGAACGCGTTCGCCGCGGCTGGCTTCTGCGTGGCCCAGATTCTCCTCACTCACGGCGATTTTTCGAACCGCGCGCGCTACCTGAACGCGCGGCGCGCCTTCGAGTGCCTGTTCGAGCACAGGGCCATCCCCATCGTGAACGAGAACGACACTGTCTCGGTGGACGAGATCAAGCTGGGAGACAACGACAATCTGGCTGGCCTCGTGTCCGGACTCATCGGCGCTGACCTGCTCGTGATCGCCTCGGACGTGGAGGGCCTGTTCACCGCGGATCCGCGTGAGGACCCAAACGCGCGGCGCATCGGCTTCGTCGAGGCCGTCACGCCGGACATCGAGAAGCTCGCGGGCGGCTCCCGCTCGGGCGTTGGCACGGGTGGCATGGCCACGAAGGTCCACGCCGCGCGCTGCGCTGCCGAGGCAGGCGTGCCCACCGTCATCGTCAATGGCAAGACGCCGAGCGTGCTCTTGCGCCTGCTCGCGGGCGAGGATCTGGGGACCTACTTCGGCGCGCGGCGGGAACCCCTGTCGGCGCGCAAGCGCTGGCTCGCGCATGCGCTACGCCCCAAGGGCTTGCTCCGCGTGGACGAGGGTGCCCGGCGCGCGGTGCTCGTCTCGAAGCGCAGCCTACTGCCCTCTGGCGTCCGCGCCGTCGAAGGCCAGTTCGAGGCAGGCGATCCCATCGATGTCGCGAATCTCGACGGGCAGGTCTTCGCCCGTGGCCTGGCAGCGCACGACGCCGACGATCTGCGCCGGATCGCTGGCAAGCACAGCGATGAGATCGAGGCGCTGCTCGGCGAGGGCTTCGTCGAAGAGGCCATCCACCGCGATGACCTGGTCGAGCAGCCGCGTGAACCAAACACGCCTCTGACCTGAATCGAGCCCCCGCTCAGAGCGGTCGAGTTCTACCGATGTCACTCTGAATCGACGCATGCCCGTTCGAACACCTTTCCGACACACGCACGACGGGCGACCCAAGAGTCGCCCTTTGTATCTTGCTCCCCCCGCACTGCCTTGGACGAGGGACCGTTCCCCCTAAGATCTCCGAGATCGCTTCGTAGCCAGGGGCCTCGTCCATTTTTTCTCTGAAGCCCGAACGGTTGCCGGAGCCACGAGCCACGAATCCCGATTCGACACAAAAACAGAACTCGACCCTAAAGGCCCCTGTTCGCCTGGACTCTCCAGGCCCAGACTCAGGCTCTTCCAAGCTCAGGCTCAGAAAGCCAGGTCATCCAACGCCGCCAGAAAAACGACGCTGATCATCCAGAAGAGCACAGGGGTCTGACATTCCCGGGAGGCCACTCCTCCCCTTTGGGGGGCAAAAGTCCCCCATCCCGATCGTCTCAAACAGGTCTGACCTTTGGGGCCCGGCTCAGGGGCGGTTTTCTGAGAAAAACCTGCCTGATTTCGGGATGTTGAAACTGCCTGAGGCCTGATCTGGATTTTTTTGTTTCCGCTCGAAGAGCGCCTTGGGAGCGATCCGGACAGAGGCCTTCGAGCTGAAGGGAGTCACCACGATGGACGCGAATGATTCGATGAAGGCGCGGGCCCAAGCCCTCGCGCACGAGGCCAGGAGCGCCGCACGCACGCTCGGCATTGCCTCGACCGAGCAGAAGAACGCGGCTCTGCGCGCCATCGCGCGGCGCGTCCGCACGCAGTGTGCCGACATCCTCGCGGCCAACGCGCAGGACCTGGCCGAGGCGCGCGCCGCCCATCTCTCGGACGCCATGCTCGACCGCCTGAAGCTCGATGAGCGTCGCGTCGAGGCCATCGCGTCGGCGCTGGCCGATGTCGAAGCCCTACCCGATCCTGTGGGCGAGGTGACGCGCGCGCTCACCCGACCCAACGGTTTGAACGTGCGGCAGGTGCGCATCCCGCTCGGCGTGATCCTGATGATCTACGAGGCGCGGCCCAACGTGACGCCCGACGCGGCGGCCCTCTGTCTCAAGAGCGGCAACGCCGTGATCCTGCGCGGTGGCAAAGAGGCGCTCGCCTCGAACCTGGCGCTGGGCAAGGCCATCCACGCCGGGCTCACGGACGTGGGCCTGCCGACCGACGCGGTCCAGCTCCTGGACACGCCCGATCGCGATCTGCTCCTGGCGCTTCTCCAACAGGACGAGCTCATCGATCTGGCCATCCCGCGTGGCGGCGAGGGGTTGATTCGCTTCGTGGCCGAGAACGCGCGCGTGCCAGTACTCAAGCACTTCAAAGGCGTCTGCCACGTGTTCCTCCACGCCTCGGCCGACCTCGACAAGGCCATGGCGATCGCGGTCAACGCCAAGGCGCAGCGACCGGGTGTGTGCAACGCGGCCGAGTGCCTGCTCGTCGAACGCGCCGCACTCCACCTCCTGCCACCCGTGGCGCGCGCGCTCATCGGCGCGGGCGTGGAGCTCAGGGCGTGCCCCGAGGCGCTCGTCTGTCTGTGCGCCCACCGCGTCCAGGCCAAGGCTGCCCGCGACGACGACTTTGGCCGTGAGTTCCTCGACAAGATCATGGCCATCCAAGTGGTCGACTCGCTCGACGGCGCGCTCGACCACATCGCGCGCCACGGCTCCCTGCACACCGAGGCCATCGTGGCCGAGGACGGCCAAGCCATCGAGCGCTTCACGCGAGAGGTCGTGGCCTCCGCCGTGATGGTGAACGCCTCGACGCGCTTCAACGACGGCGGCGAGCTGGGCCTGGGCGCCGAGATCGGCATCAGCACCACGAAGCTCCACGCCTTTGGCCCAATGGGCCTGGAGGAGCTGACGGCGCGTAAATTCGTGGTGACGGGGAACGGTCAGATCCGCGGGTGATCCGGGCCTGACGCTGACGACGGTCGCGGCACGCCGCGACGCCAGTCAAGCAAGCTAGGACATCGAGAGCGATCAAAGACCTTCGACACGCGCCCTTTCCCCGTCGCTTCGCGTCGTTTCATTCGAGAACGGGCGTCTCGACTGATCCGAGCTCTCTTCCCTCACCCATCACAACCCATCGAGCTCGCGGATGTTGGCGCGGACGTCCTCCGGGATGGACACCGCCTTGTGGGTCTCGCGATCGATGAAGACGAGGGTCAAGTGCACGAGGCTGAAGTCCTTGGTGCCTGCCGCGTCCCGGATGAAGTGCTCCAGACAGATGCTCGAACGCCCGACGCGGATGGCGCGCGTGAGGATCTTCAGCGACGCCGGATACGTGACGGAAGCCAGGAAGTCGCACTCGGCTCGCGCGAGGACCGGGTAGGCCGGGACATCCAGGATGCCCTGACCAGGCGCCACCTTGGCGAACCACTCGAAGTTCGCCGACTCGCAGAAGGTCAGGTAGCGCGCGTTGTTGACGTGGCGCAGCACGTCCATGTCGCTCCAACGCACGTCGATCGTCGTCTCGACCTTGAAAAGCTCTGGGTTCGGTAAATCCTTTTCCACTCCGTCATCTCCTCATGGGGCGACCGCCGAAGGCGCCGATCAAAGAGGCGCGCCCCTAACCCCCAGCCAGGCTGCCCGCCACAACAAATCGCCTCACGGTGTGTATGCGGTCGGACGATTTTTTTGACTTGGCCTTGCGCCGCGCGAAGAGGGCGCGCCGCGTGTTGCCACCTGTAGCAACCGGTCGTCCGCCCGAGAGGAACCGCCATGTCATCAGAGCGAGAGAGCCCCGAAGTCGCGACCCATGTCCTGGTGCCCGTCACCGTCGCCGAACAGCTGCGCGCCCTCTCCAAAAAGACCCGCATCGCCCAGAGCGAATTTTTGCGGGAGGCGGTCGAAGATCTGCTGCGCAAATACAGCGCGCACACGCTGGGGCTGCTGGAAGCGCCGTCAGACGACTCTGACGAATCAGGCAATGGCTCGGTCGGCGCGTAATTTCGGGAATCGAGAACTAGAAATTGGGGCTCAAAGCGCGCCGCCGGGCGCCGTTGGCTCGGGTTCCGATTTGGGTTCGGCGTCGGGTTCGGGCGCTGGCTGCCACAGGCGTGAGAGCGAGACGCGGCCACGCACCACGTAATAGAGCCCGAAGAGCACCTGCTGGCCGAACTGCGCTGCCCAGACGACCCAGGCATAGGCGAACACGGCGCTCTTGAAGGCCTCGCCCGGGAAAAAGAGCTCTGTCCCGAGGATGATGGCGCCCTGAAACGTGCCGAGCATCCCCGGCCCAGCTGGAATCATCACGCCGATGACGAGCAGCCCCAGGATCGTGAAAGCCGCCGCGACGTCGAGGTCGAGCCCAAAGCCGAGCGCGAGCAGCTGGAGGCCAAACCCGTTCATGGCCCAGTAGGCGAGGGTCATGGCGAAGAAGAGCGCGATCTTGCGGCGATCCGGGACGAGGCGCAGCCCGCCGATGAAGGCGTCGAGCATCTCCGCGAGCTTGTCCGCCAGCTTGGACGAGATCGGGGTGGTGAGCCTTCGGACGAGGCCCACGGCAAACTCGCGCTTGGCGTAAGCGAGCGCCGAGAAGAACAGGATCACGAGGAAGATGCAGAAGACGACGACACCGCCGCGCCGCGCCCAGGCCAGCTGGCTCGGATCCGATGTCACGGGCGTGCTGAAGAAGAGCGCGACGAAGAGCACGAGCGCCATGGCCAACCCATCGACCACGCGCTCGACCACGATGGAGCCCATGGCCGCGCTCGACCGGATCTTGCCGTGTTCGGCGATGAGGAGCGGTCGCGCGAACTCGCCCAGACGAAAGGGCATGACCACTAACCCCATGAAGCCAACGGCGCTCGCCAGGTTGAGCCGGTCGAACGTCGGCTTGCCAATGGGTTCGAGCAGGATGCCCCAGCGCAGCGTCCGGCAGAAATGGATGGCGACGAGGATGGCGAGATACGGCGCGAGGTAGCGCAGGTCTGCCTGCTCGAGCGCGTCGAATACGTTGCCGAGCGCCACTTCGCGCAGCGACAACCAGATGAAGAAGACGCTGATGGCCAGCCCTACCGCGAGTTGCAGGAGCCGCTTGGCGACGCTGTGCTTCATCTCGATTCCTTTCACTTTCCGTCTCAGCGCCACGTCTCACGTCTGTTCGTGAGCCACGCCAATCTCAGCGAGCGCTCCCCATCGCCTCACCGCGTGAGACCCTGTCCCGCGAGTGGGAGAGGGATGGGCTCGTGTTGAACTCGTCATATCCAAACCGACTTCGACTTCCAGAATCTCCCTCTCCCGCTTGGGGAAGAGGGAGCGCGCTCTCCGCCTTTGGTCACTTCCGTCTGAAAGCTCGCGCCGCGCGCCTCGTCTGGCTTTCCCCGTCCTTCGCGATGCTCGGT
>JAISIF010000160.1 GCA_031262165.1 Myxococcales bacterium | reverse complement strand
CGCAGCACGCTGCGCCCCTACAAAACCTTCGATGAATAGCGTCAATTATTTTTGAAAACACTGTAAATCCAATAGAACCAATGTGGTCAAAAATCAAAGCATGGCTCCGAAAGGTTCGAGCTCGAATTAATTGGATTTCAGAGGGTTGCAATTTCTAATATAGTCGGATGGTTCGGACGCTGTGGATATAAATGACAATCTTTCCGGGAGATGCTCTGTTTGGAACTTTTATATTTTTCTTGTGCACTCATTGTCTGGAAAACCTGAAGGTTCATCAATCATAGGCGAAGTTATTCGGGAATAGGCACTAAGGATTTATCCATCGATTGTCCCGTCGCCAAAGCTCGTCCGTGAAACGCCAGTCTTCGTTGGTCACTTCCGTCTGGAAGCGCTCGCCTCGCGCCTCGTCTGGCATTCCCCGTCCTTCAAGCTGCTCAGTCCCAATCGATGGATAAGTCCTTGTTTCCCGAGGAGGTCTATTCATTGTCGATCCAAACTAATTTGCCATGGGATTATACACCTAAGGCGCGTACCTTTTTTAAGGCGAGCGCCTGTGCTTCGTGCCGATAAACGCTGCTCATAATCAAGAATTGAGCAGTGTAATATGTGCTCATGACGAGCGCGGTCGCAAAAGGAAGCGTTTCGACAAATTGATTCCAGGCCAAAATAGAATCTGAAATGACAAACAATATCGCCCCGGCGATGGCCATGGGCTGTCTCGTCATGATGGCGGTGAAGCACATGAGGCCGATGATGCTCATGTAAAAGACGATGGAGATTTGGAGCTCGGGGTGATTGATAGAAATGGCGGAGATCAATCTGGCGCCAAGCCAGAGCATGTAGGCCAGCAGGCCAATGATTGAAGAGAGGCTCAGCCAGGAGAATCTCCAGCGCTTGATGAAGGCAAATATATAAAAGAGATGGCCAATCAAAAAGGCGGACAATCCCACGACGAACCATCTGATCGTCAGATCGCCAATCATACAAATGCCCAGACCAATCAGGACCAGGTGTCGATAGAGCGAGACAGGCGCTCGAAGGGCGAGCGCCATCATCAGCGCGATTGGAATGATCTTGAACAAAAGATTGAGTGGTTCTGGGGTGTCGGGAATTCCGAAAATATAAAAGAGCCCCATCAGCACGATCAGTATCGATAGCTTGTGTCGCATATCCATCTCTCCTGGAGGGCGCGCTCCAGCCGCTCGAAGGCACGCCAAAGATCGGTTGCCCTGGGCTGATCGTCCAGGACTTTGGGGCCACTGTCGGGGGCGGCATAGGTGAAAGCGGCTCCCTTCAGGAGCGCGAGGCAGCGGAACAGGCCAGCGAGTTGGCCGAGCCCGGCCAGGACGATGCGACCGCGCCATTCGCTGAGATCCTGGAGCGCGAGGAGGCGGGCGGCGTCCCTCGAATCGTGGACAGGGCAGGCGATCTTGATGAGGTCGGCGCCGCGCGCGCGCCCGCTCGCGAGGAGGCGCCACAGCTCGCTCTCGGAGGGCGCGTTCTGGAGGTGATGGTGCGAGAGGATGAGTCGCCCGCCCGCACATTCGCCCTCGCGCAGGGCCTGGGTGACGTGGCGCAGTAAGGCCTCGGGGGCATCCAGCTCGAGATCCACGAAGTCGGCGCTCGCGCGGATGGCCCACGTCAGGAGATCGACGCGCGTCGATTCGCTGAAGCGGCCAGGGCGGCATGTCGCGACAGTCCGCGTCCCCGTCGCTCCAAAGAGGCGCGAGAGGTCATCGAATGAGGGGGCATCTGAGCCGAAGTCGATCAGATCGAGGCGGACTTCGGCAAAGCCGAGCCCACGCAAGCGCGCGATGACTTCCGCGATGGGGCCAACACCGACACTGACGCAGAGGCGCATCGCCCCCTCTCCCGGTGCTGCGCCTTTGCCTTCTCCCGCAAGCGGGCGAGAGGATTTCTGCTCTGTTTTTTGGGGAACGGACGTCACGAATCACCCGCGATTTTTTCTTCTCTCGTTTGGCGGGAACGCGCGGATCCGGAGCCATGAAAAAAGGGGGACGCCGGACAGCCTCACCCCAGCTTGGCGCGCGTTTCGAGGCGCTGCCACTCGTCGTAGAGGTGCTCGACCTCGGCGGTCTGTTCGGCGAGCGCGCGTTGCAGCTTGGAGACCTCGGCGGGGCGCTCGCGGTAGAGCGCTGGATCGGCGAGATCGCCTTCGAGCGCCGTCTGGCGCGCCTCGGCCTGTTCGACGAGGCCTTGCATGGTTTCGAGGCGCCGCCACTCGGGCAGGGTCAGGCGCCTGGCTTCGGGCGGGAGCGCGGTGCGATCGATCATCATCGCCGTGGCCGCAGGCTTGTTGGGGCCTGGCGACGACGACGACGGCGTTGATGCTGGCCTGTCCCGCGACTGGGCCTGTGCCGAGAGGCGCAGATACATCTCGTGGTTGCCTGGGTAGAGCGTGGCCTTGCCCTGGCCGTCGAGGACGAGGATCGAGGTGGCGACCTTGTCGAGGAAGTAGCGGTCGTGCGTGACGAGCAGCAGCGCGGCGCCCATCTCGAGGAGCTTCTCCTCGAGGATCTCCAGCGTGGCCAGGTCGAGGTCGTTGGTCGGCTCGTCGAGCACGAGCAGGTTGGCGCCCGACAGGAAGATCTTGGCGAGCTGGAGCCGGTTCTTCTCGCCGCCCGAGAGGGCCCCCACCTTCATTCGCTGCATGGGCACCGGGAAGAGCAGGTCGTCGAGGTAGCTCTTCAGCTCGATCCGACGGCCATCCAGCTCGAAACTCTCGGCAGGCCCCATCGACTCATAGACCGTCAGTTCCGGGTCGAGCTCGGCGCGCAGCTGATCGAAGTAGGCGACCTCGAGGTGCTTGCCAGCGATGACCTCGCCGCGCTTGGGCGGCAGCTCGCCGAGCAGCGTCCGCAGGAGCGTGGTCTTGCCCGTGCCATTGCGGCCGATGATGCCGAGGCGCTCGCCCTTGTCGAGGATGAGCGACAAGTCGTCGATGAGCAGGCGCTCGTCGTCAAAGCCCTGGGACAAGTGCCGCGCTTCGAGCAGGCGGTGACCAGCGGCACGGGGCGCTTCGACGCGCATTGAGGCCGCGCGCTCTACGTGCGGTGCCCTCTGCGCGATAAGGGCGCGGGCTGCGTCGACGCGCGACTTGCGCTTGGTGCGGCGCGCGCTGGGCGAGGCGCGCAGCCACGCCAGCTCCTGGACGATGAGGCGCTGGCGCTTGTGCTCGCGCCGCGCTGCCTCCTCTTCGCGTGTGAGCTTCTGTTCGAGGTAGTCGCTGAAGTTGCCAGGGTAGGCCGTCAGACGCCCCTCGGTGAGCTCGACGATGCGCTCGGCCAGGCGATCGAGGAAGTAACGGTCGTGGGTGACGAGGAGGATCGCGCCCTCGAACGCGTCGAGCTCGCCTTCGAGCCAATCGACCGCGTCCACGTCGAGATGGTTGGTCGGCTCGTCGAGCAGCAGCAGGTCGGGCTTCTGGAGCAATGTTTGGACGATGGCCGCGCGCTTGCGCTGCCCGCCGGAGAGCTCGGCGAGCGGCCGCCGCCAGTCAGCCTCGGGCACACCCAGGCGCTGGAGCATGGCCTTGGCAAGGTGCGCCACCTCCCAGCCACCCAGGCGTTCCACCTCGTCGGCCAGGGCTTGGAGTTTGTCGAGGAGGCTGGCGTGCGCCTCGGGCGGCGCGTCCGAGAGCTGGAGCGAGAGGCGCTGGTGCGCCTCGATGGCGACCGCGAGCTCGCCCTGGGGCACGAAGAGGACGTCCGCGATCGTGGCGCCGGGGTCGAAGGTGGGCTCCTGCGGCAGCAGGGCAAAGCGCGCGCCTCGGCGGCGTTCGAGCAGGCCAGTGTCTGGCTGCCGAAGGCCAGCGGCCACGTGCAGCAGGGTCGATTTGCCCGAGCCATTGACGCCGAGCAGGCCCACGCATTCGCCTGGCTCGATCGTCAGATCCAGGCGATCGAAGAGCACGCGAGAGCCAAGGGACAGGTGGAGCTGGTGGGCGCGAAAGAGGCTCATGGAGGAGGCCGGAGGGCAGAGGCGTCGCCGTGAGAAGGGAGGTCATCCGAATCGACCTCGGCGGCGCGTGAGGCGAATGGAAAAGGCCTCTTCAGAGCGGCGTCTGAAAAGGCCTTCGGGGTTCTCTGTCTGGAGCTGGTGGGCAGGAGCGCCTCGTCTCGTCGCTCGGCTGCGATCAGCGGGGATCGGCGCAGCAGCGGAAGCCGACGAGCGCGCCGACGTCTGCCTTGTCCGTCGCGCCATGGCGGCGCGCCGAGCAGCGGGAGGCGTGGTCAGGCCTATCTGCCGAGCCGCCCTTGATGACCTTGCCCGAGCTGCGCTCGTTGAAGGACGAGGTGGTCCACTCGGCCAGGTTGCCCGACAGATCCGCGACGCCAAAGCTCGACACGCAGCGCTTCGAGTCGCCGGAGATCTTGACAGAACCATTCTCTCCCGTGGCGCCCTTCGTCACGCAGGCGCCCTCTTCGAAGTCCTCGCCATAGGGGAAGCGCTGGTTCTTCGCCCCTTTGCAGGCGCGCTCCCACTCGTTCTCCGTGCACAGGCGCTTGCCCTCCTTGGCGCAGGCGGCTTCGGCCACGGCATAGGAGACGCCACCTCTGGGCATCATGCCCTTGCGGTTCGGAAACTCGTAGGTGTCGATGCAGTAGGCGGGGAGGGTGATCGATGAGGCCGCGCGCTCGCCAAAGCCGCGCATCGGGTCGTCTGACTTGGTTCCAGCCCGCAGGGCCCCGGCGGGGATGAGCTGCATCTGCCTGCCAGGGCACGAGGGCTTGCCCGATGGCTTCACGCTGGCGGGTTTGACCGCTGACGCTGTCGCCGTGAAGTCACCATCGTCGAGCTTGGTGCCCTTGGGGAGCGGTGTCTGTTGTGTCTGTTGCGGTGGCACTGGACTGGATGTCGACGAGCGTATCTGTGCCGTCTCTTCGGGCTTGGTCGCTGGCGGCGTCGCGCGCGCTGGCTGTGGAGAGGCCGTCGTCGGCGGCGTCGAGGGAAGCGCGATCGTGGCTGACGGCTCGGGGCGCGGATCTTTGGACCGGGGTTTGAGCGGCTCGGCCAACTGCTGAGGTGGCTCGTTCGCCTGGGCCGCCTTGGGAGGAGAGGGCGGAGCCGTCGTCGTC
>JAISIF010000123.1 GCA_031262165.1 Myxococcales bacterium | reverse complement strand
TGTTTGTGTCGAATGACGACCGCAGGGCGTTGCACGCAACGCCCCTACGAAGACACGCCTCGATCTTGGTCGAAAACCGAGAACTCGATTGCCCTGCTGCCCCTGCCTTCGACCCTTGTTGAAGTGTCTCGCTCGCCTTAAAGACGGCGCCCTTTTTCGCTCTGCCTCATCCCATCGCAACGCTCAGGACGACGACTCGATGAATCGCCTCACCCAGACCTTGATGACAGGCGTTTGCTTTCTCCTCTTGCCGTTTGGCCTGGCGAGCGCCGAGAGCGCCGCGCTGACCGTGCCGTCATTCCCGCTACCGCTGCCGCCACCGCTCTTCGGCTTCTTCGGTGGCCTCGTCATCGGCGAGGCCTTGCTGATGATCGGCGGGATCATCGGCGCCGTGGCGGTGACGGGCGGGGCAGCCACCGCCGCCTTCTTCCTCAGGCGAGCCGCGTCCACCCGGCAGCTCGAATCGAAGAACAAGGCGTCCACGCTCAATGCACTGAACGCGCTGGATCAGAAGCTCTACGGTGGCCGTCAGCAGCCGATCGACAAGCTCCGGGCCTCCCTCGCCTCCATCTGCGAGCGCGATCCGCGCTTCGATCCCACCGAGTTCTGCAAGATGGCAGAGGCGCTCTTCATCAAGCTCCAGGCGGCCCGCACCAAAGGCGACCTCATGCCCATGCGGCCATTCCTCTCGGACGGCCTCTGGAAGAACCTCGCCACACAGCTGTCGATCGACGCGATCCACCAGCGCCGCATCGCGAGCCAGGACGTAGCCATCCGCGAGAGCGCCATCGTGGGTGTGGAGCTCGGCGATGACTTCGACGCGATCCATGTCGGGCTCGTCGGCAAGCTCAGGGCAGTGGACACGATCGCGAACACGCCGCCGGACAGGCTCAAGCTGATGATGGACCGCGCGCCGCTGCGCGACTGCACCGAGACGTGGACCTTCCTGCGGCGCCCCGTGCCCGAGACCAGGAAGAGCTCACTCCACCATCAACAATGTCCGATGTGCGCCATGGCGCTGCCCACCACTGGCGCGACGACGTGTCCCTGCGGCCACATCCTCAACTCGGGTGGCAGCGACTGGGTGCTCGCGCAGATCGTCGAGGCCTGCGACTTCCGCATCCAGAACGATCAGCCCATCGAGGGGTTCGCGCGGCTCCAGGCGCTCGATCCGGGCATCAGCCGCCGCGTCTTGGACGACCGCGCGCAGCTCGTCTTCTGGTCGCGCCTCGACGCGCTGGCCCAGAACCAGATGTATGCGTTCGCCCGCTTTGCCCAGCCGCAGGCCCTGGCCCAGTTCTCGTCCGCCGAGGCGGGGCTGTCGATTGGCCGCCTCCTGGGTGGCCGCGTGGAGCTCGTCCAGATCGTCTCGGACATCGACTTCGAGCGCGCGTGGTTCGTCGTGCGCTGGCAGCAGATCCGGCGAGACCCGACCGGCCGCAACACGTTCGACGTCACCAATACCCAGCTCATGCAGCTCGCCCGACGAAACGGTGGCGTCACCGTCACCAGATCGGGGCTCGCGACAGGGCGCTGCGCCACGTGCGGCGCCGAGGTCTCGTCGCACGGGGAGCGCGGCTGCGCTGCCTGCGGCAAGCCGCTCAACGACGACTGGTCCTTCGTCGAGCTCCTCTCGCCCGAGTCCTTCCACTCGCGCAACAAGGCCACGAAGCATGCTCTGACCCATCTGGCCGATCGGATCGGCACCATCGCCGATCCGTGGGATCGGCGGCGCGCGCTGGCCATGATGGTCGCCGTGGTGCGCGCCAATGGGAGTGTCTCGGACCGTGAGCGCCGCCTCCTCGCCATGTGCATGGAGCGCTGGGAGCTGGAGCCCATGTTGCTCAAGGCCTACCTCGCCGCGCCGCTCGAAGACATCTCCGCGATTCAGCCCAAGAGCATCGACGAGGCACGGATGCTCTTCCGCGCGCTGGCCGCCGCAGCCCTGGCCGATGGGCAGATCGACTCGGCAGAGGCGCAGCTCCTCAAGATGATGGCCAAGCACCTGAAGCTCGCGCCGGATGAGGATTACGAGATCATCAAGTCGCTCGGCCCAATCGTCCGGCATGGGTGATTCGATTGTTTGATTGAAGAAATCATGGATGGATGACGACGGGAGAATCTGCGGACACGCCCTGCGTCACGAACCATCCGAATCAGCCCGCCTCGACCGTCACCTCCACCGTGTCGCCGGGCTGTTTTCCTATTTTGCCCCTGATGTCTTTCCTGACCCCGATGATGTGGGTCGAAGGGGATGCCCACATAGGCGCCATCCATGTCCGGCACTTTTTAAGGGATAAGCCCTAAATCACCGCTTCGAATTCATATGTTTTGTCGTTCATTCTCTTTGATATTCCATTTTGAGCGCTGCCAGAACGAAATCGAGCATGGGGTGGAGAGGGCGTTTGAGGGGCATCGGTTCTTATTGGAGAATCGCAGGGACGATTACCAATCGCCCGTCATCGAAAATGATTCGATTCGAACATCGAGGGCATCGGTTCTTATTGGAGAATCGTAGGGGCGATTACCAATCGCCCGGCATCGAAAATGATTCGATTCGAACATCGAGGGACGTCGGTTCTTAATTGGAGAATCACAGGGGCGATTATCAATCGCCCGGCATCGAAAATGGTTTGATTCGAACATCGAGGATTCTTTATTCCGAATCGAATGTTGGATTTAAAAAAACAAACCACCTTCAAACAAAGTCGCATTTCAGAATCCGAATTCATCCTCTTTCGAACACCCGCTTAGAATTTTTCCAAAATCCGCGCGGGGTCCCCTTCCCCGGGTTTGGGGCGATTCCTAGCTTTCCTAGCGTTTCGCCCTCGATCCCCACCCAGATGAGAACTCTGGGCGAGACACACGGTCACCCATTTCCCTCGAACTGTGTCGGTGGCCGCTACCCAACGCCTTGCCAGCCCATCTGACCAAGGCCCATGCACGCCCAGGGGGGCGCTGTTTCAGGAGGACATCATGACGGACGTCGATATGGATTGGCTGCTTGTCACCCAGCAATCACTCAAGAGCTTGGAGTTGGATCCCATCGCGGTGGCGGCGCTGGACAGGCCTTCGCTCAAAACCCGCTGCTGGACGGATGGCAGCCTCTCGACGGAGCACTTTCAAGATTTCTTGTCCTCGTGCGCGAGCGATCTGGCGGCGCAGGGCATTTTGACGGGCGCGAAGCTGACGAGCCTGGCCGTGCGGCGCCAGCTCACGGACGCGGCCTCGACCCATCTGGCGCTGCTCGCCGTTCCTCGGAGCGCGCCTCGCCTCGTCACCCTCGTGCGCGTTCACCCCGAGGACGAGCTGAGCCGC
>JAISIF010000105.1 GCA_031262165.1 Myxococcales bacterium | reverse complement strand
ATCGGCCAGTGATCCGGCGATGCGAACGCCCATGAAGTCAGAGGCCATCGTGGCCACGCATCTCGTCTCGCCGACGAGGACGCGCCTGCGCTTCGTCCGACCGCGCCGCGTCACCGTTGGCTGGCCTGAGCTCTATGGTGCCATCGTGCTCGCGTTCGTGTTCGTGGCCCGCTTCGTCCCGCTCGCGCGCTGGATCCCGACGTGGGGCTGCAAGCTGCGCGATTTCACCGGCATTCCGTGCCTGTCGTGCGGCATGACACGCAGCTTCGACTGGTTCGCGCAGGGCCGCTTCCTCGACTCGCTGCTCATCAACCCGCTCGGCTTTCTGCTCGCCTGCTCGGGCGTGCTGCTCACGCTGTATTTCGTAGCGGCGCCCTTCAGGCCGCCGCGCCCTACCCTGGAGACCACGCCGCATGGCGCGATGGTGCTTCGCCTGTGCGCGCTCGGCGCCTGCGTGCTGAACTGGGTCTATCTCTACGTCCACGGCGTCTAGGGCGTGCCCTCATCCTCGATGCGCATCGGAATCTACGACTTCGGCGCGAACGGGCTGCCGCTCGTGCTCGCGCCCATGGCAGCGGTGAGCGACCTGCCCTTTCGTCGCATCGCGTTCGAGCTGGGGGCCTCGCTCGCGCCCACCGAACTCATCAGCGCCGAGGGCCTGTGGCGTGCGCAGAAGCGGACGCTGGCCTACCTGCGCCACGATCCCGCGCTCGAACGCCCCTTCTGCGTCCAGATCTTCGGCGCCAGGCCAGAGACGATGGCCAAGGCCGCGCTCGCCGCGGTCGAGCACGGGGCGGGCATCATCGACATCAACATGGGCTGCCCGGTCTCGAAGGTGGTGAGCGGCGGCGCTGGCGCGGCCTTGATGAGAGATCCGGAGCGGGCCGTGGCCATCGTCCGCGCGCTGCGTGCCGCGCTGCCCGAGGCAGTGCCTGTCACGGCCAAATTTCGATCGGGCTGGGACGCCTCGTCGCTCAATGCCGTCGAGTTTGCCCAGCGGCTGGAAGGCGCGGGCGTCGCGGCGATTGCGGTCCACGGTAGGACGCGCGCGCAGGCCTATTCGGGCAAGGCCGACTGGAGCGCGATCGCGGCGGTAAAGCGCGCCGTCTCCATCCCAGTGATCGGCAACGGCGACGTGCTCTGTCAGGACGACGCGCGGCGCATGGTCGAACAGACGCGCTGCGACGCGGTGATGATCGGCCGCGGCGCCATGGGCAACCCGTGGATCTTTCGCGAGTGCCGGGGCGGCGCGAGCGCGACGCGGGCCGAGCGCGGTCCAATGGTCCGGCGGCATCTGCTCGAACACCTGGAGTGGTTTGGCCGAGAACGCGTGCAGGGCATCCACGCCTTTCGGACACAGCTGGCCTGCTATGCCAAGGGGCTGCACGGCGCTGCCGAGTTCCGGCGCGACGTGATGCGCATCGACGAGCTCGATTCACTGCTGGCCGCCATCGAGGGGTTCTTCAGCGAATAGGCATCCGCCTTTCTTCCGTAGAGAGCGGCGCTCCTTTGTGAGCCGTGCGTCCGGTGGGTACGTAGGGACGTTGCACGCAACGCCCCTACGAAAACACGCTTCGCTCCAACCCAGCCTACGGGCTCGGTCCGAATTTGAGGGGGGGACCGAGGGGCCGTGAGCGGGGCAGCGATACCTATCTCTGCACGTCACCCTGCTTCAGGAAGCCGAGCGAATACAGATAGATGTCCACCATCGCGTCGTTGCTGAACCAGTAGTCGTCCATCGTCTTGAAGCCGCTGTCTGGGTAGCTCTCGCGGATCTTCACGCGGATCTTGCGCAGATCCATGTCTTCGATGGCAGCGCGGACCACACAGCGGCTCGTCACGCCATTGCCCAGCGGGTTGCCCTCCAGACAGATCTGCTGGAGCGGTTCGAGGGTGCTGACGAAGTGCCGCGCCTCGGTGCGGGCTGCCTCGCAGGCGGTCTGGCGATTGGGATCGGCGAGCATCGGGCAGCGATCGGGGACGTCGTTGATCTGGGCCACGTAGCGGGCGCCATCGCCCATGCGGAACGAGCTCGGGCTCACGCCGACGGGCTGAGAGTTACAGCCAACAGAGAGGGTGGAGAGAGCGGCGAGGCCAGCGGTGACGCGGGCGATCTTCTTCACGTTCATGGCGATGCTCCTGGGGAGGAGGAGGGAGGGAGAGGGGATGGAGAGAGACATCAGTCGATGGCGCGGCAGGGGTTGCGCACGCCGAGCAGCCACGGGGTGATGAAGCCATCGAGATCGCCATCGAGCACGCGATCGACGTCGCTGCGCTCTACGCCGGTCCGCAGATCCTTCACCATTCGGTAGGGCGCCAGGACGTAGGAGCGGATCTGCGAGCCGAACGAGATATCCATCTTCTGCGCTTCGAGCTTGTCGCGCTCGGCCTCGCGCTTCTTCTGTTCCAGCTCGTAGAGGCGCGAGCGCAGCATCTGGAAGGCAATGTCGCGGTTGCGGCTCTGGCTGCGCTCGTTCTGGACAGTGATGATCCAGTTCAGCGGGATGTAGCGCAGCTGGATGGTCGAGGCCGTCTTGTTGACCTTCTGCCCTCCCGCGCCCGTGCCACGGATGGCCTTCACCTCGACGTCCTTCTCCGGGATGTCGATCTCGATGCTGTCGTCCACCTGCGGATAGACATAGACCGAGGCAAAGCTCGTGTGGCGCCGCGCGGCCGAGTCGAATGGGCTGATGCGCACCAGGCGATGCACACCATTCTCGGCCTTGAGAAAGCCATAGGCGCGCGCGCCGTCGATCTGGAGCGAGACGTTCTTGATGCCCGCCTCCTCGCCATCGACGAGGTCGTTGATCTCGACATTCCAACCGTGGCGCTCGCAGTAACGCGAATACATGCGCATGAGCATGGCGGCCCAGTCCATCGACTCGGTGCCGCCCGCGCCCGCGTTGATGTCGATGAAGGCGCCGACGCCGTCGTTGGGCCCGTCGAGCATCCGCGCGAGCTCGAGCGACTCCACGTCACCCGTCACGCCGCACAGCGCCTCCTCGGCTTCCTTGAGCGCGTCGGCATCGCTTGCCTCCTCCGCCAACTCCAGGAGCGCCGCGGCGTCGTCGAGCCCCTTGGCCGCACGCTCGAATTCCTGGATGCGCGCCTCGTTGTCCGACTTCTCCTTCAGGATGGCCTGCGCCTTGTGCGGGTCGTCCCAGAAGTCGGGGGCCTGGGCCAGCGAGTCGATCTCGCTGACGCGCGCCTGCTTGCCATCGACGTCAAAGATGCCTCCGGAGCGTGGCGAGGCGCTCTTGGAGGGAGGAGATCACTTCGTTCGAATCAGCCATGGGGGGACTCCAGCGAGAAAAGGGAAAGGGCTCAAAACTCAGGCGCCCCCTCCCATCGCTTGGGAAGAGGCGCTTCCTGTTTCGAGCAGGTTGGTTTGGTTGTCCAGCAGCGAAGGGTCGCTGTGTGGTGTGAGGCGTTAGCCCTTCTTTTTCTTCGAGTTGCTGTTGCCCGTAGCGAACCATTTTTCCGTGGCGTCACCCGATTCGATCGGTTTGCCGCTGTCGTCATTCGCGGGAGAAGCCGACTCTTCTGGGGTGCTGGCTGGGGGCGCGGCGGTGACGACGATGGGTTCGGTAGGGGTCACGTCGGCGATCGCCTCGGCGTCGATGAGGGACTCCTCGTCGAAGCCCTGGGCGAGCCATGCATGGACGAGCTGGCGGATGACGGCGTTGATCGGCTGTCCCATCTCCTGGCCAGCGGCTTCGAGCGCCTCGGCCATCTCCGCGGACAGGCGCAAAGACACGACGCGCATCTGATTGATGGTGTGGTTCAGGACCTCGATGGCCTGGCTCGGCTGGGCTATCTGGTAGTTGCCTGCCTCCAGCTTCGCCCGGATCTCCTTGGCCAGATCGTCGCGGGTACGCCAGGCGTCCCCAAACCAGATGCTCTCCATATCCAGATCGACCTCGAACTTTTCCATTGGAAGGCTCCTTAAAGAAGAAGGGGGCTGGGACGAGACCAGGACGAGGGGTCTCGAAGAAACGAAACAGGATGATCTCCCACTTGGGAGCCGTCAAGAATCTGTTTCGATTTGCGGCAGGGCAATCGAGCCCTCTCTCTCCCCTTCTCTTCGGGAGACTCTCAGCCTGGATGTGCGGAGGTCGCTCTCCTGGAGAAGGATCACGGCTCGGGCAGGAGGCGGCGCGCGCTCTTGATGCGCTGGTATTCGTCGAACAGGCGCCGACCCTCTTCGAGCCTGTCGTTGATCTCCTCGTCGCTCGGCTCCTGTGACATGGCGCTCAGCCAGCGTCCGGGCGTCACGCCGTCGCGGTTGGGCGTGCAGCGGCCCGCCTCGACGCACAGCGTCTCCTCCCATTGGCTGGCGCGCGCTCCACTCCAACGCAGCGAGCAGCGCAGGGCGCCACGGTAGGTGACGAAGAGCGCGACGACGACCTCGTCGAAGAACACGCCAGAGCGATCGTCGAAGATGCGCAGCTCCTCGGCCTCGAAGCCGCGACCATTGGCGCGCAGAACGAGCTTGCCACCCACTGCCTCGATCTTGAGACACGGCCCTTGACGCGTCGCCTTGGCGCTGGCGCCTCCGGCCCGATCGCTCCCATCGAAAAAGTTCAGGAGAGCCTCTTCGTCCCTCTCGGGGATGACGAGGCGCATCTCACGAACGTCGCAATCCTGAAGATACCTGCTCATGCGGCTCCCTTTCGTGCCTCTCATCAAAGCACGGACACCCTGGTCAGGTCGTTTCAACGCGAGAGCACAGGGAGGCCATTCCGCGCCGCGCCTGGTGCAGGGCGGTCGAGGTCTGTCTTGCTTCGGGAGCACAGGCCAATCGAGTCCAGTGTTTGGATGTCGAAAGGGATGTGTAGAGGCACGCTGTGCCGTGCCCATCGTGTCTGTGTCGGAGAGGCGGTCGAGCGGGCATGGCAAGCCAAACATCTCTCTCAATCGCATCGATCCAGAGCGACATCGGCAGAACTCGATTGCCCTTCTCCCTGCCTCCCCGCCCTTGACGTCGCGCCCTCGACAGGCCTTTACGCCGCACCTCATGCGCCGCCGCCACGACCTCACCATCACCGCCCTCGTCTTTGCCCTGCTCCTCTTCCCGACGTTTTCAGCCAGAGCACAGACAGGCCAGGTCGAAGAGCTCGACAAGATCGTCGCGGTCATCGAGCAGCAGCCCATCCTGCGCTCCGATCTCGAGATCGAAGCACGGATCGCGCTGCTTCAGCGGGGCGGCCTGGCCGCGGCGGAAGCCACCGAGCTCGGACACGAGGTGCTCGCCAGGACGCTCGACCACGTGATCAACCAGCGGCTCGTCGAGCGGGAGGCGGATCGGCTCCAGGTCTTTGGGCTGGAGCTCGAAGCGCGGCGCGCGGCCTACGCGGCCTTCATCAAGAAGCTGGGCGGCGAGGCGGCGTTCAGGGCGTTTCTCGCCCGACACGAGATCGGCCCGTCTCGTGTCGCCGCCATCCTCGAGCGCGAGCTGCGCGTCTCGCAGTTCATCGCCAACAAGGTTGGCCTGGGCGCTCGCACGACAGAGGCAGATGCCCAGGCTTATTTCGACGCGAACCCCGAGCGTTTTCATGGGAGTGATTTCGCCCAGGTCCGGGCAGCCATCACCTCAATGCTGACGCGCGATCGGGTGAAGGCGCTCACACAGCAGTTTCTCGAAGGGCTGCGCGCCAACGCCAAGGTGCGCGTCCTGCCGCCATTTGCGCCGGACAGGCGGTGAGGTGTGCGGGGCGGCGATCGCGAGTCGGGTGAGCGCGACGCGCGCCATCATCCCCCGCAGGCGATGTCCTCGGTCTTGGCCACGGCGCGCAGCTTTGGGCTGCCGCGCGTCCACATGCGGATCTCGGCCGGGAAGGGGCACGCCGCGTCATCGGGCCACGGCTCGAACTCGAACTCGAAGCGCGATCCCGTGAAGCGTAGACCTGCCTCGCGCTGCTCGAAGCGATCGCTCTCGAAGAGCTGGCGCAGCGCGCCGAACAGAAGCGCCCCCAAACCGCGCGCCTCTTCGGGCAGTGGCCTCGTCTCGATGAGGCGCCCCTCTTTCGTGTGCGCCTCGTAGAGTGGCCTTTGGACGATGGGATCGAGCAGCGTGAGTTCGAAGTCAGATCCCTGTCGTCTGAGGCTCGCCAGGAAGCTCATTGGCGCACCCTGTTCTGGCTGGACCTCGACGACCTGGATGAGCGCGAAGTCCAAGGGAAAGGCGCGCTCGACGATGGGGCCACCGTGCGCGCAGGCGCTCAGGGCCGCGAACACCACGAGCGTCAGAACACGTCGGGCGATCACGCGGCGCTCTCCTTGGTGTCGTGCTCGGCGTCGGCCCCGGATGCACCCTCGCTCGCCGCCGCCACCGCCTCCTCCTTCTTCTCCTTGGGTAACATCACGAAGAGCGCGAACGGCGCAGCGACGAGGCAGGCGAGCGTCACGGTGTAGCCCAGCACGCCGATGACCGGGTTCCTGGCCAAGAGCAGCACGCCGAACGTGCCGAGCGTGCTGAGCGAGGTGATGAGGATCTTGCTCAGCTCGACCTCGTGGTGTTCGACCGACATGGCGACCGAGGCGTAGTCCGTGGCCAGCGCGATCACGAGCGCGAGGCCGACGAAGTGGATGATGGTGAGCTGCGAATCGCCGCCGATCCAGCCGAGCGCGAGGAACACGGCGCCGATGAGCAGGAGCGGCACGAACACGTAGAGCACGCGGAGCGGTCTTCGGTGCAACACCACGAGATAGACGCACATCGCGAACAGCCCAAAGGCGAACAGGATCGCGAGCTCGCGGCTCAGGCCGGTCAGCATCTCGTCGAAGTGCGCCTTGGGGGTCATGGGCGTGAGCGCGATCGTCCGATCCGAATCTGAATCAGCGAGCGACGCCTTACCCGCGGAGGCGAACAGGAATTTCTGACCGCGCACCTCATCTACCCACTTGGCTGGAGCCAGATGGTTGAGCGCCTCGAGAAAGTCGAAGGCTGTCAGGGGATGCAGATCCGTGACGCGCACGGCGTCGAATTCGAGAGCGAGCCCTGCCTCGTCCAACTTGGCCGACAGGCGCGCGAGCGCTTCTGAGGCACGCGATGTGAGGCGCGCGATCGAGGCGGTCTGCTCATCGATGCCGCGCCAAGCGCGCAGCGGGTGCGCGCGCAGATCGATACGGCCCGCTGATTCGAGCGCCTCGACCTGTTCGGTGAGTCGCTCACCGTCGATCGGGATGGCCATGACCTGGCCCAGGTTCGACTCGCCGAGCTTGCCCATGAAGTAGCGCTCCTGCGCTTCGAGCAGCGGCGACTCGGTGCGGAAGTCCTTCACGTCCGTGGCGATGCGCGGCTTGGGCAAGAGCGCGATGGCGAGTAGGGCGAGCGCGGCCACACCGACGAGCGCCTTCTTTCCAATCACGGCCTTGGGCCAGGTGAACGTGCGGTAGCGGATCTCGCCGAGCTGCTTGCGGAAGATGAAGAGCACCACGAGGAACCCGGCCATGCCGCCGAGCGAGGCGAGCGCCATCTGCCGCACGATGACCGACTGGCCGAGCAGCAGGACCACGAAGCCGAGCAGCGTGGTGCCCACCGCGGACCACACGCCGAGCAGCGACTTCTTGCCCGAGCCCTGCGGCAGGGCCGACAGGTGGACCAGGTATTCGTTGTTGAAGCCGACGAAGGTCGAGGCAAACGCGAGCACCACGGCGAACACGCGCTCGTAGAACAGGCCGACGAGCAACACGCCCGACAGGTAGGAGACAGCCGATCCCACGAGCAGCAAAAACATCGGCCCCAGGCGTCGCGTGAAGAAGAGGAAGAGCAGTAGGTTCACGATGGTCGAGAGGACCGTGCACAGCACGATGTCGCGCTGCGCGTCGCGGTAACTCTCGTAGGCGTAGAAGTCGGCGCCGATGAAGTGGACGCGATCGCCAAGCGCCGTGAGTGCGGCATAGAGCTCGCCGACCGCCTCGTAGTTGGTAGCGCTCGGGCTCTCGTAGGCGAGGATGCGCGCCGTCGAGGCCGTGGCCGGTGAGAAGCCAAGTGCGCCGAGCATCTGCTTGAGGAAGACCATTCCAAGGCCAAACGGATCCTGCTCCATCTGACCGAGAAACGCGCCGCCGCCAGGCATCACCGCCAATGAGAGTGCCTGACTGACGCGCGCGTCGATGGCCTCGTCGCTGAGCGCCGCATCGAGCTCTTTAAGAGAGAGCAGGGGCAAAAACGCGGTCATCTGGCTGGGCGTGGGCGGCTGGAACAGCTTGGTCGGCGTGTAGCCGATGGCATCCATCTGCGCTTGGATGGCGGCGATCTCTGCTTCGGTGAGGGCAGAAACCTCGAGGAACACCTTGCCGTCGAACACGCTCTTCTCGTGGTAGCGGTCGAACAGCTCAGCAGCTGGCCCTCCTTGAGCGCGCAGCGAGCGGATCGGGTCGTCGTCGAGCACGAAGCGATTTTGGACGATGAGAGCGAGCAATCCGATGAAGAGCGCCACGAGTCCCCAGCGCTTGAGCATCCCAAGGAGGATTGGTTTGGTCGGCAACATCCGTTTCAGGGTCATCTGCAAAATCTCGATTCATCCATGAGGCGCCCTGGAGCCCATCCCTATCCAGCAAGCGGCAGACAGAGAACTCCAGGGCAGGCTTTGTTCTATTTTTTTGATCTCGAATCGGGATGCGTAGGAGCGTTGCGAAGAGCGCCCGTCGTATTTGTGTCGAATGACGACCGCAGGGCACGGCACGCCGTTCCCCTACAAAGCCGCATCGATCTTGGACGAAATCACCAGCACTCGATTGCCCTGCTGAGACCTCCAAGCACTCCTGACATCAATTCCCTTTCCCACTCGTGACAGAGGGCAGCGCCTCAGGGTCAGTAGAGGGAGGATGAGCTGGCACGAACGACTTGAAGTGCAGCGTCGTGGTCTCATCAGGCGTCTTCACGACGACCCTTTCGATGGCGAGATCGGCCCTGAAGTCGATGGCGATCGCGTGGATCAGGCTGCTGAGATTCGAGCCCTCTTTGGGCAACGCGCGCATCGTTCGCCCCTCGAAGGTGAGCGCAAAATCCTTTTCGATGGCATCGAAGTCGAGTGCGAATAGAGCGCGCAAAAATCCAATGAAGGCCGTGGCCCGTGGGTCTTTGCTGGCAGCTGCCAAGGCCTCTGCTGCGCCTGAAGAACCATTGCCCTCCAGGTGAATCCCGTTCGCGTCGATGGCGATGGCAGAAGCCACGGGCTTGAGCGTGCGCCAGTCGATACGGCCATCTTTCATCGAGAGCGCGATCTCACTCTTGAGCGGCCTAGCCAGAAAGCGGGCTGTCTTTTCCTGATCGACGCTCGCGGTGAAGGCCGTGATCTTGGCGTAGTGCGCGCGCAGTGCATCGGCAGTCAGTGTTGCTTGTGGCTTAGGTTCAGCACCGGCTGACTGACCCAGGGCAGTGGCCGAACAGAGAACGAGGAGGAGGCACAAGAAGGTTTTGAGAAAAGGCATGGTTGGCAGGCACCTTGAAACACGGCGGACATTTGAATGAATCAGCTGAGCCAAGTCTTTCATTGCGTGGTGAGGCGATTCATCGCGCCCTCTACTCGGGATTCATTGTTCAGAATCGAATTGAAAAGGGTGCCATCGATGGCGCCGCTACGAGTTTGAAAGAGGGCCCAAGGCCTTCTCCATCAACTAGGAGTGAGCGACGCAAAAGACGGAGAATGCCAAACGAGTCGCGAGGAAAAATCTTCCAGACAGAGGGAAGTGAAGAACGAGGTAGCGAAGAGGGGTGTTTCACGGAAAAACGGAGCGATGGGATAATCGATGGATAAGTCCTCTTATTCTTGCACAATAGTCGTGATCGATTTCTCCCGTTCATTAGCAACTGATTCAATAATTCAATAATTCAATGATTCAATGGTTTCATGGATTGGTTTGATCGAAAATTCATTAGCACTTTCTTTGGAGATCAATTCATTGTTGCGAACGAATCAATCCATGCTGGTCTGTGCACAGACAGCGACCCCTTCAATCGTCTCGTCGTGGCAGCCCTCGCAATGGCAACTCGCCGATTCAATGATTTAGGACTTATCCATTTATCAGGACCAATAATTAGGACTTAAGCACCGCGAAGGACGGGAAATGTCAGAGGCAGCGTCAGGAAAATGCTTCTTTGACAAAAGTGAAGAGAGAAGCAACCAACTGGCGTTTCACGAGACTGACATTTCACAACCAAGTGGGCGACGAGATGATGAATGGATGAGCCCTCATGATTGAGGGTGCAAAAAGCATCACCATCACGCAACTTTGAATCTGTCCGTCGTTCCCAGGGATGCCTCGCGGCGCATGGCCTTCTTGAGGAGGCGCCCCATCTTCAAAACCTGTGGCTCGTCCTTGTAAAAGGTGTCCCACGCGTAGTGGTAGAGCTCTTGGAGCTTGTCGGCGCTCATCTTGGCTGGCTGAATCACGACCTCGCCCGCCGTGTAGTGCTTCCAGTCCTTGTGGAGGATGCGGCCAGCGCGTTCGAGATCGTCGAACGAGCGGGTGTGCGGGAAGGGGGTGAGCACCGTGAACTCGGCCAGGTCGAGATCGATCTCCAAGAGGAAGTCGATGAGGCGCTTGATGAAGTCCTCGTCGTGCTCGTCGAGGCCAAGGAGGATGGTCCCCTCGACCGCGATGCCATGGTCTTTGTATCGCTTCACGCGTTCGCGGATGTAGTCCGAGGTATCGAAGACCGCCTGATAGATGTACCAGGCGCCTGCCTCGGCAGCAGCAGCGAGCACTTGCTCGTCGTCTTCGATGGGGTGGCTCACGAACGTGCGTTTGAGCGGCGCGAGCGCCTTGAACAGCTCCAGCTCCCAGGCCTTGTCCTGCGCGAGCGAATTGTCGACGAAGAACAGACGATTGTTCGGGATGGCCTCGATCTCGGCGATGACCTTGTCGATGGGGCGCGGGCGAAATGAGCGACCACCGAGGTAGCGCACGCAGCACGGGTAGCAATTGAAGCGGCAGCCGCGCGAGGCGTGGACCAGGTCCACCATCTGAACGCCTTTGTGATTGTAGAGCGCGCGGTTGAGGATGCTGCGACGGGCCGTGCCCACAGTCTCGATGGGCGCAGGGCTACCCATGTAGTCATAGACCTTCTTGAGCTTGTTGCTCTCGAGGTCGCGCAGGACCTGCTCGAAGCGGCCCTCGGCCTCGCCCAGGAAGATCGCGTCCGCGTGCGCCGCCGTCTCCTCGGCGTGAAGCATGGTCGCGATACCACCGAAGATGACTGGGATGCCGCGGCCCCTGAAGTGATCGGCGATTTCCCAGCCGCGCGGCGCCTGCGAGGTGAGCATCATCGAAATGCAGACGAGGTCCACGCTCTCGTTCAAATCCACCGGCTCGACATTCTCATCAGTGAACTTGAGGTCGTGCTCCTCTGGAACACACGCGGCAAAGCAGACTGGCCCATGCGGCGGGAGGTGAAAAGGTGTCTGGCGGTCGAGCTTGGGCCACTTGGGATAGATGAGGCGAATCTTCATGGTTTGTCGGGCTTTCGTTTCTGGAATCTCGAAGGAGCGGAGAGAGGCGTGGGGGCAAAACGGGGAGGTCGAGAGATCGGCGCAGGGGCAAGAAGGCTCTGGCTCGAATCGACTGAAGACCTCGACTCGACACCCCAAGGACGGGCAAGACTCGGAGTGCCCCCGTGGGCAACGTCAGGCGTCGCCCTTGGCCTCATCGCCTGCCTTGGCCGCTTCGACGAGCGCCACGATGTCGCCCACGGTGCGGATCTTCTTGGCCGACTCCTCGTTGACCTTCTTGCCCGTCATCGTCTGCAACTCGACGATGAGGTCGATGGCATCGAGGGAGGTGAGGTCGAGCGACTCGAAGGTGCTCTCGGGCGTGATCCGCGCCTCATCGAGATCGAAGAGGTTGGAGATGAGGGTGCGGACACTCTCGAAGACTTCCTGATTGCTCATGTCGTGACTGCCTTTCTTCGATCGGAAGCTTCCTGAGACAGGACAGCTCGCCAATGGCTGAACCAAAAGAATTTATCTGAGATGAAAAAATTTCCGAGCGACCAGGCAGTGCGCCCTGTGCGCGCTTCTGCTTTTCCTCAGGCGCTTTCCTATGAAAGCACAAAAGAAAAAGCCCAATTCATCGCTTCCCCGGCGGGAAGATCGCAATGAACCAGGCTAGAGAGGAGGCAACCACAGGCGAGGTCTTCGAAAAAATGGGGCGGACCTTTGATTTGTCCTCAAGGGGATTCGAACCCCTGTTGCCGGCTTGAAAGGCCAGCGTCCTAACCCCTGGACGATGAGGACGAGAATACTTCTGCTGCGTTCAATCTATTTCTACGAATGCGCTGTGCCGGAATCGAACCGGCGGCCCTCGGCTTAAAAGGCCGGTGCTCTACCGGCTGAGCTAACAGCGCGAGCCTCAAGTCACCCCAAAGGGGCTCCCAAAAGCGGCGCGGCTCTCTAGCAGGACTTTTTCAAGTGTCAATTAGAAACTGCGTCGTCTATCACTTTTCTCTGAGTCCCTCCGAACAGGATGCATCTTTCGCCAGGGCGGCCACACAGGGGGCCACCCCCTATTTCTTGAATATATCATCGGATTTTATGATGATGGGATGTAATACATTTCAGCTTCATGAAAATTAAGATTGTTATTATCGACATATGAGCTCAAATCCATTGATACTCGTCGTCACGAGCGATGTATTCGCAATAACTGGGCGCCTATGATTCTCTCTCAAAAGGTGGCCAACCATCACTCTTAGGCTTATCCCTTGATTAGGACCGAGCAACGCGAAGGTGAATCGTGGTTTTCATTTTTGACTGACCAGCATTGCGGCGCGCCGTGCACTCCTGCGTCAAGAGCATCACCCAGAAAATCAAAAAATCCTTCGAGAAAGGCCGTTTTTTTAATCTTTTGAAACAATCAGATCATTTTACGAATAAGGCGTCCACTCGATGTCCTCGATTGAAAATCGACGAGCTCCTGATGCTGGTTCCAAGAATTCAATCTTAAAGGATGTCGCATCTAGGCCCGTCGAATTTGCGCGTCGATGGATTGCTTCGCTCCTTCACGCCTCGCCATGACGGCGCGTTGGAAATGAATTTTCTCTTCAGAGACAGAGGGCTGGAGCGAGCCAGGCGCCTTCCAAAAATAGATTGTCGATGCTGTCGGTAAAAACTGGAACAAGAATTCATTCAGATGTCCGCCATGGAAACTACAAAATAATAAATTAAAAAATTCATTCGCTTGCGGAATCATCTCTCCGTTCGCCTCGAACGGCCTTGAAAAAATGGAATTCTAAAATAAAGGGCGACCCTCTTTTTCTCGCTCCTTCATTCACTTCGTATCGATGGACAAGGCACTGAACCGACATGACCCACCCCACCTTTGGCCTCTCGCTGCATGCCCTCGACGCTCTTGGCTCCTGCCATTGGAACACGCACACCACGGCGCTCGTGGAAATGGCACTCTCCCGAGGCGAAGGGCACCTGACGCAAGACGGTGCGCTCGCCATCGATCGCAGACCAGGCTCGACCCAGCCCACCGCCCCTGCCGTCGACCGCCTCATCGTCCAGGGCATGGAGAGTGGGCCAGAGATTGCGTGGACCGCGCAGAATAGGCCGCTGGATTCGCGTCTGTTCAGTCATCTGTTCGATCGCCTGCAGGCCTACCTGCAGGACCGCGAGCTCTTCATTCAAGATCGCGGCTTGGGTGCGCACGACAGCCGCCTGACACGTGTCCGCGTCATCACCAACCGCGCAAGCCACGCGCTCCTCGCCCGCCACCTGCTCAGAGAAATCCCGGACGATGCGCAGAATCCGTTTTTCCCTGACGTCACGTTCTTCTTTGTCCCGGACTTCAAGCCACACCCATCGGCAGATCAGCTGCCGGGCAGTGCCGCGGCCATTCTCGATATCGACAACCGCGTCGGTCTCATCGTCGGCACAGCGTCGATCGATGAGCTGCCACGCCTGCTCGAGCGCCTCGTCAGCTTTGATTTGCCCGAGGAGCAACGCCTGCCGCTCATGGGCACCGCGCTCCAAAACCGCTTCACCGAGGACGTGATCCTGCTGCTCGGTCGCGATGGCGTGGGAACGACCCGCCTCGGCCTAAAGATGTGCCTCGACAACGAAAACCTGGAGATCATCGGCGATGGCGCGCTCTCGATCAGCGAGGGTGGCCTCGACATCCTGGGCAACGGCAGTGTGAGCGCGTTCAGCGATGTGTTCGATGAGCTTCAAAAGACGTTTGGGCTCCTCGTCGAAGCCAAAGGCGGCAGCCTGGATCTGGCCTCACGCCAACTCCTCGACGCACAGGGGGCTCGCATCGCTTGGCCGCGCAGCGCACTTCCTCCCCAGCGGCCGCGCAAGGTCGCGCCAGCGCCGCGCCACGTGTTTCTCGTGGTCCGCGACGACAGTGGGGCCTTGCCGCCCCTTGCCCGCATCGATCACGCGACGGCCACACAGTTCTTTGCCCTGGGACCAGGCGTCTGCGCTTCGATGAATCAGCTGGCCCTCGAGCCACGCATCGACTTCGAGGACTGTTTGGACGCAAGTCGGGTGATTCGCCCTCGCGCTGTCTACGAACGCCTGTTTGCTGGCAAGCTCGCCCGCCACGCGATCCAGACCTGGCTCATCAACAGTGGACGTGTGCTGCACGATACTGGGAGCGCCACCGAGCAGCCGGTCGAGACCACGAGCTTGCTTGCGCTCGCCGCGATCGAAGGCGATCTGAATGAATCCAGCTTCCGGCAAGACAGCCTGTTCGGCCTCGAGATCCCGACGGCGTGCGAAGGCCTGAGCGCTCGCGAGATCGACCCCATTGGTCAGCTCAAAACCCGGGACGTTTACGAGCAGCACGCCCGCAGATTGGTCGAGGCCATGACAGCGCGTGGCTTCGTGAGTTCCAACGCTCGAGAAGATCGATGAGCACGCCGCGCTGGTTCGGCGGTGTCGATGAGAATGGGCTCGGTCCGCGCCTTGGCCCACTCGTGGTCACAGGCGTTTTGGCGCGCGCCGAGACAGATGAGGCAGCTGCGCTCGTTCAAGGCCCTGCCTCACGTGCGTTCGACGAACTCATCGGCGATTCGAAGCGCCTCGTCGCGTTTGGACACAGCGGCCTGGGCGAGGCATGGGCCCGCGTGCTCTGTCAGCATCAGGGCATCAAGGCGCGAGAGCCAAAAGATCTCGTTGAGGCGCTGACGCTCGATCCTCTCGAAGAACTCCAGCGCGCCTGCCCACACAGCGCCCTGCCCCTCTGCTGGGGAAGAGCGGGTCAGGTCGAGTCATCGGAGCGCTTCGAGGCTGACGACGAACTCATCGATCGTGTGCACCGGCTGCACGAGAAACTCGCTTCAAGAGGAATCTTGGTGGAGCTCGCACGCTCGGCCATCGTCTGCACGCAACGGATCAACGCGGCGCGCGATGAGGGCCGATCGCGGCTCGACCTCGATCTGGAGGCCATGGAACGGCTCTTCCTCACCATGCGCGAACGCACGGGACGCTCTTTGCGCGTCCACTGCGGCAAGGTGGGCGGCCTGACGTTTTACGCGCCGCGGTTTCGCCATCTGCGCATCGATGCGCTCGGCATTTTGCGAGAGGGATCGGCACTGAGCTGCTATCGATCCGGTGGCGCAGAGCTCTGCTTCGTCATCGACGCAGAGCCCAAGCACCAGCTCGTGGCGCTGGCCTCGCTCATCGGCAAATGGCTGCGCGATCTGTTGATGAACCGCCTGCTCACGCACCTGAGGCGCACACATCCTGACTGGCCTCGCGCAAGCGGCTACAACGATCCTGTGACAAAGCGGCTCATCGCTCTGTCCGAGGCATGGCGCAGCGCAGAGGGGATCCCAGAGGCGTGTTTTTTGAGGCGCTGACCGCCATCCTTTCCCGACTCCCGCCACGCCGTTTTTGTTGAATGCAAGAGGTCGACGCGAAGCGATGGGTGAGGGGGAAAAGAAGTCAGTCGATTCGACTCAGCTCACAACAGCGCGCCCGAGATGATCATGCGCTGCACCTCGCTCGTGCCCTCGTAGATCTCCGTGATCTTGGCGTCGCGCATCATGCGCTCGACCTCGTATTCGCGGGTGTAGCCATAGCCGCCGTGAAGCTGGACAGCCTTGGAGGTCACCTCGACGGCCACGGCGCTGGCAAAGAGCTTTGCCTGCGCTGCCTCGACCGAAAACTTCTTCTGGGTGTCCTTGGCGAGCGCTGCCTTGTGGACGAGCAGCCGCGCTGCCTCGACCTGGGTCTGCATGTCCGCGATCTGGAACTGCGTGTTCTGGAATCGAGCGATGGACTGGCCAAACTGCTTGCGCTCCTTCACGTAGGCGATGGTTCGCTCCAACGCGCCTGCCGCAATGCCCACGGCCTGCGCCGCGATGCCGATGCGACCGCCGTCGAGCGTCTGCATGGCCAGCCCAAAACCTCTGCCCTCCTGGCCGAGCAAGTTCTCCTTGGGGATGCGGCAGTCGGAGAAGATGAGCTCGTAGGTGGCCGATCCGCGAATGCCCATCTTCTTTTCCTTGGAGCCGAACGAGAAGCCGGGCACTCCCTTCTCGACGAGAAACGCGCTGATGCCGCGCGTGCCCCGGGCTTTGTCGCTCATCGCAAACACCACGTAGATGTCGGCTTCCTTGCCGTTCGTGATGAAGATCTTGGAGCCATTGAGCACGTAGCTGTCGCCGTCGAGGTGGGCACGCGTCTGCTGGCCAGAGGCATCGGTGCCCGCGTTCGGCTCGGTCAGGGCAAAGGCGCCGAGCTTCTCTCCCTTGGCGAGCGGAATGAGGAAGCGCTGCCGCTGCTCCTCGGTCCCGGCCTTTAGGAGTGGTTCGCACGCGAGCGAGGTATGGGCAGAGACGATCACGCCTGTCGTGGCGCAGACCTTCGAGAGCTCCTCGATGCAGAGGGCGTAGGCAAGCGTGTCGCAGCCTTGGCCGCCATAGGCCTTGGGAATGGGGATGCCGAGGAAGCCATACTTGGCCAGCTTTTCGACCGTCTCACGCGGGAAGCGCTCCTCTTCATCGATGAGTTGTGCCAGCGGTTCGACCTCGGCCTTGGCGAATTGCCGGAAGAGGTCGCGCGACATCGTGTGCTCTTTGCTCAGGGTGAAATCCATGTGTTCCGTCCTCGGTCCTGTCTAATGATGGGATTGGCGTATCGAGGCAGCCCCCTGTGGCCACCTGGTTTATTATTTTTTGTTCATCAAAAATTATCGGGGCAGGCACAGGGGCCTGCCCCTACAGATGACAGACTTGTTTATATTTCTAATGAGTCATTTCAGAAAACAATTATTAACCATCTCGAACACATCTTATGATGAATCACTTTTCTCTATAAAAGAATAAAATCGTCAGCTCAAAAACGAATTGGCTGAAGCCAATCTGGTGAAATAATTCTTAAAAATAATAATTCAATTTTAGATGTGTGCAAAACCAGGCAGAGCCAATTCCAACAATTCATTTGATACATCCGAAGTGAATTACCGTGTTTCCAACGCCTTCAATACCTTCTCGGGTGTGGCGGGCAGTGTGAGTGCCTCTGGGTATTTCCCGGTCGCGGCTTTGACAGCGTTGGCAATGGCAAAGAACACGGCCTCGCCATAGACGAACGGCGGCTCGCCATTGGCCTTGGAACGATGCACGCCCACGTCGTTGCTGCTGCCCTCGTAGAGCTTCACGTCAAACTCGGCGGGCACATCGCCGTAGGTGGGCACCTTGTAGGTCGCGGGCGAATCGCTGATGAGGCGCCCCTGCTCCGAATAGACGAGCTCCTCGGTCGTGGCCCAGCCCTGCCCTTGGACAAAGCCGCCGTGGATCTGTCCGATGTCCACGATGGGGTTGAGGCTCTCGCCGCTGTCGTGGAGCACGTGCACCGCGTCGAGTTTGGTGCGGCCAGTGAGCAGGTCGAGCGTCACCTCGGTGATGGCGGCGCCGAACACGTAATAGAGAAACGGGTGGCCCTTGCCTGTCTCTCGATCGAAGAAGACCTTGGGCGTCACGTAGTGACCGTGCTCAGCCAAGTCGATGCGCGCCACGAACGCCTTGAGTGCGAGGTCGCGGAACGGGCCGAGGGGCTTGTCGTGATCGATCTTCCCCGAAGCTTTGAGCGCAAAGATCATCCCGCCCTCGATGACGACTTTGGTTTCGTAGGTCTTCTCTGCAAAGGCGAGCAGGCGATCGCGCAGGGCAATGGTCGCGAGGTTCACCGCGTGGCCATTCAGATCGCAGCCAGACGAGGCAGCAGTGGGGGGCGCATTGCCAACGCGCTTGGTGTTGTTCGTCTCGATGCGGATGGCTTGGAGCGGCAGGCCCAGGTTGGTCGCGGCAATCTGGGCGATCTTGGTGTTGACCTCCTGACCCATCTCGATGGCGCCATGGCTGACCGACACAGACCCATCTGGATACACGTGCACGAGCGCCACGCCCTGGTTGAGATTGGCTGCAGTGAACGAGATCCCGAACTTCACTGGGACCATGGCGAGGCCCTTTTTCAGATAGCGATTGGCCGCATTGAAGCGCAGGACTTCGGCGCGGCGCTCGTCCCAGCGGGAGCGTGCGCGAAGCTCGGCAAGCAGAGGAGCCAGGTGCTCGGCGCCGTAGATGAGCTCACCGTAGGGCGCGTGGTCGCCGGGCGCGTAGAGGTTGTGTTGCCGCACGGTGAATGGGTCGAGGTCGAGGTGGTCGGCAATGCGCTCGATGATCGTCTCGATGACGAGGATGCCCTGCGGCGCGCCAAAGCCACGAAACGCAGTCGCAGGCGGCAGGTTGGTGCGGCACGGGCGACCAAACACGCGGATGTGATCGATGCGGTAGGCATTGTCCGTGTGGAGCATGCCGCGCTCGAGGATCGAGGTGCTCACGTCAGCCACGGCGCCGCAGTTCGAGCGCAGATCGATCTCCAGCGCCAGGATGCGGCCCTTCTCATCGAAGCCGACTTTGAACGGGCTCTCGAATGCGTGACGCTTGCCTGTCCATGCCATGTCCTCTTCGCGGTTGAGCTTGATCTCGGCAGGGCAGCCGGTCAGGTGCGCGGTGAGCGCTGCGATGCAGGCCCACGCGGTTGCCTGCGACTCCTTGCCGCCAAAGCCGCCGCCCAGACGTTTCACGTCGATGGTGATGGCGTGCTGCGGCAGGCCGAGCACGCGCGCCGACATGCGGTGGACCTCGGTCGGATGCTGGGTGGACGAGTAGAGCGTGATGGCGCCGTTGTCCTCGGGCACAGCCAACGCACGCTGCGTCTCCATGTAGAAGTGCTCTTGTCCCGCGTTCTTGACCACGCCCGAGAGCACGTGCGGCGCTTTGGCCAGCGCTGAGTCGACATCGCCCTGCTCGATCTTGCGGATCGGCCCGACGAATTGCTCTTTGGCAAGTGCCTCATCGATCGTCAGAACGGGCTTTTCAGCAGTGATCTCCAGTTTGATCTTTTGGCGCGCGGCATCTGCGATGGCCTTGGTCTGTGCCGCGACGATGGCGATGGGCTCTCCGACAAACTCGACCTCACCGTCGGCGAGCAGCGTCTCGTCGGGAAAGATGGCGCCAATCTGATTCTCGCCCGGGATGTCCTTGGCCGTGATGATCGCAACGACACCTGGCAGTGCAAGCGCCTCTGAGAGATCGAGGAGGTTGATGTGGCCACGCGCCACTGGGCTCGTCAGCAAGCTGATGGCGAGCATGTTCTTGGGCTTGGGCATGTCGTCGACGAACTGAGAACGACCCATCACGTGCTCGCGACCGCTCAGGTGCTGCGGCGATGTCCCGACGAGTCCCAGCGCTGCCTTTGTCTCGAGCTGATCTCTCTGAACTTTTTGATCTTTCTGATCTTTGGCCTTGTCGTGCGTCGTTGCCATGCAGGTGGTCTCCTCAAATCAAAATCGAATCGAACCAAAACTGTAAGTCGGGTTGAAGCGAAGCCAAAACCCAGCACAAATCAAAATCCTAAAAAACAACATCAATCAAAACCCAATTGCCGAACATTGTCTGCCGCACCCCAATCTTCATCATCAATGCCCTTCATGCCCCATCGAGAGAAAGAAGAATGTCGCCAATTCTTGGCTTGTTCGACATAACCATGGTTGACAGGGTTTTAATAAATACACAGCGGCTTCAAAAAGAATGAGACGATTCATTGTATTTGGAAATCGGGCGACCACAGGGGGTCGCCCCTACGAAACCTTCGATGAATGGCATCAATCATTTTTGAAAATTTTATAATCAACTCTGTATTCGACGTTTGGAATCGAGGCTAAGAAGCATGGTTTTATCAATCGCCAGCGGGTCGAATTAGTCGGTGTCACCTTCCAGGATTTTCCATAGACAATTCAGGTATTCTGGAAAACCAGTGTATTGTTGGTGTGATTCGAAAGATTGAGCGTCAATAAATATGTCCATCCAGGAATTCTGTCGCGGATATGATTTCTCGTGCATTCAAATGTTATTATTTTTTCTGGATTTTTGTTTTGCTTCGGCCCTGGCTGCATTTGTTGAATTGTATTTCTCAGGATGCCCTTGATTGCCCCAGCGCCACGAAATGCTTGACGAGCAGATTCTTCATCAGCGTTCGGCGGTAGTCGGCGCTGCCTCGGACATCGGACATGGGCGTGGCCTCTGTGACGACGATTTGAGCGGCAGCTGCGAACGTCTCCTCGGCAAAGGGCTTTCCTTGGAGGAATGCGGACGTCTTCTGCATGAGGAGCATCGTGGGGCCAACCCCGCCGTAGGAAAGGCGCGCCGATCGGATGAGGCCCGAGGCTTCGTCGATGTCGAGGGCAATGGCCGAGTTCACGGTCGAGATGTCGAGCTCCTCACGCTTGCTCGCCTTCTCGAAGTTCACGGCGTTGAATCGGTCGAGGTCGATCGACAGGCCACGGATCAGCTCGGTGCGCTCCATCGAGAGCTTTTTGTAGCCAAGGAAGAGCTGCTCGATCGGGATGGCGCGTGCCTTTCCATCGAGACTTGCGATGTGAAGGGTGGTGTCGAGCGCCAGGAGCAGCACGCCCACGTCTGCAACGGGCGAGGCATTGGCGACGTTGCCTGCTGCCGTGGCAATGCTGCGCACCTGATGCGAGGCCATTTGGCCAATGGTCGAGGTGAGGATGGGCAGGCGTTCGCGCGCTGCCTTAGCCAGATCTTCGAGCGTCGCGCTGCCACCAAATTCGAGGCGGCCTGCATCGATTCGAATCTGCTTGAGCGTCGCGATGCGCGTCAGATCCACGAGACATGGCGGGTGCTGATGGCGCTTCTGGATGCCGACCACCACGTCCGAGCAGCCATTCACGAACTGGATCGGTTCATCGCAAGGGCGCTGACGCAAAAAAGCCCGCAGACTCTGTTCAGAGGCGGGCGAGAAGAGTCTCTGATCTCCCTGCTCGAAGAGCAGATCGTCGGTCGCCAGCTGCATTGCGAGTTCGCGCTGACGCGCTTCGGTTGCATCCAAAAATGCCGGTCGCATCTGGAGCCGATCGGTCGTCACCCGAATCCGTTCGATGAAGTCCGGGATCTTGCGGATGGTGACGTAGCCCGTGCAGCGGCACAGATTGCCGGATAGGGCCGCGTGCACGTCGGCGGGCGTGGGGCGCGGATTCTCCAGATAGAGCGCGAGGAGCGCGAGCGCGATGCCTGGCGTGCAGAAGCCGCACTGCGTGGCGTGCGCGTCGAGGATGGCCTGCTGGATGGGGTGCAGAGCGTCGCGAGTGCGCGCGAGCCCCTCGATGGTGATGAGGTGCTTGCCGTCGAGCTGCGCTGCCAGCATCAGGCACGAGACAGCGGCCTTGTAGCGAATCCGGCTTTGGCTTCCACTCTCATCGGGCATCAGCTCGCCGATCACGATGGTGCAGGCGCCACAGTCTCCCTCGCCACAGCCTTCCTTGGTGCCCATCAGCTCCAAATCGCCGCGCAAGAGTTCGAGGGTGGTGGTCTCGGGGAAGACGGCGCGCTCCAACTCTCTGCCGTTTAGGAAAAAGCGGATGGTCTTTCTCACGGGCATCTGTGGCTGACCTCGACTTGGGCAATGGAAGGGAAGCAAGTGAGCGGGAGAGCGGCATCACGCGCCGTCTTCGCTCTTCGGTTCTCGATTTCCAGGAAGGGCAAAGCCTGACAAAAAAAAGGTCGTGCCGTCTGACCCACCCCGAAAAAGCTGTCAAGCGAAGTCCTAAGTGATTTCGAATTCATTTGTTTTCCAAAATCTATCTCCGCCCTTTCTCTGTCAGATAATACTTCTTAAGCGCCTCTAAAATGACGATCAGCATGAATTCAATGAATAGCGTGGATTCGGTGCATCGGTCGGATTCAGAGAGACTCGCGTAATAATCGCTTTGTTTTGATCGAATGATCTCCTCGATCGGGAGATAGGAAAAAGTTTGTCGCCATTGCCGGAGAATCAAGGTCTGCCAGAGGCCCCCCATCCGCCCATTTCCATCGGCAAAGGGATGAATGAACTCCACCTCCCTCATAGTGGACGACACGGCTCGCGACGAGCGGGTGCGTCCCGGAATGACACTGCCAGCTCAATAGATCCGAGCGGGTGGCTCCACGGGAATACATCGAGCTCCGCGAAAAATCCCGCCTCTGCCCATTCTTGAAATTTCTGATGTGCTGCTGATGCGCCGAGGCCTTCAAACCTCTCGCTCGGAAATACGTTCCAAATGATTCCATTTTTCAAAACATATACAATCGCGGCAAAATAGATCCTGTTCGAATACTTTGGCTTCCCCCCTCCCCCCGGATTACGTTGATATATCTTCCCCTCTATTTGAAAATTGCGTCCATATCGGACGCATGGCGCTTTGAATCTTTTGATTGCCGGTTTCAAAAATTATTTATGAATAATCCTTTGGTCACCAACTTGGTCGCTTTCGGAAAGACAAGCATGGCTCATCCACATCCCCGCGCTTTTCCGCTGAAAGCCCCGCCATCATTGCGCTAAGTTCCCGCGCCTTTTTTCAAGGGCCCCTCTCCGCATCGTCAGGCGTGGGGCCTTTGCTCTGTTCAATCCCTCACCTGACGACCTCATCATCGACGCGATCGACCTTTAGGAGAAACGACATGTCCAAGCTGACAAAGACGCCTGCGTGGAAAGCCCTCCAGCAGCATTTCAAGGAAGAGATTGAACAGGTCTCTTTGCGCACCTTCTTTGCGGGCGATCCGGATCGCTTCTCTCGCCTGTCGTTTCGCTTCGAGGACTGGCTCGTCGATTTTTCCAAGAACCGGCTGAACCAGGAGACGATCGATCGGCTCATCGCATTGGCCAACCAGCAGCACTTGAGTAAGGCCATCGAGGGCATGTTCGCGGGTGAGAAGATCAATGAGACCGAGCATCGCGCCGTGCTTCACACCGCGCTGCGCAATCGCTCGAACCGGCCGGTGTTCGTCGATGGCAAGGACGTGATGCCTGAGGTGAACGCAGTGCTCGCGCAGATGCGGGACTTCACCGATCGGATCCGATCGGGCCAGTGGCTCGGTGCCACGGGCGAGCGCATCACGGACATCGTGAACATCGGCATTGGTGGATCAGACCTCGGCCCGTGCATGGTGAGCGAGGCGCTCAAGCCCTACGCGCAACAGGGGATGCGCGCGCACTTCGTGTCCAACGTGGATGGCACCCACATCGCCGAGACGCTCAAGACGGTTCGGCCAGAATCGACGCTCTTCATCGTGGCGTCCAAGACGTTCACGACGCAGGAGACGATGACGAACGCGGCGTCGGCGCGCGCCTGGCTCGTCGAGCGCTTGGGGGAGGAGGCTGTTCCGCATCACTTCGTGGCTGTGTCCACCAACGCGAAAGAGGTCGCGAAGTTTGGCATCGACACGCGCAACATGTTCGTCTTCTGGGATTGGGTCGGCGGTCGCTACTCGCTGTGGAGCGCCATTGGACTGCCCATCGCCTGCCTCATCGGCATGGACAACTTCGAGGCGCTGCTCGGCGGCGCGCACGCGATGGACGAGCACTTCCGCACCGAGCCATTCGACAGCAACCTGCCCGTGCTCATGGGGCTCATCGGCGTCTTTTATGTCAACTTCTGGGGCGCCGAGTCCCACGCGATTTTGCCCTACGACCAATACCTGCACCGCTTTGCCGCCTACCTCCAGCAGGGCGACATGGAGAGCAATGGCAAGAGCGTGGACAAGGCAGGGCAGCACATCACCGATTACGCGACCGGCGCCATCATCTGGGGCGAACCTGGGACCAACGGACAGCACGCCTTTTTTCAGCTCATCCACCAGGGCACGCGCCTCATCCCGTGCGACTTCATCGCGACGATCGAGACGCACAACCCAATCGGCGATCACCACGAGAAGCTGCTCGCCAATTTCTTTGCCCAGACCGAGGCACTGATGTGCGGCAAGACCGAGGAGGAGGCGCGCGCGGAGATGAAGGCCGCTGGACTGCCGCAGGAGAGGATTGACGCGCTCGCGCCGCACAAGACCTTCGCGGGCAACCGGCCCACGACCTCGATCCTGATGAAGAAGCTGACCCCGCATTCGCTCGGCGCACTCATCGCGCTCTACGAGCACAAGATCTTCGTCGAGGGCGTGATCTGGGACGTGTTCAGCTTCGACCAGTGGGGCGTGGAGCTCGGCAAGCAGCTCGCCCAGAAGATTTTGCCGGAGCTCGAAGCCAGTGGAGAGGTCCACACGCACGACGCTTCGACGAATGGGCTCATCAATTTTTACAAGGCGATCAGGTAAGGCAGATGCCGACGAGTGAGGCGTGTGAGCCAAGAGCTCCCGAACCAAACGGCTGCCCAATCACTTTGGCAGCGGAGCCAATCGGCTCATCGACAAAGCCTCGACGCTTTCTCCCAGAAATCATCGCGGGCATGGCCGTCGTGGCGATCTTTGGCCTGCCCTCACTCGCCTTTCCATTCGGCATCGATCAGGGCCAGCAGGACGCCATCGGGCGGCTCATGGCCGATGGCTTGGTTCTCTACCGTGACATCTGGGACAACCGCTCCCCGCTTCTCTATGTCATGGCCGCGCTGGGGCACCTGGTTGGACTGAACGGGATGATGGGGCTCCGTGTCGCCGACCTGCTCTATCAGACCGCTACAGCTGGGTTGCTCGCGCTCCTCGTCATGCGAACCACGTCGCTGCGCGGCGCGGGCTTCCTGGCGGCTGCCTTCTACGGCTGGACCTACTACGGACAGAGCCACAACCTGAGTACGTGTCAGCCAGATGGGCGCCTGGCTCTCTTCATCGTCGGCGCACTACTTCTACTCGAGGGAAGTAAATC
>JAISIF010000140.1 GCA_031262165.1 Myxococcales bacterium | reverse complement strand
TGCGGGTTCAATTTGGCATTGGGTAAGACGTTGAGTGACTCGTTGGATTTCTTGGATTGACCACCGAATCAGCTCGGGTTCTTTGTTTTGAGCGGCCTCCTCGAATGCTGAGAGGGCAGATTCCCAGTCCCCTGCCTCGACGAGGCGCTCGCACCACGCCTGAAAATCGTCGGCTCCTCACGTCGAACGCGCCAACGCTGCCAAGCCATCATTGCCTTCGAGGCGCAGGACGACCTCACGCAGCCAGTGTTCTTTTCCATAGCTCCAGCCCCGTGCGCCCGCTCACTTCGGTCGCAAGGCACGTTTGCCATTGCCTCAAAAAGACCTCGACATCTGGAAGTGGCTCGATGGCCACGCGCTCCATCTCGTGGAGAGGCTCTCGGAAGTTCCCGAGACTTTGCGCCTCGTCGATGGCAGCGCGGACAGCGCCGACGCGCTTTGCCGCAGGCGTGATCATGTAAGTCGAGATGACATACTGAACGGCGCACTCCGCAGGGTCCACGCAGAGCACCTGCTCGACCATCTCCTCTTCTCCGAGGTAGAGTTCACCATTGCAGATCGGACAAAGCAGCGCGTCGAAGATTTGATGAGCAGCGGCATAATCCTTTCGACGAAAGGCTGCCGAACCGAGCCGCAGGTAGTCATCGACATCCTCAGGTGCTGCACGGCCTTTGCGCCTCACGATCCTGGTAAAGTCGAGCACCTCTGCCACCTGCGCATCGCTGAGAGCTGTCGGCGACCAATCAGAACTACCTCGCGCGGCCCGATGCAGGAGCGAATCGACGACTCTGCCGTGCGCCCGCTCATCGACATCGGACAGCATCTCCAGAACTTCGCGAACGCTCTCGCGCAATTCATCCATCGACGTATTGGCCAGCGCTGAGTCGAAATCGATGTGTGTGAGGTTCGATGATTTGTTTGTGCGTGAATGCTTCATGGTTTTGGTGCTCCGTAGTGTTTAGTGAGCGGCCATTTTACAGACAGCTCATTTGTCCCAATCCCCTCGACAATCTCCAAGGCCTCCCACCCAAATGGAATTCTCATGCTGTTGACAATCGAGACCACGCACTCCCCAGCGACCGACCTGGGCTACCTCCTCGCCAAGCACCCTGCTCGCTGCCAGACGTTCTCGCTCGCCTACGGCAAGGCGCACGTCTTCTACCCAGAGGCCTCCGAGGCGCGATGCGTGGCGGCGCTGCTGCTCGACTTCGATCCAGTCGGCCTCGTTCGCGATCGCCGCCCAGGCCCAGAGGCCGAGGGCAGCCTCGCGCTCTACGTCAACGATCGGCCCTACACGGCGTCATCGTTTTTGAGCGTCGCGATCGCGCAGGTCTTTGCCTCGGCGATGAAGGGCGTCTCGAAGGAGCGCCAGGCCGTGGCGGACGCGCCCATGCCGCTCGAAGCCACGCTGGACGAGAAGTTTCCCGAGTGGGGCGAGGGCAACTGCTTCGAGCTCGAGCTGCGCGCGAACGTCCGCCTCGCCGACCTGCTCACCCACCTCTACGTGCTCATCCCGGTGCTCGATAACCACAAGCATTACTGGGTGGGCGGCGACGAGGTGACGAAGCTCCTGGACAAGGGCGGCGACTGGCTCAAGGCGCACCCGATGCGCGAGCAGAGCGTGACGCGCTACCTCAAGCGCCAGCGCGCGCTCACCCGCGACGCTTTCGATCGCCTCATGGCGGACGATGAATCCGAATCCGAGTCGGAGTCGGCAGAAGCGCCTGATGACTCTGAGGAATCATCATCTGAAGAGGCAAAGGACGCGACGCTCGATAAGCCCGTCCGCCTGAACGATCAGCGCCTCGATGCCGTGGTCGCCGCGCTCCAGGACTTGGGCGCCACACGCAGGGCTCGCTCACCTACCGCGACGAGCGCTTCACGGGGTTCGACGTGGCGTGCGCCATCGAGGTCATCGAACACCTCCCGCTCTCGCGCCTGGCCGCTTTCGAGCGCGTCCTGTTCGAGTTCGCGCGCCCGCCCGCCATCGTGCTCACGACGCCGAACGCCGAGTTCAACGTCCGCTTCGAGGCCATGCCCGAGGGCAAGCTCAGGCACCGCGATCACCGGTTCGAGTGGACGCGCGAGCAATTCCAATTCTGGTGTGAAGGCCTCGCGGAGCGCCATGGCTACAGCGTGCGCTTCTCCATCGTAGATCAGGGATGCCCACTCAATGGCGGCACCCCTCGCGGAGCGCCATGGCTACAGCGTGCGCTTCTCCCCGATCGGCGCCGAAGACGCCGAGGTCGGCCCTCCAACGCAGATGGCGGTGTTCCAGCGATGAAGATGAACCGCTTCGTCGAGAGAGACAGCCTCCACCGCGTCCACGAGTGCGTCTTCGGCGTCCTGGCCATGGAGAGCGAGCCGGTCGATCCGAGGTTGTGAGCGGCCCTTGACTCAAGGAATTCCTCAGATGCGCGATAAAAATAAATTCAGAGGCTGTCTGATAGGCGGCGCCATTGGTGACGCGCTGGGTTATCCCGTCGAATTCATGTCGTATGATCGAATCATTCGAAAATACGGGCCTTCGGGAATCACCCGGTATGAATTGACGGATGGTGTCGCCCAAATCTCCGACGATACGCAGATGACGCTATTTACCGCGAATGGTTTGTTGGTGGGCACCACGCGAGGCAATCTCCGAGGGATCTTCGGCGGTTATCCATTATATATTTGGTATTGTTACAAAGACTGGCTGAGAACACAGGAAAGAACAGAGATTCCACCGTCCGATGCAGATGCTTCTCGTGAATACAACCATTCTTGGTTGATTCACATCAGGGAATTGAATTGCCGTCGAGCGCCGGGAAACAGCTGCCTCTCCGCATTGTATTCAGGGCAAGCAGGAACGATGGATGAGCCAATCAATCAGAGCAAAGGCTGCGGCGGCGTCATGCGCGTGGCACCCATTGGTCTTTACCTGGGCACCTACCGTTTTTCGCCCAAAGGAATCAGCTTGATTGGCGCCGAAGTGGCCGCGCTGACACATGGGCATGACCTCGGCTATATTCCCGCGGCGGGTCTCGTCCACATCATCGACGCCATCTGTTATCGGGGTTATTCCGGCGAAAACGATCTCAAAGACATCGTTGGAGATTGCATTGATTCCATGAATCAAATCTTCCACGACAAACCACACATTCAAGAATTCACAGAGATCATGAAAAAAGCGGTCGCCTTGTCAGAGAGCAATGAATCGGACATCGACTGCATTCGCCAAATCGGCGGAGGCTGGGTCGCCGAAGAGACGCTCGCCATCGCGGTCTTCTGCGTGCTTCGATATAAAAATGACTTTGAAAAAGCCATTATCGCCTCCGTCAATCACAGCGGCGACAGCGATTCGACGGGCTCCGTCACAGGAAATATCTTGGGTGCCTATCATGGCTATGACACGCTCCCAGAACATTTCACTGATCGATTAGAATTGAAATCGACGATTTTAGAAATCGCGGATGATTTGTATGACAATCACCCTTTATCTGAATACAAAGAATTCAACCCGGAAGATCAACGCTGGTTTGATAAGTATGTAAGGCACAAAAATTTAGATGAATCAGAAATTTGAGAATCTCATCGCGAATTATCTGTCAGGCCTCCATGAGCGCCGTGGCAAAGAAAGATGAGTCGATGAAATGAATGCAGGACCTCGCGAAGGAATGATGGCGGTCATCCGCAACCGACGCGCGCTCATCACGGGCGTGCAGCCATTCGATGCCGACGAATGCGGGCGATTTCACCTCGTGGAAGTCGAATACACCGACGGAGTGGGCGCCGAGACCGATCAAGTGCTCTGGGAGGTCGAGCCTGGGACTGAAGTGCTGGAGCCATCCGCGCTCCCGCGTGTGGATGATTCCAATCCGATGGACCCGCGCGAGCTCGACGCGATGGTGCGCGCCGCGCGTTGGTCCGCGCTCACGCCATCCTTGCCCTTCTCGGGGCTCGACGAGGACAGGCCGCCGCTCGCCGCGCCGCTCTTTGGCGCCATCCATCCGGAAGGCTACCAACTCGAGCCCGTCCTCCGCGCGCTTCAGATGCCGCGTGTTGCGCTGATGCTCGCCGACGCCGTGGGCCTCGGGAAGACTGTGCAGGCAGGCATGGTGCTGCGCGAACTGATGCTGCGCCGTCGCATCCGCCGCGTTTTGGTGCTCTGCCCAGCCTCGCTGCGAACGCAATGGCGCGAGGAGATGGACGAGAAATTTTCGCTCTCGTTCGATGTCGTCGATCGGCCCCACACCTTGCGCCTTCAGCGCGAGCTCGGCATCGACGCAAACCCGTGGCGCGTCCACGAGCGCATCATCGCGAGCTATCACTTCCTCAAGCAGCCCGACGTGCTGGAGCAGTTTCGGGCCACGGCAGAGCCGGGAGAGGACGGTCGGCTGCGCTGGGACCTACTCATCGTCGATGAAGCGCACAATTTGGCGCCGTCGAGCTTTGGCGATGACTCGGACCTCGCGAAGATGCTCCAGGAGATCTCGCCGTGGTTCGAACATCGCGTCTTTCTCACCGCAACGCCGCACAACGGCCACACGCGCTCGTTTTCGGGCCTGCTCGAAGCGCTCGATCCTGTTCGTTTCACGCGCAAATCAGAACTGGAGGACTCGGACCGCGCGCGCATCAGTGAGAGCGTCATTCGCCGCCTCAAGTCTGAAATCAACTCGGCCTACATGTCGCTTGGTGAGCCTGCGCGTTTCTCGGATCGCATCGTCGAGGCTCTGCCCGTGTTGCACTTTGGCGCTCAAGAACGCGCGCTGTCCGACGCCTTTCATGACTTCAAGAGGGCGCTCCAGAAGGAGGCAAGCAAAGCATCGCCGTCCGAGCGCGCCGCTGCGGCCTTTGCTCTCGAAGTGCTCCAGAAGCGCCTGCTCTCTGGACCTTGGGCATTTGGGCAGAGCTGGCTTTCTCTTCTTGATGGCCTCAGCCGCGATGAAGCGCGCCTGTGCAATGACGTGATGAAAGTGCGCGGCATCATCGAGGACGACACAGACGACGATGCCGAACGCGAGAGCCGTGAACGTCAAGCGAGCCGCACCAGCGGCGCCTGGCTCCGAGCCTTCCGCCAGTCGGTCGAGTCAGAAATCGAAGATGTGACGCGCGCTGTCGAGGCGCTTGGTGTCCACGCTGTCCCCTCAGGTCTCTCAGATAGTGAGCGGCGCGGCGCTGTCTCGACCGCTGCTATCAAGGTGCGTGTTGACGCTCGCTTCAGAGAGCTCGAAGCCTTCATCGACAAGGCGCTGCGTGCCGATGGCAAGTGGTGCGAAAGAGTCGAAGGCCAGCTGCCCGATCGCCTCGTCGTCTTCACCGAATACCTCGCCACACTCGACTATCTGCGCTCGCGCCTGGTCTCGCGCTTTGGCGAAGGCGACTGGCTGCGCGTGCTCTACGGCGGCATGGGTGACGATGAGCGAGATGGGATCAAGCGTGCCTTCAACGATCCATCGAGCTCTGCGCGCGTGCTCCTCGCGACAGACGCGGCTGGTGAAGGTCTCAACCTTCAGCGTGCTTGTTGTCTGCTCCTGCACTGGGACATCCCGTGGAATCCCGGAAAGATGGAGCAGCGCAACGGCCGCCTCGATCGCCACGGTCAAGAACGCGACGTGCGCATCTTCCACTTCGACAGCACGGACGACGCATCGATGCGCTTCCTTGGCAAAGTCCTCAAGAAGCGTAGCCAAACCCGCGAAGATCAGGTCATCACAGATGAACTGTTCTCGCGAGCGCTGCTCAAACACTTCGAGGAAGACGAAGACGCCGACGCTGCCGAAGCGCGTCTCGATCGGACGATCGCGAACATCAAGGGCACTGCCAGACAGAGCGATGTTTCCAATACGAAGGCGTTGCCTGACCAAAGTGATCGCGAACGCCTCGATGCTTTGCGCGCCGAGCTCGATCTCTCGCCAACGACACTCCTCGAGACACTGGAGACAGCACTGGCCATTGAGGCAGGCAGGCCGCGTTTGAAGAAGGACGAGCGCGAAGGCCGCTACCGCTTCGTGCCGCTCACGTCGGGAGGCCCTGTGCCTGCCGCGTGGCTCGACGTCGTTGATCAGGTCCTGCGCGAAGGTGGACCCAAGGGGCCCTTGCCCGCGCTCGTCTTCGATCCAGAGCACTATGTGAAGACGCGCTCTGGCCGCCCTGTCTTCCTGCCCGAACCTGACTCGAAGCTCCTGCACCTGGGCCACGCGCTCTACCACCGCGTGATGAGCGTGTTTTCGCGCTACCGTTTTCCCGGTGGTCCTGCCACGGCCACGCGCTGGACCGCACGCACGTCGAAAGACGTTCCTCAAGATGCCGATGCCATCGTGTTGCTCACGCTCGAAGAGCTGGCGGTCAATGAGCTGCGCGAGCCGTGTCACCACTGGGTTCGCACGCTGGCTTTTCCAGTGAGAGACGGCGCGTTGGGCGAGGCGCTGCCACACCGCCCTGCCGCCGACCTCACCCCCCGGCCCCCTCTCCTTGCAAGAGAGGGGGAGATCTCTGAGGAATCTTTAGCCCCCTCGCCCTTCTGGGAGAGGGCGGGAGGTGAAGTTTCGCAGGCTCGCGACGTCTGGGACAGCATCGATCTCGACCTGAAAAACCACGTCATCGCGCTCGCCAAAGAGCGCACCAGCGATCTCATAGCGCGTCTCGGCAGAGCTCAAAAGCGTGTCGAGAAGAGTGAGCAGAAGCGCTTCGAGAGCCGCCGCCAAGAACTGGAGAAGGCGACGAAGGACACTGCCCTCGACAAGCTGCAAAAGGAGGCGGACGCCATCCGAAAACGCCGTCAGCTCTATTTGCTGGCGGATCTCGACGAAGACGAGAAGAGGAACCTCTCGAACCTCCAGGCCGAGATCGAGCTGCGCACGAAGCACTACGACAGCGTGTTGCAGAAGCTCGAAGACGAAAAGCAGCGCACGCTGGAGCTCATCCTGCCCAAGCGATACCGCCTGCGCGGCGAGGCGCGCGTCTATCCCATCGCTATCGAGATTCTTCTACCGGAGCGACGCTCATGATCTCACTGTTCGATGAAGCGTGGCTCATGCTCAACCAGGCCGGGCGCCTGCTCGATCGTGCCGCCTTCGAGAGTCTGCCCGAGCTCTCTCCGCCGCCGCGAGGTCTCTCCGAGCGACTGCGGGATGCGATCGCGGGGTCACCAGGTGACACACGCGGCCCTGCGTTTGGCGCCCTGCTCGACGCTGTGCTCGAAGGCGTCTGCGGCCTGGTGGTTGGCTGGCGCAAAGGCAACGACGTCACCGCCCGTGACGCCGAGACCTTGCTCGATGGCACCACGCTGAAACCGCGCCGCGCCTATGGGGCAGCGCCCGTGAGCGCCCTGCACGTCTTTGTCAGCGAAGCCACGCGCATCGGCCAGCACAAGGGACGGCGCGACACGGCGCACGTCGTCGAATACCTGCGCCGTCGCAAGGCATCGCTCGGCCTCATCACCAATGGCCGCGAGTGGCGACTCATCTGGGCCGATACGGACAACACCGCCTTTGTCGAATGGACGAGCGATCGCTTCCTCGATGGCGACGCACTGACGCCCGCGCTGCTCGTGTTGCGGCGGATGCTCTCGCACAAATCGCTCGCGCCAGATGAATCGGGTTCGTCGTGTCTGCTGGCCGCGATCAAAAAGGCGCGTCTGGGACAAGCCAGCTTAAGCAAAGAGCTGGGTGAGCGCGTGCGCGCCGCTGTCGAGCTCCTGCTTTCTGCCCGCCGTCCCGTCATTGAGCCCCACTGGAACGCCGACGAGAGCAAGGCTGTCTATGATGCGGCCTGCCACTTCGTGATGCGGCTCGTGGTC
>JAISIF010000133.1 GCA_031262165.1 Myxococcales bacterium | reverse complement strand
CTTCGTTGCTTCGCTCTTCACTTCACTTCCGTCTGGAAGCTCCCGCCTCGCGCCTCGACTGACATTCCCCGTCCTTCGCGATGCTCGGTCCTAATCGAGGGATAAGTTTTTATTTTTTGAATCTGGCGAGGGCGGTCGAGACGCTGCTGAGCCTTCGGCGGACCCAGGCCACGTCCAAGGCGATGCGCTCGCCGCGCCGCTCTGGCGCCGTGAAGAGGAGCTCTGCCATCACCTCTTCGAAGATGGAGCGCAGCCCGCGTGCGCCCAGGTCCTTGTCGAAGGCAAATTTGGCGATCTCGCGCAGCGCCGCCTCGCTCATCGAGAAGTCGATGTTCTCGCTCGAGAAGAGCTCACGGTATTCGCGGTAGAGCGCGTCGGGCGGCTTGGTCAGCACCTGGAAGAGCGCTTCGCTGTCGAGCTTGTCCAACTCGACGATGATGGGCAGGCGACCGAGCAGCTCGGCGATCAGGCCGTAGTCGGTCAGCTCTTCCAGGCGCACCGGGTCCTCGCGCGGTGGCAGGGCGAGCGGGTTGGGCGGCGCAACGACCGCGCGCGATTTTCCGTTTCCGCTGGTGTGCGTGGCGGCCTCGATCTGGGGCTGCGCCACCAGGGCCTCGGTCGAGGAGCGCCCGGCATTCGGACGAGCGGCGCCGCCAAAGCCGATGGGCCGATGCCGCGCCCGGTGCGCGAACAGGTCGGAGAAGGTGCCCGCGCAGATGAACAGGATGTCGCGCGTGTTCACCTGCACGCTGTCGCCTTTGACCCAGCTCTGAGCCATCGGGAGGTTCAGCTGCACCTTGACCTCGCGGCCTTCGAGCATCTTCAGCAGCGCCTGTTGCACGCCCTCGCCGCCGATGTCTCGGCTGCCCGCGCCCGTGGTCCCGCCCTGACTGCGCCGTGCGATCTTGTCGATCTCGTCGATGAACACGATGCCACGCTCGGCCTCTTCGACCGAGTGGTCGGCCTTGGCGAGCAGGCCCTCGATCATCGATTCGACGTCTTTGCCGTAGTAGCCAGCCTCCGTGTATTCGGTCGCGTCCGCGATGGTGAAGGGGACCTTGAGGATGGCTGCCAGGTGCGAGGCCAGGTGGGTCTTTCCGCTACCCGTCGGTCCGATGAGCAGGACGTTCGACTTCTTGATCGCCATGCTGCCGTGCTTGTGGCGGCGCAGGGCGCACCGTTTGAGGTGGTTGTAGGCCGCGATTGCCACTGCACGCCGGGCTGCCTCCTGCCCAATCACGTAGCGCCCCAGCTCGTCGTAAATCTGCCGCGGCGTCAGCACCGGTAACCCATCCATCCGCAGCGAAGATTTCATCACACCCCCTTGAGTGAGCTCTCGACTCGCGCGTCACGTCCACTTTTGAACGTAAGTCCGCGCGGGGCGGATGGCATGGGGGGTGGGGGCTGGCCTGGGCAATCGGGTTTTGCCTTTTTCGAATGCCGCGGAACACGTGCGCAGGGACGGACCTCTGTGTTCGCCCGTCGTGCGCGATCTTTTCAACCATCACCAGGGCTGCCACAGGGGCCGCCTCTACTCGACATCGGCAGAAATGATTGCCCTTGTCCGTCACAGGAACCGGGCAGAGAGCAGATCCTGGATGTCGAGCAGGCCGACGGGGCGGCGCTCCGCGTCGACGACTGGGAGCTGATCGAGGCCATTGGCACGCATCCTTGCCGCTGCCTCGTGGACCTTCTCGTCGGGCGAGGCCGTCTTGGGCGCGCGGCACATCACGCTGGCGATCTGCGCCGAGAAGTCACGGTGTCCGTGCTCGATGAAGCGCCGAAGATCGCCGTCCGTGAAGATACCGGCCAGCCGCCCTTCGGTGTCGATGAGGGTGGCAGCGCCAGGGCGGCCCACGGTGTTCGTCATGACGCGCACGGCCTCGGCGATCGTCGCCGTCTCGGCGAGGCAAGGGTTGGCCTCGCCCGTCCGCATGAGCTCGCCGACGAGCATCAGGCTGCGGCCGAGCGCGCCGCCTGGATGGAGCAGCGCGTATTCCTCTGTCCCGAATGCGCGGTGCTTGAGCGCCGTGATGGCCAGCGCGTCGCAGATCGCGTGCAGCGCCGCGTTCGAGGTGGTCGGCACCATCCCAAAGGGCCCGGCCTCGTCGTTGTCGCCGATGTCGAGGACGTGCTCGGCGGCGCGCGCGAGCGGCGAGTGTGGCGCGCCCGTGATGGCGATGAGGCGGGCGCCGATGCGCCGGAGGGCGGGCAGGATGCGCAAGAGCTCTTCGGTCGTGCCGCTGTTCGACAGGGCCAGGACCACGTCGCGGCGCGTGACGCGGCCCAGATCGCCGTGCGCCGCTTCGGTGGGATGCAGGTAGAGAGAGGGGATGCCGGTCGAGGCGAGGATGGCCGACAGGTTCTGGGCGATGAAGCCGGACTTGCCGATGCCCATGACCACGACGTGGCCCGAGCAGGAGAGGAGCGCGTCGAGCGCCTTGACGAAGTGGAGGTCGAGCCGATCGGCGAGCTGCCCGATGGCGCGCGCCTCCGTGGAGAGGACCTCGCGGGCGTCGTCGAGGACGGCTTGGGTCGACTCAGCAGAGGAGGCGAGGGGGGAAGGCACGGGAATTTGAGAGAGAGGAGCGGTCTGGGACATGGCGGCGGCGCGCTCTAACAGGAGCGATCCGTGAGTTCAAATGATGCGTTTTTCGGAGGGAGTGCGCCCGCCCCTGGTGAAATTGAATTCCCAGATCCGGGCTGCTAAAGGCGCCGCGCCGCAAGGCATCCTCCCTCTTTTCCCCTCGTTCGCTTGAGCGCTCGACCGCTTCGAATTCGAGAAGGAGCACTTCCCCATGAAAGTTCTGATTTCCGACGATTTGGCCCCTGAGTGTGCGGAGATTTTCAAGAAAGGCGGCATCGAGGTCGATACCAAGGTCGGTCTCGCCCCCGACGCGCTCAAGGCGATCATCGGCGATTACGACGGCCTCGTCGTCCGCAGCGCGACCAAAGTGACGGCCGATCTCTTGAGCGCCGCCGCCAAGCTCAAGGTCATCGGTCGCGCTGGCGCTGGCGTGGACAACATCGACGTGAAGGCTGCCATGGCCAAGGGGGCCGTCGTGATGAACACGCCGGGCGGCAACTCGGTCGCCGTGGCCGAGCTGACCCTCGCCATGATGTTCGGCATGGCCCGATCGCTCCCACAGGCCACAGCGTCGACCAAGGCTGGCAAGTGGGAGAAAAAGGTCTTCGCTGCCAAGGGACGCGAGCTCACGGCCAAGACGCTCGGCATCGTCGGCTTCGGCAAGATCGGCATCGAGCTGTCCAAGCGCGCGCAGGGACTCTGCATGAAGGTCATCGCCTACGACCCGTTCATCACCGCAGAGCGCGCCGCCGAGTTCGGCGTCGACCTGGTCTCGTTCGATGAGCTCGTGGCACGCGCCGACTACCTGAGCTTCCACCTGCCTCTGAACGAGCAGACGAAGCACATGGTCGACGCGGCCATGATCGCCAAGATGAAGAAGGGCGCCTACCTGATCAACTGCGCCCGTGGCGGCGTGGTGGACGAGATGGCCCTGGCCAAGGCGCTCCACGACGGTCACCTCGCTGGCGCCGCGCTCGACGTGTTCGAGCAGGAGCCCGCCGACCCGGCCAACCCGCTCTTCCAGGAGCCGAACTTCATCTGCACCCCACACCTGGGCGCTTCGTCGGTCGAGGCTCAGGAGAAGGTCGGCCTCCAGATCGCCGAGCAGATGGTCGATTTCCTGAACGACGGGAAGGCCATCAACGTGGTCAAGGGCTAAGGACCTATCCCTTCATTCTCCCGTCGCCGCCCATGTCCGTGAAACGCCAGTCTTCGTTGCTTCGCTCTTCACTTCCGTCTGGAAGCGCCCGCCTCGCGCCAAAGTCTGGCATTCTCCGTCCTTCGCGTTCCTCGATCCTAATGAAGGGATAAATCCTAAGCTGACACTTCATCGAAAGAGTTGATTCCGTAGGGGCGACTTTGTCGGTCGTCCCTGCATTTGTTTTGAGCGTCGAGAATCGAGCAGGTCGTGCCGAACGCCATCTTCATCCTCAGGGAATACCCTCGAAGCGACTACGCGGCGCGCGTGCTGCGACAGCGTGCCCGCGCGTTCCTCGCTGCTTTGGACCTAGATGGCGTCGAGCTCTCGATCACGCTTCTGGACGACGAGGCGATCGCGGCGTTGAACAAGCAGTGGCGGAAGAAGGACACGCCGACCGACGTGCTCTCGTTTCCCGCGGGCGACATGCCGCCCATCCCTGGTGAGCCGCGTCCGCTCGGCGACGTGGTCATCTCCCTCGACACGGCCAGGCGTCGCGCGGTCGAGGAGGGTATGAGCCTGGCCTCGGAGCTGTCGCGCTACCTCGCGCATGGCCTGCTCCACCTGCTGGGGCACGACCACCACACACCCGAGGAGGCGCGCGCCATGTCCCGCGCAGAAGAGGCGCTCCTCGAAGGGCTGGGGCAGGGGATGCTCTTGGGTTCGCCCGAGACAGAGGTGTGAGTTCAATTCATCCTGGCGCGACCCTCTCCATCACATCTCATTGTCCAGCGTTCAGCAGAGGAGCGTTGCACGCAACGCCCCTACGATTCCCTCGTGCGCACAGATCCCAACAGATCCTCGGCCTCTATCGTCAACAACCCTGTCTCGCTCGCGGGGGAGGGTTGGGGAGAGGGGGCGCGCTTTCACCAATCGACGGTGACCTCGAGCGGGGCAGCCTCATCGGCGATGAAGAGCGTCCCGTTGTCCCCTTCGGCCCAGCGCATGCTGCCATCAGCCCCTCTGACGACGAGCTTGAACTCATAGGCGCTCGACACGGGGAGCAGCGCCGTCAGACGGCCACGCTTGTCCAAAGGCCCCAAGCCATTCTCTGGCTTCCACACGCCCATCTCCAGGCCCGATCCAACGAGATATGCCCGCTCGCCCTTCTTGAGCTTCAGCCCTCTGGCCTGGAACCGGACCTCACGCTTGTTCGAGCCCTTCTTCCACTGTTCGTCTGCCCGCGTGGCCAGCGCTTCGAAACCATCCCTCTGATTTGGTTGCACGAAGAAGAGCTGGGTCGATTTGGGTGGCACTCGAATCGAGGCGACATCCACATTCTGCGCATCGATGACTCGGCTTCCCTCGAGGAGATCGGGCAGCTCGAAGGTCTGCTCAGTCTCAGAGGTGTTCACCGCGATGAGCGCGATCTCGTTTTGGGCCACACGCGCGTAGACGAGCTTTTCTGACGCGACGTGAAGCAGCAGGGGCGCGCCCGACTGGAGCGAGGAGTGGCTGGCGCGCAAGGAGAGGAGCTTCTGGATGTGCGCTCTGAGCGGCTGCACGTCGAAACGCATGTCGCTGCGATTGGCAGGCTCGCTCTGGCCGGTCAGCGCAGCCTCTGTGCCGTAGTTGATGGTCGGCGTTCCGCGCGAGGTGAGCTGGAACGTGAGCGCCTGGCGGACCTTGTCCAGATTGCCACCGCAGTCGGATGTCACGCGTGGCAAGTCGTGGTTGTCGAGGATGGTGACGAGCGCTTCGGGGTGATCGTAGATGCGATCGGAGGAGAACACGGCAGCGAGCTTGGTGGGCGACTGACCCCGGCAGAACACATCGATGAGCGCGAAGTAGAGCGGGAAATCGAACATCGCATTGAACTTCCCTTTGCGCTCGGTCTGAGCAATCTGGCGCGGATCACCGTCGAGCAGCTCGCCCAACAACAGAAACTCTGGCCCTGCGGCATCGATGATGGCGTCGTTGTAGCGTGCCCAGTAGTCGTCCGAGATGTGCTTGACCGCATCGAGCCTGAACCCGTCGGGCTTCACCTCTTCGATCCATTTGAGTGAGGTCGACAGCAGGTAATCGGCAACTTCCGGGTTGTTCTGATCGAGATCTGGCAGGCCGTGAACATCGTGCGTCGTCAGCTCGACAGGGTCATTCCAATTCTGCAGCGCGCCTTTGCCGTGAAACCAGTTGGGTGTCGCCATCACACGCGGCGAGTCCATGGCCACATGGTTCAGGACGATGTCCAGGACGAGCTTCATGCCGCGCCGGTGCAGCTCGTCGGAGAGGCGAACGAGCAGTGCCTTGTCGCCAAAACGCGGTTCGATTTGCGTGAAGTCCTCGACCCAGTAGCCGTGAAAAGCGCCATGGCCGAAGAACTTCTCGGTGCGCATCGAGAAAATGGGCGAGAGCCAGATCGTGCTCACGCCCATGTCTTGGAGTTCGTCGAGGTGATCGATGACACCCTGGAGATCGCCACCGTGGAAAGCTGCCGGATCGTTCGGGTCGATGCTGCTGTCGTTCGATCTGTCTCCATTGGCAAAGCGATCGACCATCACGAAGTAGATGGCACCATGCTCGCTCTGGCCTGCGATTCGGACAGGCTTGGCCTTGGCGGCTGTGAGGTCAGCCGCCCGAGGCCGAGGCGTCAGGGATTTTTTTTTTCAGCGAGGGAGAGATCGCTCGCGGCCAGGAACTCGTCGAGCAGCGCACCCACGCGCCGCGCTAGGTCGGAGGCGATGGAGGCGATGACCTCTGGCTCCTTCTGGTGCTCGAAATCGACGATCGTCGAGAGATCGGCCACCACGCCGAACGGATCGGACGCGGCGTCCTTGCGCGCCACGTTCAATTTGAAGTTCACCGTCCAGCGGTAGCGGCCATTGAGCTGCGCGAAATAGACGGCCTTGGTCTCGACGAGCATCGTCAGGGTCGCCTCGCTGTTCGAGAGGCGGGCGAGGCGGCGCTGGCTGTCGCGGACGGGCGCGAAGACCGGCGCATAGCTGGAGAACGGAATCTCGAAGAGATCGAGGTTGCGCTCGGCGAGGACCTGGCTGACCTCGCGTTTGAGTGCCTCCGGGACTTCGCCCACGAGCCCCTCATGATCGTTATCGAGCACGAACGCCACGGCGATGGGCGTCTTCTCTGGGAGCTTCACGATGGGCGCTGTCGTCACGCATCCCGAGGCGAGCGCGAGCACCGAGAGCGCGGTGAGGAAGAGGAGAGGGGCGGACTTTTTTAGAACCATGCTTCGGCCTCGATGGCGATCACCGAGTGCCAGTGGCTCTCAGTGCCGGAGAAGATGTTGTATTGGTCAAGACTGTCCGAGAAGGAGGCGTTGCCCCAGGCCCGGTTCTGCGTCGAATACTGCAGGCCATAGAGCAGGCGGAGCGAGGGGCGGTTGAAGATGCCGCGACCGTTCGGGTTGAGGACGATGCCCGCCTTCATCTGCCAGGTGTCGCGCGTGTCGCTGTCGCCCATCTCGAAGCCACGCGTGTCAGACAGGCCATTGGTATTGGCAAACACCGAGTCGAAGTGCTGCCGATAGAGGTTGCCGTTGTGTGACTTCTCGCGCGCGAGGCTCGTCTCGGCGAGGATGTGGACGACCGGCGTCACGTAGGCCTGCAGGCGCAGCACCGTAGACATGTAGGTCCGGTTGAAGTCGTTCGGTGCGAGCTCGTTGTCGCTGTCGAAGTGGTAGCCGAACAGGAGCGACCAGGTCGCGTCGAGCCAGCCAGGCACGATCGCCAGCTGCATCTCGTTGCCGAGGTTGACCTGGTGGCGCTCGTCGGTCAGCTCCTTCACGTAGACCGTGTAGTCGTTCCCGCCGTAGCTCTCCGTATAGAAGTTCTGCGGGTGCGACTTGAGGTAGTTCACGAAGAAGTTGTTCCACTTGAGCGGCCCGATGTTGCCGAAGCCCACGTAGCCGATGAGCTTGTAGGAGTTGGAGCTCGTGGATTGAGGCAGGTTGTCCTGGATGAAGTCGAGACCCGGGTGCGCGTCGAACCACTTCGAGACGACCTCGTGTCGCAGATAGTCCTCGTAGGACACGCCGGGCGTCGCATAGGGCGCGTTCTTGTTGCCCTGCACCTCGGGCTCGAAGCGGAACTGGCCTCCCACGCCGATCTCCAGATGGCCGCCGAGCTTGAGCTTGAGCGTGCCGCCCATCGAGAAGATGGTCGAGTAGTCGCCCTTGCGCGTGGCAAATCCCGCGTCACCCACACCCAGGAGCACCTCATAGTGTTTCGTGTCGTAGCGGACCGACAGGCCCACCGTGTCGGCGAAGATCTCTGCTGGCCACATGTCATACATGCCGAGGTCGCCGAAGCGCTTCTCCAGCGTGCCGATCTGGAAGACGAGGTTCTGCGTGAAGATGTTGCCCGCTTCGATGTAGAGCCGCGTGAGCGCAAAGACGCCGAGCGATCCCATGTTCACGTCGGTGTTCTGGAACGAGCCGCCCTCGATCTGGGCCACGACCGTCGCGTAGGGGTCGCTGCGGACGGCGTTCTGGACGAGGTCGAGCTTGAGCGCGAGCGTGCCCCACGGGCCTTCGTTGAGCAGGCGACCGTAGAGGTTCCAGTAGCCGAGCTTGCCGTCGCCGCCCTGGAAGTCAGGCCGCGTCATGATTCGGAAATAGCCTCCCGCGTTGAAGCGATCGCGCGGGGCCTCGGCAAGGGCAGCGGAGGGGGAGAGGAGCGTCGCGAACGCCAACGTGGCCGCCAGCGCGATCAGGCCGCCCAGGGAGAGGCGCTTCGTGGAGAGGTTCGTCGGTCTCATCAGCGCGCCTCCAGGATGACGATGGATTTGGATTTGACACCGTAGCTACTGCCCGTGGCCTCAGGCTTATCGAGATCGACGTTGCCTGTCTGAGTCAGACTCTTGTTCGCGCCGTTCAGGTAGCTCTCGGTGTCGAAGTAGGCCTGCGTGTCGAGCAGGCGCACCCAGTTGCCGCCGAGGTTATAGGTGACATCGCCCCCGCCCATGTTGATGAGCACCGCGAGCGCCTTGCCATTGCCGCCGTTGGCGTAGCGCATCCCGATCGTCTGGCTGTTCCAGTCCGGTGCGCCAGAGGGGCCAATCCAAGTGAAGGAGCTGGCGGCTTCGTCGTAGGTCGAGGGAGAGAGCGCCGCATGGTCTTTGCGCAGCTGGATGGCCTTCTTCACGAAGTCGAACATCCGCTGCCGATCAGCCTTGGCTTCCCAGGTTCCCCAGTCGTGCCAGCTGTAGGGATTGTCTGCCTCGGGCGTGTAGGTGTTGTTGTTGCCCAGCTGGGTGCGCATCCACTCGTCGCCGCCAAAGAACAGCGGCGTGCCGTGCGAGACGAGCATGGCCGCAAAGAAGTTGCGCATCATCTGGCGCTTCATGTCCTCGGAACCCCAGTCGCGCGAGCGGTTGTTGTTCTCACCGGAGTTCGCCGACTCGTTGCAATAGACGCTCTCGGGCGAGGTGCAGCAGATGGGGTTGAGTGGGCCGCAACCATTGACCTTCTGCGGGTAGGTGACGAGGTCATACAGGGTCATGCCGTCGTGGACCGTGATGAAGTTGACCGAGTGAAATGGCCGCCGACCGTCGCCCGACTCGCCAAAGATGGCCGCCGATCCGGTGAGCGTGCCGCCACCATCGATGAGGTCGTAGTAGGTCTTCCAGCTGAGCAGCCAGTCGGTGTGTTCGCCGCTCTCGGTGACGCCGTTGGCGAACGAGCGCCACCAGTCTCGGAAGGTGCCGTTCCACTCGCTCCAACCAAAGCCCTTGGTCAGCGCGCCATTCTTCGCGCTATCGACGGAGGCCTTGTTGAACTCGCCGATGCCATAGTGGCCCGCGCCCCAGGGCTCGGAGATGATCCGCGTGTTGTTCCGCTGGAGCACGGGATCGTTCACGAGCTCCTGGACGAGCGTCTGATTGGGACGCCACTGCGGACCGTCGCTGTAGTTGTCGTCGAGCAGGCCGAGCGCGGGCGCCAGATCGAAGCGGAAGCCATCGACGTGGAACTCCTCCACCCAGTAGCGCAGCGAGTCGATGATGAGCCGCTTCACCGGCGGGTTGTTGCAGCGCACCGTGTTCCCGACGCCCGTGTAGTTCAGATACGTCCGCTTCGAATTGTATGGGTCGAGCGCGTAGTAGGCGTCGTTGTCGAGGCCACGGAACGAAAAGAGGCTGGCCGTCTCCTCGGGGTCGAGGTTCCAGACCGCGTCGTCGTTCGGGGCATTGATCTTCTCCCGCCACAGGCCACCCTCACCGGTGTGGTTGTAGACCACGTCCACGATGACCTCGATGCCCTGCTGATGGAGCTGATCGACCATCCACTTGAACTCGTCGATGATCTCCTCGCGCTGTCGCTTGGCCGCGTAGGTGTTCTCAGGGACGAAGTAGGAGAGGTTGTTGTAGCCCCAGTAGCCACCGTCGGCTGGCTTCTCGTAGGGCGGCAGCATCTCGACGGCGTTGATGCCCAGCTCCTTGAAGTAGGCGGCCTTCTCGCCAAAGCCCCGGAAGGTGCCCGGATGCAACACACCAGACGACGTGTTTGCCGTGAAACCCTTGGGGTGGACCTCATACATGATGAGCTCGTTGTCATCGTGGCCCTTCAGCGTCCCGGCCTTGCGCTGCGCACGCCAATCGGCCTCGGCTTCGCTCCATTCATATCGACTCTCGACGACGATGCACTTGCCAGCTGCGCCGTAGGCGAGCGAGGCGCGATTCGGACCTGAGCCTACGTTGCCTTTGCCCCAGTCGAAGTCGCGATGGATGGCTTTGCAATAGGGATCGAGCAGGAGCTTGTTGGGGTTGAAGCGATTGCCCTGGTTGTCCACGTCGGCCCTGAAGCCATGGATGGATCCTGGATACCAAGCCTCATCAAAGGTCCAGTTCGGGCCCCAGGCGACATAGCCATAGTGCTGACCCAGGCCAATGCCCTCGACAAAGGCGTTCCATACGTCGGTGCCTGGCAGGCGCGTCATCTCGAACTCGCGCGTGGCCTTGTCGCTCTCGGGGTTGTCGAAGAGCAGCAGGCGGATCTTCGAGGCCCGGCCCGAGAACAGGCTGAAGTTGACGCCTCGGTGGTTGCCATCCGCATCCTTGAGAATGGTCGGCCCCATGAAGTTCATCTTCTCGATTTCACTTTGAGAGATGAGGACCGTGTCATTCGTCGATTCGCCCAGGTGATAGAGCGCGGGCGAAATGGGTGCGATGAGCCCATCGGGCGGCAACACGGTATGGGCATACAGACGAGGCTGACCATCGTCTGGGCTACATCCGGCAGCGAGCATCGCCGCCATGGCCAGAGCGACGAGCGTCAAAAGAGATCGGGTGAGTCGGTGCATAAGGGCCTCGCTTCGGGCGGGTGGGATTCGAGGGGAAGGGGCTTTCGAGGTCGTGCGTCGATTGGGATGGAAGTCTTATGAGCGGGGTCTGTCAGAGGTCTGTCGGCGGTCTATCGATGGGAAATTTCGTGAAAGTTTCGGAACTGCTCGTTTGATTCGCGTGATTCGTTGATTCGCGCCTCGTCACGTCACTGGACAGGAGCGTTCCCAGCACGACTCGGCATTCGGGAGACACGCAGGACAAAAGACGAAAGGGGCAGGAAATCTCCCCTGACAGTGGGCCTCGAAGATCGAGCACTCTCCTCTTCGGCACGGCCCAAAAGATTTTTCGAGATTGGAAGAGGCACGCCCCAGCGCGCACGTCCTTCCTCTCGAAAGAGCACGCTCCATGTCACTTCAGCGCCAGGATGACGCCGCCGCGCGCCGGAACGTCCACCGTCACCGAGCCATTCTGGAGCACGTATTCGGTGCCGGTGAGGAGATCCTGGAGTGTCCCGCTCTCCCAGCCTAAGTCCGTGAGCTTCACGCCATCGTTCGAGTGCAGGCCGACACCTGTCCACGTGTTGTAGGTGAGGTTCAGCACCATGACGGCGTTGTGCTTCGGATCACCCTCGGGATCGCGGCGCACGTAGGCCCACAGGTTCCCAGCGCTCTGGCCCCAGGGATCCTGATTGACCCACATCGTTTCGAAGCTGCCGCGCTTTAGGCCTCTGAGCGAATTGCGCACCTGGGTGAGCTTTTTCATCCGGTCGAGCTGAGCCTTTTGTTGGTCGCTCATCTGTGCCTGCGTCTTGAGGAAGTGGCGGTTGTCGGGATCGCTGCCGCCGTGCTCACCGTATTCGTCGCCGTAGTAGATGAGCGGCACGCCTGGCGTGGTCATCAGGTGGAACATCGCCATCCATAGGCGATCGTAGGCATTCTGATCGGTCGTCACCGAGGGCAGCCAGTTCCACTTATTGCCCGTCTGATTGCGATTCGAGTCGTCTGCTTTGGAGATGAAGCGCGCCACGTCGTGATTGCCGACGAAGGTCACCATCATCGCATCGCCAAAGCTGTCGATGGAGTTCTTCGTCATTCCCGCGACCCAGTCGAGGCCATTGCCATCGGAGACGAACGCCTCGTTTGCCCCGTCCATGAAGCGCAAGAAGTCGAGCTGGCCGTCGAGCTGGCCGTTCCCGATGTATTTGTTCAGGATTCCGATGTCGGACGTGTAGGTCTCGCCAAACATGTAGAAGTGCGTGCCCGCCGTCTCGAAGCGCTTGCGCATCTTGGTGCCGAGCTTGCCCATCACGTCTTCTTCCATGTGCTTGGCGGCATCGACGCGCAGGCCATCCAGATCGAACGTCTCGACCCACCACTGGACATCGTCGAGAAATTGCGTGCTCACCCGATCTTTCGTCCAGTCAACGTCCGGCAGGAATTGATCGAACAGGCAGATCAAGCCCTCTGTGGGATGATCCCAGCGCCAGCCACCGTCGTCCTTGCAGTTGGCCCCGCGGCGGAACCAGTCGGAATGCTCCAAGACGTATTCGTGGTCCTCGTGGACATGGTTGAGCACCGTGTCCATGACGATGCGGATGCCCTTGGCGTGAGCTGCCCGGACCATGGCGTGGAGCGCGTCCGCGCCACCTAGGCGGGGATCGACCTCGCGCGCACTGATAGGCCAGTAGCCATGGAAGCCTGTGACATGGACCTCCACGCCGTCGATCCAGTCTGTGTGGGCGCGACTCGGCGGTGTCTGCCACGAGGTCAACCAAATCGAACGCACACCAAGATCGGTGAGGTAGCCATCCTCGATGGCCTGGGTGATTCCCAGCAGATCCCCTCCCTGGAAATTGACCGGCCCTTCGCTGCCATTGACCGGACTATCGTTCGAAGTGGAACCGTTTCGGAAGCGGTCGGTCATCGCCATGTAGAGGATCCCGTCGTAGAACGAGAACGGTGTGGCTTCGATCCAGAAGGGCAGCAGAATGTCGCTCGAATGGGCGCCGTTCTGGGCCTCGATGAGGACGTTGTATTTGCCGTCCGTCAGCCCGCTCAGGGAGACGGTCGCGTGCGTTTGGTCCCCTGAGGCCGACAGCGCGAGCTCCGAGCTAGTCAGCGACCGCGTCGAGCCATCGGTCGAGCGGAGTGTTCCCGTGATCTGGAGTGCATCGAGGCTACCCTTGCTCGTGATGTCGATGGTGGCACCAAATGCGCCCTGTCCAGACGAGGGCCGCTCATTGGAAAGAGAGCCTTGCCGCACCGTGAGCGTGACGCGGGCTGCCGACGGCAATGCCCCCTCGCAGACGACCTCGAGGCGCGAGTAGGTCTGTTCACCCTCGGTGATGGTCTCGTCTGCCTCGGGGTCGAGCGTGACCACGCCATCTACGAGAAAGAAGTAGCCCCATTCACCGCAGGGAATCGACAGCTCAACCGTATACGTGCCGGTGGCATCTGGACCGGTCATGGGATGCGCCGATCGGTCATAATCATTCCAGCCGCCCACGACGTAGATGCTGCTGATGCTCTGCGATGGCCTATAGGCAAAAGAGGCCGATCCAGTCTGGGCTTCTATCGCGGGGGCGTCGCTCCCACCGCTGCCGTCACAGGCTTGGAGGAGGCTGGCGAGGCTGAGCGAGAGCAGGAGAAACGAGAACTTCAGGGCAGACGAGGGGAGCAGAGAGATAATCGAGCGCATGACTCGACATCATATTCGCGATGCCCACCTCCGCAAGGGAGTATTCCCACAGAAAGGGAATGAATCGGTTTGTTAAATTATTAGCAGGTTTATTTTAATTAATTATTCAAAGATTTGTTTTCAAATCAACCATTTTGTTCGTCAATGGCTTGCTTCGTTGATTCGTGGATCGCCATGACGACATTTCTTTCGACGCGAAGTCGGCTGAAGAGGGAGTTTCTTACCTACGCATCAAAGGCATGACGAGTTAGGGAAGACTGAAGACAATAGGAAATAGTGTGAATAGGCTATAAGGAATTATCCCTCGATTGTCCCATCGCTCCACTCGTCCGTGAAACGCCAGCCTTCGTTGCTTCGTTGGTCACTTCCGTCTGGACTGACATTCCTCGTCCTTCGCGGTGCAAAGGTCCTCATTGAGTGATGACTCCTAAGTGTTTGAGTAAAGAATGAGATAAGGAGATGAATTCCCTCGTCTCCAAAATTTCGACGGCCAATTTCGGGAACAAATAGATAAATAAATAAATCGGTTTCGATGGCAGCGCTCGCCTTCACATCTCGAAGCCCAGGCCGATGTGGAGTGAGTCGCGCGACAGGTCGAAGCCCTTGCCGCCAAAGTTGTCGGCCGTCGTGTGGACGAACTGGAAGAGGAGGTGGGCGTCGTTGATGCCCCAGCTTCGGTCGAAGTCGCGGGCCATCTGCGGCTCGATGAAGCCCAGCGAGAGGGCCAGGCCAATGGCCAACGTGTAGCCCCATTTTCCGCCGCGCGCCTTGCGGTCATCGACCTGGGAGAGCTTGCCGTCCGCCTCGTCACTCCACCAGAAGGTGTAGGCCAGCCCGGCCTTGGCAAACGGAATGAGCGGAATGCCCTGCCGCTGAAAAAATTGGAGGCGATAGACGGCCATCAGCCGGAGCGGGACGATGTTGAGTGACGTGGCGTCCGGCGACGACTCTCCCGTCTCCTGATAGATGCCCTTGCCCGTCACCCAGCCGTAGCCAGCGCCTAGGCCAATGCCCAGCGGGCCCTGGTAATCGGCGATCTGGTAGTCGAGCTCGGCCTCGAACAGCCACAGGCGCTTCTTTCCGAAGATCGTCTCGTAGGGCGAGCCATCGAGGCCTTTCTCGTCATCGATCCGCGGCGTGAAGAACGTGCCGTTGAGCTCCAGCTCCCAGTTGCGCGGGCTCTCGGGGCGAGTTTCGAACGAGGCGGTGAAGTCCTTGGAAGAGGCCGCACTGGCGCCCGGCGCCACCGCCACGAGGCCCAGGCCCGTGCCCAGTCCCAAAATCACGAAGGACGAGAGCGTTTTGTGAGACGTCCGGCCGCCGCCCGAGCCATTCCTCCTCTTTCGGCGCCGCAGGCAGGCGCCCAAGGCGATGGCCAAGCCAGTCAGCCCCAGGGCAAAGGCACCTCTGGTGGTGCCTGCCGTGCTGGAGCACCCAAAGCCGCCCTCTTCGCTGCCGCCAGCGGCGACATAGGCCTCGAAGAAGTCCAGGACTTCCGCGGGCGTGCCTTCTACTGGCCCGCTGATCGTGCTGTGGTTGCCGGCCTTGTCGCGACCGGCCAGGGTGAGGCGGTAGGGAATGTTGTTCGTCAGGCCTTGGACCACACCGCGTGCCCCTTCGTCTGCCGAGAAGGTGACGACCCTGGGACAGGCCTCGAAAGGAGAGCGCATGGCTTTGCAGTCCTCGCCTTCGCCTTCGCCCGCGCCCTCGACATCACCAGCGTCACCCGTGTCTTCGGTGTCTCCAGCGTCGCCTTCGGTTCCGAGAGCTCCGGCATCACCCTCGTCATCGATGACGCCAGCGTCCCCAGTCTCTTCCTCTGGCGCCCCGCCCCCTTCTTCTTCATCGCTCTTCGTGAGTGCGCGCTGAGTGGCGTGCTGAACGAGCGAGGAGAGCTCTTCCACGACCTCATCAACCGCTTCCTCTTCCCCCAATGGCTCCACGCAGACGAGCCAGGCGTCGATGTCCGCCGCGCCGCTGAAGGACAGGTAGATCGATTTGTCGCCAGGCACGACCTTCGTGATCTCCGGGGCTGTCGGCGGCTTGCTGTCGTAGGTGATCGTGAGGCTCTTGGCTGGGTCTGCCTCCCAGTCGAGGACCTGCTGACCGTAGTTGTCGTATTTGATGGTCTTCCGCTCCGCGTAGGCGCAGAGCCGGAGGCTCGCCTCCTCGTCGCACGGGCAGCCGTCGCCGCCCAGGACGTCGCTCGGGGAGATGATGACCGTCCCGGAACATTTCGTGTCCGAGGCGATGTCGTCCATGGGGAGCAGCTCGATGATGTCCGTCTCTGGCCGCGTGTCGGGGCAGGCGCCCGAGCGCACGGCATAGATGCCGAGCCTGAAGCCCAGGGCCAGCTGCTCCTTGTCCGCCGTCTCGCAGGCGTAGCTGACCTTCTGCGCGGTCTTCCGCTCGCACTCGTCGTAGCTGACGACGCTGTCCGAGGTGCTGGTGTGCGTGAAGGTAAGGGCGTGGGCCTGAGCAATCGGGAGCGCTATCAGACAGAGGCACAGGCAGATGAGCGCCAGAGGCGCGATTTTTTTATGGAAGTTCATGAAAGGCAAAACCTCATCTGATTTCATTCGACTCGTTTGAAAGGTTTTTTTTGGCTGAGGCTCAAGCCCGAATCAAACGAGCCATCTCGTGACAATTCGCCAAAAATACATCCATCATTCTCAGGATTTAGGATTTATCCAGGGATGAGTCCTTATTTGGCGGCCTTTTAGATTTGGCGTTGCCAAAGATTTTGTCTCAAACATGTCAATCAAAAAGTGACGTGAAACGGAAGAGGAGAGACCGCATTCCCTGGGAACAGCGGCCCGCGCTCCTCTTCTCCTTCAGCGGGCGGCGCTGCTGAGCGTCGGTAGGCGTCGCAGGGTCCTGGGCATGCCAGGCCTGTCCGGCGCGCACACCCAGAGTTCCGCCTGGCTCGCGTGGCGGCGCAGGACCTCGGCGGCCAGGCCATGCGCCAGCTCGGGCGTATTGTTCTTCTCCGAGAGGTGGGCCAGCGCGAGGTGTTGCAGCCCGGGGTGGAGAACCTGATCGAGCAGGTGCGCGGCCTGCGTGTTCGATAGGTGCCCGTAGTCGCTCAGGATGCGCTGCTTGAGGCGCTTGGGATAGGGCCCGCGCTCGAGCATCGCCTCGTCGTGGTTCATCTCCAGGATGAGGCCGTCGAGTGAGCTGAGCGCCGCGACGATGGACGGCGTCACCCGGCCCAGATCGGTCGCGATGCCCAGGGAGACCTCCCCATCGCGCAGGATCAGGGCGACCGAGCCAGGGATGTCGTGCTGCGTCTGCACTGTCTCGATGGTGAGCCCGCCGATCTGCGTCTGTGCGTCGAGTTCCAGGTGGTGGATCTGCTCGATGGGCACCTTGCGTGAGAAGAAGCGCGCCGCCAGGGGCGTGGCCCACAGGTGTATTCCACGCTTTCGGGAGAGAACCTCGGTCCCGAGGATGTGGTCGCGGTGGCCGTGGGTGCAGACGATGGCGTCGATATTCTGCAGAGCCCCGCCGACCTCGGTCAGGCGCTGGTCGATCTGCCGCGCGGTCAGCCCGCAGTCGACGAGCAGCTCGATGCCACCGCCGGTCACCCAAAAGGAATTTCCACTCGAACCCGACCCGAGTGGGCAAAAGCGAATCGTCATGGGCGGCGGCTCCTAGCAGCCTCGTGCCGCGATGTGGGGAAAATCACTGGGGCAATTCTCGTGGAGCGCGTCCCTCTCTTCGGGTGGCCCTCTCCCACGAGAGGCAGAGGGAAGAGCTCGTGCTGAGTTCGTCACATCCGCTCGATTGTCGGCTCTCAAAAAAAGCCCTCTCCCGTTTGACGAGAGAGGAGCACCCGAAGGGACGAAAGAGGGCTTGTCAGCGACTCAGGGACGGCCTCTCAGGGCGGCCTTTGTTCTATTTTTTTGATCTCGAATCGGGATGTGTCGGGGCGTTGCGTGCAACGTCCGTCGTGTTTGTGTCGAATGACGACCGCAGGGCGCTCTTCGCAACGCCCCTACGAAGACACGCCTCGATCTTGGTCGAAATACAGAACTCGATTGCCCTGGACGGCTTCTGTCGCTTTGTTGACAAAGCCCTGCTTCTGAACAAGTAGCGCCGCCCCATGAACCGACCCATCGTCGTTGGCATCGCAGGCGGGACAGCTTCAGGAAAGAGCACGGTGGCTCATAAAGTCTGTGAGCGCCTCCAGGATTGTCGGATCGCCCTGATCGATCAGGACTCCTATTACCGAGACCTGTCGGACATGAGCTTCGAGGAGCGGCTGGAGGTCAACTTCGATCACCCCGACGCCTTCGACACCGAGCTGATGGTGCGACACCTCCGACTCCTGAAGTCGGGCGAGGGCTGTCAGAAGCCGAAATACAGCTTCGTGAACTGCCTGCGCGAGCGCGAGACCGTTCCCGTCGAGCCGGGTGACGCCATCATCGTCGAGGGCATCCTGGTGCTGGGCATCGAGGCCATCCGCAAAGAGCTCGACATCAAGATCTTCGTGGATGCCGACGGCGACGAGCGCATCGTCCGGCGCCTGACGCGCGACATCAAACACCGCGGCCGCGACTTCGACGCCATCGTGGACCAGTATTTCAAGTCCGTGCGCCCCATGCACTACGGCTTCATCGAGCCCTCCAAGCGCTGGGCGGACGTCATCGTCCCGCACGGCGGCCACAACGACGTGGCCATCGACATGGTGGTCGATGCCATCCGCCAGAAGCTCCAGGCGTCGTCGTCCGCGCGCTGAGCATCTCCAGACGACATCGGGAATCAGACGATCCAGGCGCCAGGGACACTTGAGCGCCTTTTCGTTTGCCCTGATTCCTGATCCAACGACGTCGATATGGGCGTGTTTTCGTAGGAGCGGAGCGCGCCATGCCCTGCGGTCATCATCTCATCTGACGCATGCTCGACGGGCGTTGCGCGCAGCGCCCCTACACGACCTCTGAAAAATAGAACTCGACCGTCCAGCGGGTGAGCGGAGCGCGCATGGGAATCCAGGAAAACCTCATCGAAATTCGACGGCGAATCGAGGCTGCTGCGCGCCGGGTCGGGCGCGATCCCAAGGGCATCCAGCTCGTCGCGGTCTCGAAGTTTCAGCCGAGCGAGGCCATCGAGGAGGCTTACCGCTGCGGACAGCGCCTCTTTGGGGAAAACTACGCCCAGGAGCTGCGCGACAAGGCCGTGGCCCTCGGCCACCTCCAGGACCTGCGCTTCCACTTCATCGGTCGGCTTCAGAAGAACAAAGCCAAATACGTGGCCACGGTGGCCGACTGCATGGAGTCGCTCGACGATCTGGACGTCGCGGCCGAACTCGCCCGACGCGCCCTCGCGGCCAAGAGGACCTTGAGCACTCTGATCGAGGTCAACTTCGACGAGGCGCAGAAGGGCGGGATCCACCTGGAGGCGCTGCCCAAGTTCATCGAATCGCTCGGCGCTCTGGAGGCGTTGCGCGTCGAAGGCTTGATGGCCATCCCACCGACGGACATCTCGGAGCGCGAGTCGCGCGCCGTGTTCCGCGCGCTGGCGGACGCGGCCCGCGCTCACCATCTGCGGCAACTCTCGATGGGCATGAGCGGCGACTACGAGCTCGCCATCGAAGAGGGCGCGACCCTGGTCCGCATCGGCACGGCCATCTTCGGGGCCCGAACGCCGAAACAGCAGATCGACGACGCGCCATGCCCACCATGCCCATGCCCATGACCTTCCAACGACGCCTCTCCGAGCTCGACAGCGGCCTGCGCGTCGTCACGCTCGAAGTTCCCCACCTGCACAGCGCGCTCGTCGCTGTCCACGTCCGCGTCGGCTCGCGCCACGAGACGCCCGCGACGAACGGCGTGTCGCACTTCCTCGAACACGTCCTGTTTCGCGGCAGCCAGAACTTCCCGGACTCGCTCGATGTGAACGGGCTCATCGAGGACGTGGGCGGCAGCCTCAACGGCATGACCCAGCGCGACCAGAGCCACTACGACACGCCCATCCACCCCAGCCACCTGGCGCTCGGCATCCAGGTCCTAGGCGATCTCGTCACGCGACCCTGCTTTGCAGGCATCGAGCTGGAGCGCGAGATCATCCTCGAAGAGATGATGGACGAGCTCGACATGGCTGGCCGAGACATCGACGTGGGCAACCTCGTGATGCGCCTGCTCTTCGGTGGCCACCCGCTGGGCTTGAAGGTCGCGGGCACGCCCGCTTCCGTGCGCGCGCTCACCGAGGGCGACCTGCGCGCCCACCACGCGCGCTTCTACAACGCGGCCTCCATGGTCGTGAGCGTGGCCGGTCCCGTGCGCCACGACGAGGTGCTCCCGCTCGTCGAAGAGGCGTTCGCTGGCCTGCCCAGGGGCGCGTTGCCCATCGAGAGCGCGCCCGTCCTGCTCCCGACCGGTCCACACGTCGAGCTCCTAGATCTCGACGAGAGTCAGACCGAGCTGTGCCTGACCTTCCCGACCCCGGCCGAGACACACCCCGACCATCTGCCTCTCGTGCTCATCCGCGCGCTCCTCGACGACAACATCACCTCGTGGCTCCAGCGCGAGATCGTCGAGACGCGAGGGCTCGCCTATTCGGTGCGCGCCTGCCGCGAGCTGTTCAGCGACGTGGGCACGTTCGACATAGAGGCGGCCTGCACGCCCGCCAAGCTCTTGCCCGTGGTCGAGGCCGCGCTCGGCTTGCTCGGTCGTCTGCGCGACACGCCCGTGCCCGAGAGCGAGCTCGCCCGCGTCTTGGCGCGCCGCCGCATCGGGCTCGACTTCCTCAGCGACGACCTCGGCACGCTCGTGAATTCTTTTGGCGCGACCGAGCTCTTCCGCAGCCCCGAGAGCTTCGAGGAGAACCTCGCCGCCCTCGCGCGCGTGACGCCAGCGCAGATCCGCGACGTGGCGCGCCGCACGTTCACCCAGGACAAGCTGCACCTGTGCGCCGTTGGGCCGCGCGTGAGGCGCCTGAAGCGAGAACTCTACAGGTGCATCGAGAGGGCGCTGCCCGGGATGCTTTGATTCATTTTAGTAGGGAAACCCCCGGCTTTGCCGGGGAACTGAAAAGGTTTAACCTTTACGGCAATTGGCTTCACTCCATATTTCTGTAAGGGTGAGCACATAAAAACTATAATTTTAAAAGAGCTTGCCTTTTAGCGCATGATTTGAGTCGAAATTAGAAGTTTGGCAGAGAATGTTTGAAAAACGCTGCGAAAAGGCCTCTTTGAGAGACCAACGGCGAAAGGCCCCCGGCTTTGCCGGGGATTATTACTTGTTTGAAAAACAAAAAGCCCTCCGGGGAATGGCCGGAGGGCTTTTGAATCAAACAGCGCCGATTGAATTATGGATTGTCGGTCCAGCTTATTTCGCCGATCATCAATTGTGTGCCAGCGCAGCCATCCGCATTTGCTGTGTTCATTTCGATCTTGAAAGAAGAACCGGCGGACGCATCGATATTTGAGATGGTATAAGCTGTAGAGGTGTTTGTACTGGAGCTGGTGAATGGAGGCGATTTATAGACAGTCTCGCCAATCGTCACCTTGATGCAGCGCACGGAATTGCTACCGCTGCCTTTCCCAAATTGGATCGAAAGACTACCAATTCCATTGTCCAGCGCAGGCGAGGTCAGGTGACGAGCAGCATTATTATCCAGAACGAGGCCGCGCTCGAAGGCCATGTTGGAAGTCGTCGAGCCAATTGTTCGCGCATTGAAGGACCAAGTGATTCCAGGTAGATCGACACTGGCGAAGGTGCCTGCCGCCATGGATGCCGTCTGAGGTAAATCGGTCCATTGCTCACTGTGAGCCCCAACAAAAGACGTCACACTCAATGGCGGTTGCCCTGAGAAACGCTCGACGATGTCATTGAAGACAGAACTCTCGTAGCTTCCCTGCAGTGACTCCAGATGAGCGCCGCCCTCGCCAGAGGGCTCCAGTTCACAGTAATACCAAGAATTGCCGTCATCAGCGGAGAATGCCCAGGTATAATAATACTGACCTGATTGGCTGAAGTCTGACAGATTCAATGTCACAGAGTATTCCTGGTTATTTGTGGCTGGCTGTCCATGATACGCCCCATCGAATGAATATGACTGGGAGAACCAATTGTATTCGGTAGGGGATACCATTGGGCTATACACGAAGAGCTTGGCCTGGAGCCTGTTCGCGGGGTTATTCGTGACGTCTGCCACATAGACCTGACCATAGAATGTCCTGCTGGTATTTCCCGAATTCAAATCGACAGAGAAAGAGCTATTGTCGCTCTGCGTCTGACACCAGCCGACGGGGACTGTTTCGATGGGTTTGGGTTCGCACAGATAAGTCTCTTCATTACAGATTTCATCGCTATCACAGTCGTCGTCATGCACACATTCGAAGCAGCCCTCGACGCCGTTCGTGCAGAACATTCCATTGGCTGCACAATCAATCGGTGCCGCTCCAGCTCCCGAGCACCAGACGTCGCCAGTACATCCCTTCGCTTCACACGGCACTTCTGGGAAACAGACTTTGGTCGGTGATTGAGATGAACGAGGTGCGGGCGTGCCTGTCGTCCAGTCGTCGGTATTGGAATTTGTGTCCACACAGCCATCGCCCTTGCGGAAGACCGCCAGAGTTGCGCTGGGGGCGGGGGTTCTTCCTGTGGCAACGGTATTCGAACAATCCGAGGCCGTCGTTCCAAAGGCGACAAAGTCGACGATGGATGAATTGGTTGGACAGGCGACAGCGTCATCACCGGTCAGATTGGTCGCCGCAGAGCTCAAAAGGACTTTTCCTGCCGCGGCGGCCATGCCCAGTCCGGAGAAATATATGTCGGAATGAGCGATGGGATCTCCATTTGCTGTCCCTCCCCCGGCCTTGATGAGGAAATAGCCATTGGCTGAGATGGTGCCTGTCAAATTATATTTGCTCCAAGAGGTTCCTTTGGCTCCGGCATAGTGAATCGACCAGCCATCAAGATCGACCGGACTATTGGTCTGGTTGAAGAGCTCCACATAATCATTCTGCAGGGTCGCGCCGGAATTGTTGCCAGCACCATACACTTGGCTGATCACGACGCCGGGCGTCGCTGCCTCACGCGGGACGCAGGCCGAGGTATCGAAGGCCAAGCAGTCGTTCGCGCAAGCCAAGGTGCCAGAGGCAAATCCCTGTGACTCGCACGTCTCGCCACCGAGCGCCTCGCCATCGCAGACTTCGCTGTCGCCTGAATCGATGGAGCCATTTCCACAGAGGGCCGGAGGCGGCACGCATTCCTCTGTCTCTAGGTCACAAGCGGCGCCTTCACCTATCTGAGACACGCAATAGGCATTGGGATTTGGCATGTCCGCGCAGCTGTCCGAGCACGCGTTGCTGTCATTGCAGACCAAGCCAGTGGGGCAATGCTCATCCAAAACACACTCCGCGCAACCGCCGCCCACGGCATCGCAGTGATTGTCGCTGCAATTAGTTTCCACATGGCTGGCTGAACAAAAGACGTTGCCATTGCAGCCAGGGGTGCAGACGCAGGCGTTCTGGGCGGTGTTCTTCTCGTAGCCCGCATCGCAGGTCCACGCGCACTGGGCTGGAGCGGTCCAGCCGCCTGTCGACGTCCACGTGATGGTGACGTCGGCCGTGGTGTTCGTCGCGTGCTCAAACGAGACAGATGTGCAGGGGACCTGCTTGGAAGCGAGGCAGGCGCCTTCGACGCACGCACCGCCATTCGGGCAGTCCGCAGCCTCCGTCGCGGCGGTGCAGGCGGGCGCCGGGACACAGTCGTCATCCTGTTGGACATAAGTGGCATCGCACGCCCAGGCGCAGGTGGCCGGGGTGGTCCAGCCATTGGCCGCGGTCCAGGTGATCTGAACCTG
>JAISIF010000093.1 GCA_031262165.1 Myxococcales bacterium | reverse complement strand
CCTCTTTTCCTAAAGAGGCGCGCCTTTGTGAACGGACGCCACCGTTCAATCGAATCTCGCTCATATCTGCACGCTTTGGAGAGCACTGCCTTGACCCAGAAGACCCTCATCACCAGCGCGCTGCCCTATGCCAACGGCAGCATCCACCTCGGTCACCTCGTCGAATACATCCAGACCGACGTCTATGTCCGCTTCCTCCGGTCGAGCGGCGAGGACGTGCTCTACGTCTGTGGCGATGACACGCACGGCACGCCCATCGAGGTGAACGCGCGGCGCCAGGGGCTCGATCCCAACGAGTTCATCGCCCGCATCTACGAAGAGCACGTCCGCGACTTCGCCGCCTTTGGCATCTCGTTCGATCACTTCGACTCGACGAACACGCCAGACAACCGGCGCTACAGCGAGCGCATCTTTCAGAGCCTGGTCGAGGGCGGCCACATCGAGAAGCGCGCGGTCGAGCTGACCTACTGCGAGCAGGACAAGCGCTTCCTGCCAGACCGCTTCGTTCGAGGCACGTGCCCGAAGTGCCTGGCCCCCGACCAATACGGCGACATCTGCGAGCGCTGCGGCGCCACCTATGCGCCGACCGAGCTCGTCGCGCCGCGCTGTTCCATCTGCGGGAGCACGCCCACGCGCAGGAGCTCGGAGCACTATTTCTTCAAGCTCGGCCACTTCACCGAGTTTCTGAAGGCGTGGAGCGCACAGCCAGGCACGCTCGATCCCAGCATCCTCAACAATCTCAAGAGCGGCTGGCTCGGAACGGGGCTCGCCGACTGGTGCATCAGCCGCGACGGTCCCTACTTCGGCTTCGAGATTCCGGGCGAGACGGACAAGTTCTTCTACGTCTGGCTCGACGCGCCCATCGGCTACATCAGTTCGGCGGAGCGCTACCTCGCCCTGAAGCAGGGCAACCCGGGCAATGGCCAGCTCGCCTTCGACGCGTATTGGAAGCCTGACGCGGACACGCGGATCATTCACTTCATCGGCAAGGACATCCTCAACTTCCACGCGCTGTTCTGGCCCGCGGTGCTGCACGGCGCAGGGTTCAAGGCGCCCTCCAAGATCGCCGTCCATGGGATGCTCTCGGTCAATGGCGAGAAGATGTCGAAGTCGCGCGGCACTTTCATCAACGCCCGCCAGTATCTCGACCTGCTCGACCCGGCCTACCTGCGGTTCTTCTACGCGGCGAACCTGGGCCCCAGCCCCGAGGATCTCGATCTCTCGCTCACCGAGTTCCGCCTCCGGGTGAACGCGGAGCTCGTGAACAACCTGGGCAACCTGTGCAACCGCTCGCTCGCCATACTCAAGGGTAAGCTCGGCGGACGCGTTGGTCAGGCGCGCAACGACGCCCTGCTCGCCGAAGCCGCTGCCGCGGTCCAAAAGGCACGCGAGGCGTTCGCTGGACTCGACCTGCGCCACGCGGTGCGCGCCATCGTGGAGCTCGGCGAGAAGGCCAACAAGTTCGTGCAGGACCAGAAGCCCTGGGAGACGGCCAAGGCCGATCCGGAGACCGCTCGCCGCGATCTGTCCACCGTGGCCGACGTGCTCTACGCCATCGGCGCGATGCTCTCGCCCATCGTCCCCACCATTGCCGAGGCAATCTTCGCGCAGCTCGATGCCGCGCCGCTCACCTTCAAGGAACTCGAAGACTTCGAGCGCACGCCGCAAGCCCTGCTCGCGGCGGGACATGAGATCGGCACGCCCACGCCGCTCATCGCTCGCCTCGACGCCGCGCTCGTCGATCGACTCATCGTCGTGCCACCTCAGCCATCGGAAGCGGCGCTGCCAAAGGTTGAGGTCACATCCGCGTGGGCAACGGCGCCTGCCAAGCCCGCGGTGGCCTTCGACGACTTCGGCAAGCTCGATCTGCGGGTGGGCAAGATCCTCACGGCCGAGCGCGTGCCCAAGGCCGACAAACTGCTCAAGCTCAGCGTCGATTTGGGCGAGGCAGCGCCTCGGACGATCGCGGCGGGCATCGCGCAGGCGTTCGGCGACGATCCTTCGACACTCGTCGGCCGCCAGGTCGCTGTCCTGGCCAACCTGCCGCCGCGTCAGATTCGAGGCATCGAGTCGTGCGGGATGATCCTGGCTGCGGGCGATCCCAAGACAGGGCTCTCGCTGCTCGGGATCGACGAGGCCATCGCGCCGGGCACGCCCATCGGCTGAGGCGGGGGAGGGGAGCACTCTTTCCAGAGGCATTGGGGAATCGCACCAAGGGCCTCAGGCGTTCTTGACACCAGAAGGGTCGATCTCTATAGGGCGCGCCCTTTTTGACGGCCAGTCCTCCTGAGCGCCCGGGGCGCGAGGAGTAAGGCAAGCGAGGCAAACGTGAAGAACAACATCCACCCGAACTACCGTCCCGCCACCATCGAGTGTGGCTGTGGCAACGTCATCGAAAACCGCTCCACCAAGGGCGACTTCACGATCGAAGTCTGCTCGGCCTGCCATCCTTTCTACACGGGGAAGCAGAAGCTGATGGACACCGCCGGGCGCATCGACAGGTTCCGCAAGAAATACGGGAACCTGAAGAAGGACGAGCCCAAGGCCAAGTGAGCTTCGGCTCGCCCCGCCGACCGGACAGATTTGAGAGGCGCGCTCTTCACGGGCGCGCTTTTCTTTTTGGCGGGACTCTCAGAAGGCGGTCGAGCTCTCGTGGTTCCAACGCGACTCGCCCTGTTGGCTAAGCCGACACCCTCTCGGTGAGGGAGACTTCTTCCAGAAAGGCCTTCCTCGTTTGAGGGCGGTGGCCCGCAGGGAGAGGCAGCTTCTTCGACGCTGATCTCATCCAGCCCTCAGCGCTGCCCCGGCTCTCCAGAAAGTGAATCCGAATCGAAATGACCGTCAAAAAGCCACGTCAATTCAAGAGGTTGGCCTTCGGCGTCGCTCAGGCGGCGCGCTCTGCCGTGGGCGGCCAGGCCGTCATCGAAGGCGTGATGATGCGCTCGCCCAAGAGCTTCGTCGTGGCCGTGCGTCGGCCAGACAAACAGATCGTCGTCCGCGAGCAGGCCTGGGAGACGCTCTTCGGAAAGGTGAAGCCGCTGCGCTGGCCCTTTTTCCGGGGCGCCATCGTCCTGATCGAGAGCCTCTGGAATGGCATGTCCGCGCTCAACTTCTCGGCAGAGCAGGCGATGCCAGAGGAGGAGGGCGCGCCCATGGCGTCGAGCCAGAACCAGGCCGATCGATCGGCGCAAACCGAGCCAAAAAAGCAGCCGCCGGATCGAGCCAAAGCGCCGCAGCTTCCCTCCACAGAGGGTGCGGCGCCGAGACAGGCCTCGACGCAAGAGCGCTGGATGATGGGCGTGACGATGGTCGTCTCGCTCGCGCTGGGCCTGGGGCTGTTCGTCGGGCTGCCGCACTTGCTCACCTGGCTGCTCGGCGAAGGGAGTGGGCTCTCGCTGCCGACGACGGGGAGCGCGTTCCACCTCATCGACGGCATCTTCAAGGCGCTCATCTTCGTCGCCTATCTGGCCGCCATCTCGCTCATGCCCGACATCAAGCGCGTGTTCGAATACCACGGCGCGGAGCACAAATCGATTTGGGCCTATGAAGAGGGCAAGCCGCTGACGCCCGAGAGCGCCGCGACGTTCACCACACTCCACCCGCGCTGCGGCACGGCCTTCATTCTCCTGGTCCTGGTGGTGAGCATCGTCCTGTTCGCGGCGGTCTTTCCCTTCCTGCCGACCTTCTCCGAAACGGGGATCGTCAATCAGCTCTGCCTCATCGCCGTGAAGTTGCCCCTGATGTTGCCCGTGGCTGGCCTGGCCTACGAGCTCCAGCGCCTATCGGCCAAGCCCTCGTGCCCGCGCCCGCTGCTCTGGCTCCTGAGACCTGGCCTGTGGCTCCAGCGCATCACGACGCGCGAGCCATCGAGCGAGCAGATCGAAGTCGCCCTCGTGGCGCTGCGCCGAGCGCTGGGTCGAGAGAACGGCGTGCTCGATGGGCCGCCCGTGGTTCGGCTCTATGCGGACTATGCCTCTGCGACGGACTTCGATTGTTGTGGCGACAGTTCGACGCAGGCCGAGGGCGATGGCGCGGTGAGCGACGAGGCGGCCGTGGCGAACGCGGATCACGCCTGACCACGAAGCGTGAACGGCGTGCCGCCATGCACTCGCGCCCTGATTCGAATGACCGCCTTCCCCCCCCTTCATTTCATAAGGATTTCTCCTCGTGTCCGAACCCCAGAAGCCCAGAAGAGCTGGTGTCCAGTCCGCGCCCAAGGCGTGTCTCCGAATCGTCCGCGCGGCAGATCGGCGTGGTTCCACGCCAGCGGCGCCAGCGTCCAAACCGGTCCGAACGGCGATTCCAGTGGAGGTGCTCGCTGGCCGGGTCCGACACGAGCCCCGCGGTCGATTCGTCTCGGGCGGCAAGATCGAGTTCGCCGGTCAGCCGCCTGCCGTTGCCGCCACGGCCAAGCCCGAAGCGCCGACCACGGCATCGACAGTGACAGCGACAGCGACATCGACGGCCGCACCCACCAGGCCGCCATTCAAGTCGAGCTCGAAGCCAGGCCGTCCCGAGGGCGCCAGGGCGGGTGCCCGCGTGGAGCGTGTTCACAAGCCAAAGGCTTCGACCGCCGATCGTCCAGCCTCGTCTCGGCCACCTCGCTCGCCTCGAAAGCCCTCGGCCGCCGCGTTCGCGCCCAAGACAGCCAAGCCCAGAAGCACCGGCGCCAACTCCGGGAAGCCGACACGCCCCGCCAAGGCCGACGGCGCGGCTCCGAAAAAATCCTGGACCAGCAGCGCTGCCAAGCCCGCGCGCGCGGCGTCGTCTCGATCTGGCGAGGGAAAGGTGTCCGCGCCTCGATCGCGCAGGCCAGGCCAGCCCTCGGCGCCAGCGTCTACGAGGGGAAGAGCGGCGCGTGGTCCAGCGGCGGGCGCTCCCAAGCCCTCCGCGAGAGCCTTCAAGCCCAAGCCAAAGAAGGGATGAGTGCCGCCTTCGCTTCATCCGCTGAACGACGAGCTCCTGAACCCTCTCCATGACGCCCTGTCTCTCCCTCACACCGCCTCACCGACCGATGCGTCATGCTTCAGAGCGATCCGGCATCGCGAGTGAGGTGAAGTCATCCTCATCCAAGGCGGTTGGCTCAGCCGGTCGATGGACGGCTTGGACAAGGGGTTCGGTCGCTATCGTCAGAGAGGTGATGGAGAGCCAGCCATGACGACAGATTCTGCCGAACGAACTGCCCACGCCGCCGACACGCTCGCCACCGCGCCTGAACCTGTCGCCTCCGAGAGAGAGCCGCCCAGCGGCCTCATCCGCTCGACGGCCATCGTGAGCGCGGCCACCACGGCCTCGCGCTTTCTGGGCCTCATCCGCGAGCAGCTGTTTGCCGCGCTGCTCGGCGCCGGGATGTGGGCCGACGCCTTCGTCGTGGCCTTCCGCATCCCGAACCTTCTCCGCGATCTGTTTGCCGAGGGTGCCCTGAGCGCGGCCTTCGTCCCCACGTTTGCCAAGGTCGAAAAGGAGGCTGGCCCGGAGGAGGCGCACGCGCTCGCCAACGAGCTCGTCGGCGCGCTGCTCGTCATCGTCGGCGTGCTCACGCTGCTCGGGGCGATCTTCGCCGAACAGCTCGTGTTCCTGCTGGCCTCGGGCTTCTTCGAGGTGCCGGGCAAGGCAGAGCTGACCGCGCTGCTGGCGAGGATCATGATGCCCTTCCTCCTCGCCCTGAGCCTGGCCGCCGTGATGATGGGGATGCTCAACGCGCGGCGCGTATTCGGGACGCCCGCGCTCGCGCCCGCCATGTTCAACCTCACTGCCATCGCCGTGGGCGTGGCGCTCAGGCTCGCGGGCGCCTCGGACAGGACAGCGGTCATCGGCTGGTCCATCGGCACGCTCTGCGGCGGCGTGGCGCAGTTTGCCGTGCAGCTGCCGTCGCTCAGGCGCTTCGGCTACGCCTTTCGCCCGCGCTTGCGCGCGCTTTGGCGCGACCCGAACCTGCGCCGCATCGCGCTCCTGATGGCGCCTGCCACGCTCGGCCTGGCTGCGACCGAGGCCAACATCTTCATCAACACGCAGTTCGCCAGCCAGCAGCCGGGCGCGAACGCCTGGCTCAACTACGCCTTCCGCGTCATGTATGTGCCCATCGGCATTTTCGGCGTCGCGGTCGCCACCGTGACGACGACGCGACTGGCCAGGAGCGCGGCCGAGCGCGACCTGGGCGCCATGAAGGCAGGGCTGGGGCAAGGCCTGTCGCTCATCGGTTTTCTCGCGCTGCCCTCGATGATCGGTCTTGCCGTGTTGGCCGAGCCAGTCATCCGCCTGCTCTACCAATACGGTCGCTTCACGCCCGAGGACGCGCGCCACACGGCGCTCGCGCTCGCTGGCTACGCGCTGGGCCTGTTCGCCTACTCGGGCATCAAGGTCGCCGCGCCCGCCTTTTACGCGCTGAACCGGCCGCGCGTGCCGCTCCTCGGGTCGGTGATGGCCGTGGTGGCCAACCTCGCGCTCAACCTCCTCTTGTTCGAGCGGATTGGCTACCTGGGCCTGGCCATCGGCACCTCACTCGGCGCGTGGCTCAACTTCTCGATCCTCGCCACGGCGTTTGGCCGCCACACGCGCGACCATCGCTTGCCACGCGGCTTTTTCCGGGAGCTCGCCAAGATGTTCCTGTGCGCGGCGAGCATGGGCCTCGCGGTCTGGGGCGCGTTGAGATTCTGCGACGCACTGCTTGCCGATGCCGGTCTCGATCACGGTTCGTTCGCCATCAAACTCGTGCGTGCGTTGGGCGGCGTGGGCGTGGGCATCCTGGTCTATGGCCTGCTGAGCCACCTGCTGCGCGTCGAGATGCTGGCGCAGACCAGCGACGCGATTCGCCGCAAGCTGAAGCGAGGACAGGCGAGATGAGCGAACCGTCGATCCAAGAGCTGCGCGTGGATCGCTTCGCGCGCCTCGTCGGCCCAGAGGCGATCGAGCGCCTCGGTCGCAGCCACGTGATCGTCGTTGGCGTGGGCGGCGTCGGCTCCTTCACGGTTGAAGCGCTGGCTCGCTCGGGCATTGGCCACCTGACCCTCATCGATGGCGAGCGCGTCTCGGCGACCAACCTCAATCGCCAGCTGCACGCGCTCATGACGACGTTGGGACAGCCCAAGGTCGAGGCCATGGCCGCGCGCCTGGCCGCGCTCGATCCAGCGCTGCGCGTGACGGCGATCCATGATCGCTACGACGAGACATCGGCAGAGCGGCTCGTCCCGATCGATGGCAGCGCCGACGTGGTGGTCGACGCGATCGACAACGTGACGGCCAAGATGCACCTCATCGCGCGCTGCCACGCGGCCCACCTGCCGATCGTCTCATCGATGGGCGCGGCTGGTCGGCTCGATCCAACGCAGATCATGGCGGGCGATCTGTGCGAGACGCGCCAGGATCACTTCGCGCGCGACGTTCGAAAATTCCTGCGGCGCTGCCACGGCATCGACTGCAAGAAGCCCACGGGCGTCTTCGCGGTCTGGTCGCGCGAGCCAGGCCGCAAGGCCTTGCGGTTCGAGGCCGACGAGGCCTGTGGCATCCCCGAGGTCTCGCCCGACGTGCCTGGCATCCGCGGGCCTCGCTGTCAGGCGAGCGCCGTGTTCGTCACCGCGGCGATGGGCATGGCCGTGGCGAGCGTCGTGATTCGGGAGCTCTTGAAGCTGGACGCCGATTGACAGCGCCTCCCGTCTCTCCACGGCGCGCGGCTGCGAGTCGCGCATGCGCCCGCGCGACGACGTCCTCCGCCCGTCGGCGGCGCTCAACGGATGGGCTGCAGATCGGGCAGCGACTCCACGCTGTCGAACTGGGCGAACTCCTCGGTGACGGCGCTGAAGGCCTCCATCTCGCGGATGGTCTCGGTCGTCACATCGAGCTGGTGCGCCAGATCTTCGAGCTGGTGTGTGGCCGTGTCTGGATCGCGCAGGGTCAGCGCCTGGTCGTGCATCAGGCGCAGGAACTCCTCGATGCCCGCGAGCTGGTGGCTGATGAGCTCGCGCCCGGTGATCGCCTTGTCGAAGCGCGCGAGGCGCTCTTCCAAGAGCCTGAGGCGGCGCTCCTTGAGGCTTCGGATG
>JAISIF010000068.1 GCA_031262165.1 Myxococcales bacterium | reverse complement strand
GATAGCGTCATCGTCATCATCATTGTCGCAGGCATCGCCAATGTCATCGTCATCCGTATCTGTCTGATCTGGATTCTGAATGAGTGGGCAATTGTCATCGCCATCCGCAAAACCGTCGTCGTCATCATCATCTTCACAGGCATCGCCAATGTCATCGCTATCGGTGTCTGTCTGATCTGTGTTCGAGACGAGTGGGCAATTGTCGTCATCATTCAAAACACTATCTCCATCCAAATCACTGGTCGTCACAGTAATCGTCAGGAGGATCGTGTCGGTTCCGCCGTGTCCATCAGAAACCGTAATGGAAATCTGGAATGGTAATTCACCTTCTTCTGGTGACACCAAATCAACGGCAGGCGTCCATGAATAGCTCCATTGGTCGCCAACCTGATTCTGCACAGCGCCATTTTCCTGAGGCAGAAGGCTGCCGAGCAGCGCGTCGCCATCCGCATCGGTTGCGGTGAAATCGAAGGTAATCGTCTTACCAGCTTCGATGGTGTATTCCCGCGTTGCCAAAATGATGATTGGCGCGTCATTGATGGGCGTCACCATGATGTCGATCGTCGCGACGTTCGAGTCATCTGTCTCATCGTTGACTTTGAACGTGAAACTATCTGGGCCATTGTAATCCTGCGCGGGAGCATAGGTCGCGGCCGAACCATTCAGAATCACGGTGCCATGGCTGGGGTGATCGACGATGGAATAGATCAGCGCATTGCCTTCGACGTCCGTCGCCATCAATTGGATGGGCAATGGTGTCTCTTCCGGCGTCGTCAGCGAATCAGCCTGAGCGACCGGTGTGTCATTGACGGGCGTCACCATGATGTCGATCGTCGCGACGTTCGAGTCATCTGTCCCATCGTTGACTTTGAACGTAAAACTATCGGAACCATTGTAATCCTGCGCGGGTGTGTAGGTCGCGACCGAACCAATCAGAATCACGGTGCCATGGCTGGGGTGATCGACGATGGAATAGGTCAGCGAATCGCCATCGGCATCCATTGCCATCAATTCGATCGGCAATGGCGAGTCTTCTGGCGTCGTCACTAAATCGCTCTGTGCGACCGGCACATCATTGATGCCCGTCACCACGATACTCACCGTAGCCACATTGGAATCGACAGCGCCATCATTTGCCTTGAACGTGAACGTATCCGAGCCATTGTAATCCTGCGCGGGCGTATAGGTCGCGACCGAACCATTCAGAATTACGGTGCCATGGCTGGGGTGATCGACGATGGAATAGGTCAGCGAATCGCCATCGACGTCCATCGCCATCAATTGGATGGTCAATGGTGTCTCTTCTGGCGTCGTCACCGAATCATCCTGAGCGACCGGCGCGTCATTGACGGGCGTCACCGTGATGTCGATGGTCGCGATATTCGAATAATCTTCGCCATTATAAACCTTGAAGGTGAAGCTATCTGGTCCATTGTAATCCTGCGCGGGCGTATAGGTCGCGACCGAACCATTCAGAATCACGGTGCCATGGCTGGGGGGATCGACGATGATGTAGGTGAGCGGCAAATCTTCGGGGTCATCACCTACGAGAGTTATGTTCAACGCTTGATCTTCGGGCGTCGTCACTGCTTGTGAAAAAGCGTGAGGGCCCAGGATGTAATACAGCTCATTCATCAAGAGTTTGATCATTTCTGCGCCATCATAATTATCATAAATAAATATATTGTAGATAGTTCGGCCATCGTTTCCGATGATAATTGAAGACTGTGCCGGATCTGCAGATGATAATATAAATCCAGCGGCTCCTTCCGCTCCATTCGTAGGTGTGGCTGGGACGCCGTGAACGCCATAACTGTCACTTATGGGGACTAATGTGTCAGATACCTGTTCAACGTAATTCCATAAAATATGCCCCCAGCTATAGAGGGTCCTTGGTGGATCATAGGTTGGTTGAAGGTTAGTAAGTCCCAACGCATCTGCCAATGCTGGGGTTATTTCACCATCTTTCCACCCGTTATAAATAACGCGACCACCTGACTGGATATAGGAGACCAGAATTTCTCGCCAGCCTGCTCCTGAAATAGATGAGGAGGGGTAGTCAAAAACGATGGCGTCCCATCCCACGCCGTCTCCTAAAATGCTTACAAAATCATTAACACTAGAGATAGTGCAGTTAGCACCAATGTTATTGCAGGCATGTGTTAGATAATTTGTATTTCCATTTGAACTATCATCTAAAACCAAGATATTCGGTTGCGCCTGCGCCACCTCGGAAAACATCAATTCCCCAAGAATCAAAACCGCGAAGAGAGGCATCTGTTTCAATTTACTTTTCGACCACATGTCTTGTTGACCTCCGAAAACGTCGTAAAAAAAACTAAACTCAAACCATTCACTGAAATTCTTCGACAAATACTCCTTCATTGCGAGGCGCACAGCGACGAAGCAATCCTGTGATAGAAATCCCTACCAAACATCCTGAATTACTTCGCTTCGCTCGCAATGACGATTCGTCGTGACGAATCAATTCGCTGCGCTGCCCTCGGCCAACCGCCGGACCTCCAGGAAGTAGTCGTTTTTCAGAGCGGCGATCTGCGGGACATTGCCCGCGAGCTTCAGTTCTTCGAGCGCCTTGATCGCGGCGACGCGGATCTCGGGTTGGTCGCTGAAGAGCTCTAGCACCAGGGCGTCTCGCACCGATGGTTCTCCCAGCTTGCCCAACACCTCGATGACCTCGCGGCGCTCGCGCAGGGCTGGTTCATCGAGCTTGGCCTGTATCGTTGGAACAGACTCACGATCACCAAACGCGGCCAGCGCCTGGAGCGCGGACAGGCCATCGGCGCCGCCCTCCTGGACGATCGCGCGGGCCAGCGGCAGGAGCTCGTCTTTGGCGCCGAGCGCCACGAGCGTGTCGATGATCGGCGCGCGCTGCTCGGTGCGCACCTTCAGCGTTTCGATGAGCAGCGGGATCGCCGCCTGGCCCTGACGCAGGAAACCGCGCAGGGCCGCCGACTGGATGTCGCCGTCGCGCTCCCGCAGGCAACGCGCGCCGAGAAAGCCATCGCCATCGCCACCGTCGTCGGCTGCCTTGGCGGCGGCTGTCGCAACCGACGCTCCTTTGGCCAACTGGGGCGCCGCACCCTTGTCGTCATCCGAGCCGCTGGATCGATCGCCGACCGAGGCAGAGACCTCACAGGCGAGCGCCCGGAACTCTGGCATCCGCCAGAATCGCTCCAAATCCTCGGCCGACAGGAGCGGCAGGCGCTGGCGGGCGAGCGCTGTGAGCAACGCGTCGAGGTGGTCGCGCTGCGCGTCGGTGAGGTCCGCGATGTAGTCGTCCTCATAAGCAAAGACGTGCTTGGGTGGGCGCTGCAGGCCGATGACCTCGGCCCGCTCCATCTCCAGGCGATCCAGCCTGTCGAGGAATGCCTGAAAATTCTCCTTCCGCTTCTGCCCCTTGGATCTCGAGGCCTCCTGGACCTTGAGCATCGACTCGATCTGCTCCTCTGAGATCCCTCCGTTCGCGCGGAGCTGCTCCCTCGTCAGGGGCGGCGTGTCCTGCTCGTCGCCATGATCGTGGCCATGGCCGTCGCTCTCGTTGACATACCTCTCCTCAGGCCATGCCTCGCGGACGCGGCTGATCGGGATCCACATCTGCTTGGCCGTGTGCAGCTCGTCGAGCGCGCGCGCGAGTAGGTCGGGCAGGCGAGCCTGGAGCGTGGGGTTGCCTGGCAGTTGGCTGAGCGCCCGGAATGCCGCGCTTTGGACGCGGAGATCGCTCGAATCGAGGAGCGCGGCGACATGCGTGGCCAGGTCTGGCGAGGGCAGCACCTCCAACACGGCCAGCGGGGCGAGGGCCGCCTCACCGCCCTGTGCCAGGCGCGCGACGAGCGCCGTCGAATCGCAGGCGATGTCAGCGCGGCGCAGCACCTCGGCAACGGCACGCGCGTCTTCGAGCGACGCCGCGTCGAGGGCCTTGCACAGCGCGGCCTTGGCAGGCGCGGGGTGCGATTTGGAGAGTCTGCCCAGGGCATGGAGCGCGGCCTCTGCCGCAGGCTCTTTTTTGGCGGCGATCTCGCTCAGCGGCGCGATGGCCTCAGCAGCGTCCAGCGCGACGAGGGCCGCGATCGTGGGCTCGCGCAGCTCCACGTGGGGCACGTAGGGCTCGGCAAGCAGGTCGATGAGCTTGGGGATCGTGGCGCGATCGCCCGCGGCGCCCAGTCCAGAGGCAGCGCCCGCGACCACGTAGATCGACGGCATGCCGAGCAGGGTCGTGAGCTGCTCCACGGCCTCGGGGCGACCGCTGCGACCGAGCTCCAGCGCGGCCTTGGCCACGAGCGCTGGCGCGTCCTGGATGGGGTCCTTGTGCTGTATGGCCTGCCGCTGGGTGGCGAGCGCCAGGCAGCCAGGTATCTCACGGCAGCGCGCCATCGAGAGGTCGCTGAAGAGGTTTTTCGGCAGGATTTTCTCCTGCTGCTGCGCCCACAGCATCTCGGCCTCGGCGTGGACGAAGTCGGCGAGGAGCGTCTCGTCCACGCTCTGGCCGATGAGTCGGCGCGTGGCCGTGCCTTTACGCGCGTAGGCGTTGCGCAGATACGCCAGCTTCTTGGGCGTGAGTCGATGGAGCAGGCCCTTGATCGCGTAGGTCTGGACCTCGGGAACTGGGTCGTCCAGCAGGGCGCCCAGGAGGTCGGGGATGCGCGGCCCATCGTCGAGATGGAGGTGCTCGATCGCCACCTCACGCACGGTGGCCGAGGGATCTCGGGTGGCCTGGAAGAAGAGGGCGTAGTCGTTCGGTGTCGGATCCTTGGCGAGCTTCTGGAGGGCCAGGGCGCGCTGCTCTGGCCGCTCGGCCTTCGAGGCAGCTTCACGCAGCTGTTCCCGCTCACCGCAGGCCGCGGACAGGCAGAGGGCGAGAGCAGCGGGGATGAGGGCGGACAGCGGAGCCAGGGAAGATCGTTCCACGGGAGACCTCTGGTGCAAGGGCTGAAGAAGTGTCCGGCAAAGCATCGAAACGAGAGGGGATCAGCGAGATGGCCGCGTTCGGTTCTTCGGCGCGGGGTGTTTGGCGGAGTGTTTGGCGGTGGGCACCGAGCGGGGCGCGAAGCGATCGGAGCCGATGGCGCGGGGTGAGGCTGGCTTGGTGAAGCGCGCGCTCATTGGGCGATCCGAACGATCGCGGCGATCGGGTGCCCGCTCTCGGTGTCGCTCGTCTCGGCTGCGATCAGTCGCATCGCGTTTTTTATCTGGGGCAAAGCGCGACTTCGGCGGTGTCGCCTGGCGTTGGGCATTGGGCCTGGAGGAGGCCTTGGCTGGCGCGGCGCCGTGGGGCGCCTTCATCATCGATTTTTTCGATTTTGGGGGCTCTGAACGGGCGTCGTCGAGCTGGCGTTGCTGGAGCGGCGCTTGCGGTGTCTCGTCATCCTGCGCCCGGTGTCGCCTGGGCGGGGCCTTGAGCTCGGCGACGGGCGGGATGGGCCGCCGTCCCCCATTCTTGAGCAGGGAGATCTCGGGGGGGGTCAGCGCCCTGAACTCGCCGGGCCGCAGGCCCTCGGCGCTGACGCCGCCATAGAGCGGGCGGTAGAGGCGGACGACCGGGTGCCCCAACGCCGCGCACAGGCGCTTGACGAGGTGTGGCCGCCCCTCGGTCAGGACGAGCTTGAGCCACGTGTTGCGCTCGGCCGACTCGCCCTTTTCGATCTCGAGCGGTGTCACGGGCCCGTCTTCGAGGCGCAGGCCGCGCCGCGCGAGGTCGATCGTCGCGTCGCTCGGCACACCCTTGACCTTGGCCAGATAGACGCGCGGCACGCCAAAGCTGGGGTGCATGAGGCGATGGGCGAGCGCGCCGTCGTTGGTGACGATGAGCGCGCCCTCTGCGTCGTAGTCGAGGCGGCCCACGGCAAAGACGCGCTCTGGGATGGCGGCGAGCAGCGGCGCGATCGTAGGGCGCCCCTGGGGATCGGCGAGCGTCGTGACGACTTCGGGCGGTTTGTAGAGGACGTAGTGGACCTTGCGCTCCAGCTCGAGCAGGCGACCGTCCACGCGGACGAGATCGCGGTCTGGCTCGACCTGCACGCCCTGCTCGCGCACGATCTGTCCGTTCACCTCGACACGGCCTTCGGCGATGAGCGTCTCGGCTCTGCGCCGAGAAGCGACCCCCGCCTGGGCCAGCACCTTTTGAAGGCGCATTTTCATGAGCGTGCCTCGTTTGGAGCGGAACCATCCATCGGGTTCCGAAAAAGGAGGGGGGCTATGCCCTCCGTCTCCAAAGGCCGCAAGGCCTGGGCACGGGGAAATCAGGACGGCCTTTGTTCTCGATTTTTTTGACGCAGGGGCATCGAGTTTTCCCTCATCCCGTCGCTTCGCGTCGGCCATCTCCCGCTTGCAGGAGATGGGGGTGGGGAGAGGGGCGCGACATCCAAGGATGGCCGCGTCGCTTCTCGCCTCGCCAAGGACGGAGCGTCTGTCGAGAGCGCATCGGTTCGGCGCTCCGATGTCTTCCAGACAAGAGGGTTCATCCCCCTTGTCTGGAAAATCGGTCGACGCTCACCACGAGTTCTTCATCAATCGAACGTGTCGCGCACGGCAGACCAGGCGACCTTCAGGTTCGAGGTTCCCTTGTAGATCGCGGGGATGGCTCGCTGGATGTCGAACAGACCATAGACAGCCATCATTGCGGTGCGCACGGCGTATTCGATGGTGGCCGCAGCGTCGTTCTCCAACTCGACGAACTGCCCCATGAAGGCAAAGTTCTGCGCGCCGCGCGGGAGGATCGGCGGGCGCTCGCCGGGCGTGCGGCGCTGCAAGGGCGCGCTCAGATAGGGCAGGATCATGCTCGCCACCTCGGTCTGGCTCTCGAGCTCGCCGAACAGATCGGTGAAGCCGAATTGCCCGAGCAGCTCTTGGAGCAGTTCGAGGCCAGTGCAGTCGCTCATGCGCTTGTGGACGTAGTCGCCGTTCGCGTCGAGGAAGAGACCTTGGCAGGAGAGCGTGGACAGCGCGTCTGGCTCGCCCACGAAGTGAGGCTGGTGCGGCACCGTGAGCGACATGCGCCAGCCAGAGTCGCGGAAGGTGATGAGCCCACCCGCGCCTGTCGCGCTCCCCGTGAAGCGCGCGATGCGCTCGAGCAGGACGGGTGTGCGCATCGTCAGCGTGAAGATCTCGCCCATGCTCTGGTCCACGTTGCCTCGGAACGTGCTGGGCCGACCAAAATCGGCCGACTTGCGCGCGAGGTTTTCCCAGAGGCTCCAGCTCTGATCGCGGCGATCGCGAATGATCTGTGGGGCCTTGTCATTCGTGCCCAGGCTCGCGTCGCTCATCATCGAGCCGAGCGTGATCAGGACGTAGTCGTCCTTGCCGATCTCGATGACCTCGCGCTGCCCTTCCCGCTCGACGAATAGGCGCTGCACGTGGCGCTTCGACTCGTCGCCAGTGAGCTCCGCGTCGATGACGGGCACGCCGACCTCGGTGACGACACCCCGATCGCGCAGCCATGCCTTGAGCGGGCGGATGATGCTGTCGTGCAGGCTGAGCGCGGGCCGGTAGAACTCCGAGAGCGTCGCGAGCCCCGGGACCTCGTGGAAGAAGCGCAGCAGGGAGCGCCTGAGCTCGGCCGCGCTGTGCCAGTTCGTGAAGCCAAAGGTCGTCTGCCACAGACACCAGAACGTGCTGTCGAGGAGATGCTGCGAGAACACGTCCTCCACGCGCAGCGCGCCGATCTTGCGCTCGGACATGGACATCAGGCGCAGCAGCTCTGCCCGATCGCGCGTCGAGAGGCCCAGGCGCGTGGCGTCGAGGATCTGGTGGTTCGCGTCGATGAGGCGCGCGCTGGCCTCGATCGGTTTGTCCTCGTTGAAGCGCTTGATCGCGTCGCGGACATTGGGGCCGCTGTCGTCGAGCGTCGGGATGTCGGCGAGCAGATCCCACAGGGCCGTGCTGCCTCGTCGCGAGAGCCAGGGGCCAGGCATCGACCAGTAGACCTTGGACGCGCCATCGCCCTTGGCGTTGGCATCGCCATCAAACGCCTCGATCGCGCCACCGAGCAAACGCCGCTCTTCGAGGATGTGGATGTTCTTCCCGGCCACGGCCGCGTCGCGGATGAGAAAAGCGGCGGCAGACAG
>JAISIF010000056.1 GCA_031262165.1 Myxococcales bacterium | reverse complement strand
TGCCGATTCACTTGCGAGGGCACTGGTCAATCAATCAGCGGGAGAGACCAGTTTAGAGGCGCGTCGTGCTATTCTTGCTGAGCTTCGCGAACTGCGATCAGCCCATCCGAACAATGAAGAGATTGCTGGGAAGCTTGCGAAGGCACTGGTCAATCAATCAGTGACAGAGGCCTATCTAGAGCCTGGGATCTATATTTTGAACCCGTACCCCTGGACATTGCATCAATTACTGAAAAAGAGCGCTGTAGAGGCGCGTCGTGCTATTGTTGCTGAGCTTTGCAAACTGCAAGCAGCGCATCCAAAAAATAAAGAGATTTCTGATTCACTTGCGAGGGCACAGGCCTATCAGTAATGCTCCCCCTTATGTATCGCGGCATGGACACGCATTGATCAATCGCAGGCTCTATTTGCCAAAAAATTCGATGGCGTGTTTTCAAAATCAAAATCGTGATTTTTAGGTTTATCCGAGCGCCTGTGTGAGCGCGGATTTTTGATCCCCGCCCAGCGCCGGACCGGACTAGGAGGCGCGCCGATTTTTTCCGCGCCGTGTGCCCCGCCTCAAGCCCGAGAAGCCGCTCTCATGTCCTCGAAGCTCCCTGACCCGCGCGTTTCCACGCCGATCCCCGATCTCCCCAAGTCTCAAAAGTCTCCGAGCGAAATTCCAGACGTTGCAGGGATGGGCCGAAAGGCCATCGGCGTCTTCGACAGCGGCGTGGGAGGGCTCACCGTGCTCAAGGCCATCCACGCGCGCCTGCCACACGAACGCACGGCCTACCTCGGTGATACGGCCCGCGTGCCCTATGGCTCGCGCTCTCCCGAGGTCGTGATCCGCTACTGCATCGACAACGCGCGCTTCCTGCTCCGCCAGGACCTGAAGCTGCTCGTCGTGGCCTGCAACACGGCCTCGGCCGTCGCGCTCGGTGTGCTCCGCAAGATGCTCGACATCCCGGTGCTGGGCGTCATCGAGCCAGGCGCGCGCGCGGCCATCGCGGCCACGAAAAACGGCCGTGTGGGCATCATCGGGACGCACGGCACCGTGAAGAGCGGCGCCTACCAGAGCGCGCTGCGGCGACGGCGCGGCAACATCGAGCTGCGCGCCATGCCCTGCCCGCTCCTCGTCCCGCTCGCCGAAGAAGGCTGGATCGACGGCGACATCGCGCGGCTCATCGCGGCCCGTTACCTCGCCAACTTCGACGGTTTCGACATGGACACGCTCGTGCTCGGCTGCACCCACTACCCACTCCTGCGCGAGGCCATCCGCGGCGTGCTGGGCGAGGGCGTCACGCTCATCGACTCGGCCGAGGTCATGGCCGAGGAGGTCGAGGAGCTCCTCACACACCGAGGCTGGCGCGCGCCGGTGCTCGATCCCCCACCCCACCACCACTACTTCGTCACCGATCGCCCCGAACTCTTTGCCGAAGTGGGCGCGCGCTTCCTCGGAAAGCCGCTGCCCGACGTGGAGCGCATCTGTTTTCCCGAGGCCACGTGAGCGACGCCATGCCCCCCGACACCTCGGTTCACGAACGATCCAAGACAGCGCCGTTCGGACTTTTCGGACTTTTCGGACTTTTCGGATTTCGGAAATCGATCGGCGATCGACAGGACGCCCACGGGGGGCTGCCCCGACGGAAAACACGCATCGCGCCTGGTCGAAATCGCCAGAGCTCGATCGCTCGGATTCACCTGAGCCCCTCTGCTCGGATTCACCGGAGCGCCTCCGAGGAACGGAGGTTTTCGAAATGAACCTGACATCGCTGTTGCGCCAAGGCCTGGACCAGGGCGTCTTCCCAGGTGCCAGTGCGACCGTCTTTCATGGCGAGCGCTGCGTTCACGAGGACGCCTGCGGCGTGCGGTGGCTCGACGGCCCTCCCGTGGATGTGACGACGCGCTTCGATCTCGCCTCGCTCACCAAGATCCTCGCGACCCTGCCTGCTCTGCTGCGCCTGGCTGACCTGAGGGAGCTCTCGATCGACGATCGGGTCACGCGCTTCTGGCCCGCGTTTGGCGCGCGCGGCAAAGCGGACCTCACGCTGCGGATGCTCCTGACCCACGCCTCAGGCCTGCCCGCGTGGAAGCCACTTTTCCTCGAGTCGGTCGCGCCGCTCACCAGCGTCGAACGCTCAGAGGTCGATCGCCCGCCCTGGACCGAGGCCACCTACAGCGACCTCGGGTTCATCGCGCTCGGGAGCGTCGTCGAGCGCGTGACTGGGATGCGGCTCGACGACTTCGTCCGCGAAGAAGTCCACGTGCGGCTCGGCCTCGAAGATCAGATGGGGTTCCGGCCGATCGGAGTGGAATCGACGGCCGATCTGAACATCGCGGCCACGGGGCTGTGGCGCCCGCGCGAGCCTGCCGCTGGTCAAGAAGGGCTCGTCCCAGCGCCGCCGCCCAACGTCGAGCTGCCCGCGCCTCGGCCAGGTGAAGTGGACGACGACAATGCCTTGGCCATGGGTGGCGTGTCTGGCCACGCAGGGCTCTTTGGAACGGCGCGCGGCGTGGGCCTCTTTGGCGCGCGCGTGTTCGAAGAGCTCGAGGGCGCGCGACGCCTTGCCTCGGTCGAGCTGTGGCGCGAGGCGTGTCGGCGCGATGCGCGGACACCGAACAGCACGCGAGCGCTGGGCTTCGACACACCATCGGCAGAAGGCTCATCGGCAGGTCCCTCCATCGCTGCCTCGCGCGCCGTGGGGCACCTGGGCTTCACGGGCACGAGCCTGTGGATCGACCTCGATCGCCAGCTCGCGATTGCCCTGCTCACGAACCGCGTTCACCCGACGCGCGGCAACGACGCGATCAAGGCGTTCCGTCCCCAGTTCTGCGAAGCGGCGCTCCAGGAGTTCGTTCCATGAAGATCCTCAAGGTCCGCTTTGCCAACCTCAACTCCCTCTATGGCGAGTGGGAGCTCGACCTCACCGTGCCCGCGCTCGCCAGCAGCGGCCTCTTCGTCATCAGCGGTCCGACTGGCAGCGGCAAGACGACGCTGCTCGACGCCATCAGCCTCGCGCTCTACGGCCAGACCGCGCGCCAGGGCGATCTGAGCAAAGAGAAGAACGAGCTCATGTCGCGCCGTGCCAAGGACTGCTTCAGCGAGGTCACCTTCGAGGCCAAGGGCACCCGCTACCGCTGCCGCTGGAGCCAGCGCCGCACGCAGAAGCGCAAGGCTGCGGGCGAAGGGCTCACACCGATCGAGCGCATGCTCATCGATGAGGCGACCGGGACGATCCTGGCCGAGAAGAGCCGCGAGACCGCTGCACGGATCGAAGAGCTCACCGGCCTGTCGTTCGATCAGTTCTGCGGCACGGTGCTCCTCGCGCAGGGCCAGTTCGCCGCGTTCCTCAACGCCAGGCCTGACGAGCGCAGCGCCATCCTCGAACAGATCACGCGCACAGAGCGCTTTGGCGAGCTCTCGCAGTTCATCCACGCGCGACATCGAGAGGAGGAGAAGGCGCGCGATCTCCTCGTGGTCCAGCTCTCGGGCAGCACGCCGATGTCGGACGAGACGCGAGAGCGCCATGAGGCCGCCTCGATCGAGCTGATGGCGCGCGTCGAGGCGCAGGGGAGCGCGCGCGACGAGGTGCTCGCCAAGCTCCAGTGGCTCGCGGCCATGGAGCGGCTGGCGCACGAAGAGGCAACGCTGAAGACAGCGCTCGACGAGCGGCTGGCAGCCTCTCGCGCCTTTGAACCGCGCCAGCTCGAGTTGGAGAGCGCAGCCAAGGCTCGACAACTGCGTCCAGTTCGCCAGGAGCTCGGCGAGCTCGAAGAAGCGCAACGGCTCGATGACAATCGATGGGCGCGTTCGCTCGACGATCGACAGGCCTGCGCGGGCGAGGCAGAGGCGATCGTCTATCTGTTGAACGACGCGGAGCGAACGCTGGCCCAGTCACGCGCGATTGCCGAGCATCTGCGGCCCGACATCGACAGGGCCATCCAGCTCGACGAGCGCATCGATCAGCAGCGCCAGGCGATCGCGCAGCTCGACGCGCGGCGCGCGGCTCAGGACGAGCGCCTCCAGCGCGAGCAACGCGAGCGAGAGGCGGCGCGCGCGGCCCTGAGCGAGAAGCGAACCTCGCTGCAAAAGGTTCGGGACTACCTGACCGAGCACGCCAGCGACGAGGGGCTCGTCACTCGGTTCGCCGCGCTCGAACAGCGCTTCGAGGCGCTTCGAGACAAAGCTCGAACGTGCCAGGTGCAACAGGACGCGCTCGATCGCGCTCAGCGAGAGCTCGCGCGGCAGAGCGCCGCGCGCCAAAAGGCCGAGGTCGATGTTGGGCACACGGCAGCCGCGGTCGAGGCGGCCAAGGCCGAAGTGGAAGCCCTCTGCAAGCAGCTGGACGAGTGCCTCGCTGGCCGCACGCTCGACCAATGCGTCGAGCAGCGGGACAGCCTGCGCGAGCAGCGGGTGATGGCCGAGCGTGTCGAAGCCTTGCGAGCAGAACAGCTCCTGTTGGAGGCCGCGGCGCTGGAGCGACACGCGCGACTTCAGGCGGCGCGCGCGGCACGCGGCACGCGGCAGAGCGAGCTGGCCCAGCTTCATCTCCATCACGCCCTGGACGCTCTGCGAACCGAGCTCACCGACGGTGCGCCCTGTCCGCTGTGTGGCTCGCACGACCATCCCAGGCCTTTGACCGAGGCGCGGGCCCCAGCAACCGAGACAGCCTCGATCGCCGAAGCGCTCCAAGCCCTCGGCGCCGAGATCGAAGCGCTCGTCGCGCAGGACGCGATCCATGGCGCGCGGCAGCGGGCGCTGATCGACGAGCTCACGGCGCTGAGCGCGCGGCGCGGACCTGCGCCGGACGTCGAGGCATTGGCCGCGCTCGATCAGCTCGTGGCGAGCGTCCCGAAGCTCGAACAGCGTCGGACGGCGCAGAGAGATCGACTCCGAGAACTGGAGCTCCAACACGAGCGCGCCCTGTCCAGCGCACGCGAGCTCACGGCAGAGCTGAAGGCGCTCAGCGGCCAGCTCGATGAGCGCACGGCGCTCCTCCAAGGTGCGCAGGCAGAGTTCGAGACACTCTTCGCATCGATCGATGGCGAGCTGCGTGCCTTGGGCGCCGACCTGCCGCGTGAGGAGACGGCGCGGCAGGCAATCTTGGGCGCTCTGCGCAAGCGGCGCGATCACTGGTCGCTGGCCATCCAGAAAGTCCAGGAGCGCGAGCGAGACGCGCTCTTGCTCGACAGCGAACTGAAGGGTCGGGAGGCCAGGCTGAGCGAGCTCCAGCAGGCGTTCGACGAGCTGACACACGCGCTCGACGATCAGCGCGCCCAGCTCGATGCCAAGCTCCGCGAGCGCCAGTCGCTCCTGGGCGGCCGCCCTCCTGCGGAGATGTCCGCAGCGCTCGAACGGGCCATACGAGACGCGGACGAGCACCTCCAGAACGCGCGTCAAAAGCGGGACTTGGTGCGCCTGAACCAGGAGCGGGTGGCCCATCTGTTGGAGGAGATCACGCGGCGGCGCGATGAGCGCGCGCGGCAAATCGAGTCCGCCACGCGGCGATTGAGCGAGCAGCTCGAAGCGCTGGGCTTCGAGAGTGAGGCGGCGTGTCAGGCCGCGGAGCTCGACGACGAGCGCTTCGCCGCTCTGCTCGAAGCGCGGGACGCGCTGCGCTCTGCCTTGAACGACGCACAGGTGCGCCACGCGTCGAAAGTCCGCGAACGCGAGGCCGAGGCAGACAAGGCGCTGACCGACGCGCCGCTCGAAGCGCTCGAGCATCGACGAGAGGATTTGGACCGTTCGATCGAAGCGGCTCAGCGCGAGATCGGCGGCATCCGCAGCCTCCTCGAACAGGACGCGAAGATTCGGCGACAGAACGCCGAGCTCACCGAGCGCCTGCGCCGCCAGGAGCTCGAGAGAGCGCGCTGGGCCAGTCTGAACGCGCTCATCGGCAGCCACGACGGCAAGAGCTTCCGAAACTTTGCGCAAGGCTTGACGCTCGACGCGCTCATCGCGCTGGCCAACGCGCCGCTCGCCACGCTCACGAACCGCTACAGCCTGTGCCGCGCGCGCCGCGCCGAGGACTTCGAGGCCGAGCCAACGCTGGAGCTCGCCGTCATCGATCGCGACCAAGGTGACGCGCTGCGCTCGGTCTCCAACCTGTCGGGCGGCGAGAGCTTCCTCTTGAGCCTGGCCCTGGCGCTCGGCCTCTCGCGCATGACTGGCGATCGCGCCCGCATCGACTCGCTCTTTCTCGACGAGGGCTTTGGCACGCTCGACGAGGACGCGCTGGCCATGGTGCTCGGCGCGCTCGGCAACCTGCGAAGCCAGGGCAAGACCATCGGGATCATCTCGCACGTGCCGCAGCTCCGGGAGTTCGAGCCCAGGATCGAGGTCGAGAAGGGCAGGGCTGGTCGCAGCCGACTGCGCGGGCCAGGCTGCAGGGAGGTGCTGCCGATCGTCTCAGTCGATAGAGATCACAGCACTGGCACGGCAGCGACATCGACTTCGAAAGCCACGCCCAAAAGAAGAAAACGCTCCAAAGCGACCGATGTCGTTGAGGCAACGCTGCTCGATCGCCTTTCCGGCAAAAGCGGGAACCTCGCTGATGAAAATCAATAATCTATTCATAAAAACAAAAAAACCGCCCATGAGATTGAGCGACTCTTTCTATTATCAAATGACTCGATCGACGATTATGTTTCGCCTTCCTCTATCTCTTTCACCAATTCAATCAGACGGCGAATGATGTCTTCGACGGCCGCCTTCATCTGCATCGATTCCAGTGCGTATTCGAGGCCGTCGATGAAGGTGACGCTCCCTGGAGGACAGCGCGGCAAACCTTCCTCTGAGAATGAACGATTCTTTTATAAACATGACGAACTCCAAATCTGCCCACCAGCTGCGCCAACTATAAAGTCCGGGCACTCATCAAACCTGCTCGATTCCAGACTAAAACATTCCATCTCGTTTTCTCCCGATTGACTCTCATACATAAGAAAAAAAATAAACTCAGACCAGTTTTTAGACAATACTCTTGTTTTATTATAATTATAAATATCCCATGAATTCATTTTACTGAGGCCCCCATGACCCCGACCGAAATGCCCACCAAAGACGACACCGCCAACACGTCGCCGAGCACGCCGCCCTCCCATCCCCCTCTCACCTGGCCAGATCGAATCTTCCTCACCTTTGCCACGGGCTTTGGGACCGGCTTCTCGCCCAAAGCGCCCGGCACGGTCGGGACGCTCGTCGGTGTGCTCTTTCACCTCGGCATCGCGCAGCTCCATCCAGCCGTGCAGGTGGTGACGATCGCCGCGCTCGTCGCGCTGGCCATCCACGCGGCGGCGCGGGCAGCGCTGCGCTTCGGCAACAGCGACGACGGCCGCATCGTGAGCGACGAGATCGTCGGCTACCTCGTCACCATGGCCTTCGTGCCCGCCGAGCCGCTCTATCTCTTCGCTGGGTTCGTCCTGTTCCGCGTCTTCGACATCCTGAAGCCATGGCCGTGTTCCTACTTCGACAAGAAGTGGAAGAACGCGGTGGGCAACGTGATGGACGACGTCTGCGCCGGGCTCTACGCGCGCCTGCTCCTGCTGATCTGGATGCTCGTGTGGGGTGCATAGCGGTGCGGGCCGCCCTCTCCCCTCCGGCTTCGCCGACATCCCCCCCCCCTTTCTCGGTCGACATTTTCTTCGTGTCCCTCGGAGACAATTCGTAGGGGCGATTATCAATCGCCCGTGACATCCGAAAACCGAGAACTCGACGGTCCTGAGGGAGCGGCATCGCCCAGTTGGTGCCCCCCCTGGATTCGTGCTAGGGGCGCGCGCTTTTTCCCCCTCACAGCCTCGCCTCCCCTCGCCCATGCGTTCGTCGCTCGCTGCCATCGCCCTCGTCTCTGTGCTCCTCTGCTCGGGCCTGCCCTTCTCGGGGACAGCGCTCGCCGATCCTGACAGGCCTGCGGTGGTTCGTCACCGGCTCTTCGAGAACGATGGGAAGTTCGAGGCCTCGCTCGCCTTGGGGTTCACGCCGGTCACCTACCTCACGCGGCACGTCGCGCTGGACGCGGGCGCGGCCTGGAACCTGACCGAGACCTGGTCGATCCACCTGCGCGGCGCCTACGCCTTTGCCAGCCACACCCAGACCGCCGACGACGCCTCGGCCACGCTTCTGTCGAGCGATCCGTCGATCCGCTTCCGGCGCGTCGATGACTTCGAAGATCTCTGGACGCTGCGCTGGAGCGCGCTCGCCGCGGGCCGCTGGATGCCCATCTACGGCAAGCTCTCGCTGTTCTCCGCGCTGCCCGCCCACTTCGGCCTCTACCTGCTCGCAGGCGTGGGGGTGGGCGGCTTCGAGCGCGACAGCCTCGTGCTCGCCGACATGAGCGAGAGTGCCGTCAAGCCTCTGTTCATCGGTGCCATCGGCGCGCGCCTCTACCTGACCCGCCACGTCAGCCTGAACCTCGAAGTCGGTGATCGGATCTTCCCAGACAGCTTTCGCGTGGAGATCGATCGCCTCACCCCAAATGACACGGGCAAGGACGCGGGCAGCCCAGGCCTCACGCACCTCGTCTTCGTCTCGCTCGGTCTCACCCTCTCCTTCTGATCTCTTCGATCTCCGATCCGCTCAGCGCTCCATGACCTCGACCGTCCCTCTCCTGCTCCTCGCGCTCACGCTCGCCTCCACCGCGACGCCCATGCCCCTGCCCACGCCCGACACGGGCGCGCCGCTCGGAAACGAGGATGTCCAGGTCCACGTCGTGGAGCCGCGCGCCCACACGAGCCAGGGCCGCCACGAGCTCACGCTCTACCCGCTCACCGCGCAGCTCGACTCGGGATTCACACGCCACGCGGGCCTCGCGCTCGCCTACAACCACCACTTCTTCGAGCGCCTCTCGGTCTCGGTGACACCGTTCTTCAACTACCTGAGTGAGGAGTCGGGGTTTCAGGGCGAGCTCATCGGCAAGGCGAGCCTCCAGGCCGAGGCCGCCAGCGCGCTGCTCCTTCACTACGGCGCCACGGCAGGCGTCGAGCTCGTGCCCATCGACGGGAAGTTCGCCTTTGGCGAGCACCTGCTCGGTCACTTCAGCCTGGTGCTCAACGTTGGCGTCGGCGCGGCGCAGACGCGCGTCCAGCTCAGCGGCGATGGCTTTGGCGACACGGGCGTGCGCTTCCTGGGCGCCATTGGCCTCGGTGCGCGCCTGTCGCTGGGCGATCGCTTCGCGCTGCGCCTCGAAGTGCGCGACCTCATCACCACGGCCCGCATCGCCGAGATCAACGGCTGCGAGCACGCGGATCTCACGGCGATCCAAGCTGGCTCGCCCACGCGCGCGGCCTGCGACGCTGGCGCGTTCGCGAGCGATGTCGAGCTGAGCAACGCGCGCTCACTGCTCTCGCAGGCCAGCTCAGAGGTCCTCAACCACGTCTCGCTCATGCTGGGCGTGAGCGTCCTGTTCTGACTCCAGTTCTCAATGACGAGCCTCGGATGACCTCAGCTCTCCTCGATCTCATCGCCACGGCCCCTGCCATTGCCTGCTCGGCCTGCTTCCTCCAGGTCCGATGTCGCTACGACGGCGCGGCCAAGGCGAACACGCGAGTCCAGGGTGAGCTCGCGCAGCGCGCTGAACGCCTCGACAATCTGCCGAGCGATGCGTTCGAGAGAGTCGATGCCGTTCACGGCCGTGAGCGCGAGCTCTGGGAGATCTTCGAGGCGGCACAGGCCAAAGCCGACCTGCAACTCGACATAGAGGCCATCCACCCCTTCCTCTTGCGCGGCGTTCTCCCCATCTGCCCGGAACTCTTCGGTGGCCTCGGCCTCCCGCGAACGCCCGCGGATCTCTCGCTTGGCGATGGCCACGACGTGCTCGCAGGCAAGGCGCGAGTGCTCGATCGAAGTGGCGCCGACGTCACGCATGCCTTTCTCAAAGGCGCTCAACTCGCGCTCGCGCTCGCCCGCGCGCATGGCGTGCGCGTCGCGATTCTCAAGGAGCGCAGCCCGTCGTGCGGCGTTCACCAGATCCATCGCGATGGCGCTCTGGTGGAGGGACAGGGCGTCACCGCGGCCCTGTTTGCCCGCGAAGGCATCGAGGTTTTCTCCGAAGAGGACGTCGAGGCGCTCCCTTGCTCCCCACCGCGCGTTCGCCGCGACCCGTCCTGATCCACGGCGAGATCAGACTTCTGAACACTGTCCACTCGCCGCATTTGCCCCCTTGCCCTGGCAGCGATTTCCGAGTCTTTGCGCGCGCCGGAAATCCCAAGTGATTTCCGCCTGTTCGCCCCGTTCGCGTGCTTCCCGCCCCCCCCGCCCCTCCGCATCGCATCGAGCCTCGTTGTGAAGAAGCCTGCCCCTGCCAGCCTCTCGCTCTCGCCCAAGAAGCACGCTCAGCCGCCGACGCAGCCCTCGCGCCACGTCTACGACGTGATCGTGCTCGGAACACAGCCGGGCGGGCTCTTGGTCGGCGCGCTCCTGGCCAAGCGCGGTCTCCAGGTCCTCCAGCTCGACCCGATCGGCCACACGCCGTTTTACGAGCACGAGGGGACGCTCTTCCCCCTGGGACCGAGCCTCGTCCCGCCGCTGCGCGTGCTGCCAAAGGTCGAGCAGGCTCTCTACGAGCTGGGCATCAACCTCGATCTGAGCCGCGTCCAGGAGGCCGCTGGCCACGCGCTCCAGCTCATCCTCCCGCGCGAGCGCTTCGATCACAGCCTCAACGACGAGGAGCTTCGGGCCGAGGTCGCTCGCGTCTTTCCGAGCAGCGTCGAGCCCGTGTGCGACTTGCTCGCGCAGGCCACGCGCGCGGCCGAGGACACGCAGGTGCTCTTGGGAACGCCAGGCCTGCCTTTCCCTCCGCAAGGCTTCTGGGATCGCTTTCGCCTGCGCCACTTTGCCAAGGCGATCTGCCCCCCTGCCCTCCCCGAAGCGGACGTCGTCGCGCTCGACGAGATCGTCGAACCAGCCTCGCCCGACGTCCTCGCGCTGCGCGCCGCGCTCCAGGGGGTGTGCGGCTTCCTGACGGCCTTCGACGCGCACAACGAGCTGGGTGAAACGCGCGCCCTGTCGCACCTGCTGCGCGGCGCCCATGGTTTTCACGGCGGTGAGCTGGGCCTGAGCGCGCTGCTCGGCCAGCGCATGCTCGACCTGGGCTGCGATGTCCTCGGCACGCAGGGGCGGGTGACGCCGCTGGAGGACTTCGACTTTTCGTTCTCGAAGCTCCGCAGCGTGACGCTCGACAAGTCGGCCACGCCGCTGCGCGCCCAGATCTTCCTGTGCGCGATGGACGCGCAGGACCTCGCGCTCCTCCTTCCCCCGAAAAGAGCGGTCAAGTTCCAGCGTTTTGCCGCGCCGCTCCAGACGCGTCAGGTCGGCCTGACGCTCAACCTCCTCGTTCGCGCTCGCGGCCTGCCGCTCGGGCTCGCGCCGCGCGCCGTCGTGTTCCCCAAGAGCGACCACGCCCTGGGTCCGCTCCTCGTCGAGACCTCGCCCGCCCATCCCGAGCAGCCCGACGACGACCGCCGCATCCTCACGGCCATCGCCCGCCTGGAACGCGAGGCGCTCGATACGCCCGACAAGATCAAGGCCTGCGCGGGGCGCATCGAGAAGGTCCTGCTCGACGAGCTGTGCCCCTTCCTCGACCGCCACGTCCTCGGCCGTTCCATCCCGATGTTCGCGGCTGGCCCCAGCCAGCAGGCCGTGTGCGTCGGCTTCGACCGCCCGGCCAAGAGCTACCTGGGGCTCACGGGCCTGCCGCAGCGGACGTGCTTCAAGAATCTCTACCTGACCAACCGCCAGGTCCTGCCCAGCCTCGGGCTCGAAGGCGAGCTCCTCGCGGCCACCCGACTCGCTGAGCTCATCCAGCGCAAACTCCACAAACACAACCCGCTGAAGTAGACGCGGCGGACGAAAGCCATCACATCCATCGAGGGCAAGGCGCGCCTTGCCCTTCGGCATTTTGGAGTGGCCCAAGAGATCTGTTCGGAGCCCCTCGTCGCCTCGCGCGGGGGCTGACGATTTTCAGTCCCCGAGATTCCCCATCCCAAGGAGGCACCGCCATGTCCCGAGCGCTCGTCACAGGCGTGGCCGGTTTCACCGGAAAATACCTCGTCCACGAATTGACGGCGCAGGGTCACGACGTGTTCGGCATCGGCATCGAGCCGAGGCCCGACATCCCGGCGCTGCGGGCCTACCGCCAGCTCGACCTGATGGACGTGCGGGCACTCGACATGGCGCTCGCCGACCTCACCCCAAACCTCGTCTTCCATCTGGCCGGGATGAGCCACGTGACGCGCGACTCGGCCGAGGCCCTCTACCGGGTCAACATCATGGCCACGCGCCATCTGCTCGACGGCCTTGCGCGGCTCGACCACGCGCCCAGCCGCGTTCTGCTCGCGAGCACGGCCAACCTCTACGGCAATCAGAGCGGCACCCTCGACGAGACGACAGTGCCAGCTCCGACGAACGACTACGCCGTGAGCAAACTCGCGATGGAGCACATGGCCGCCCTGTTCCGAGATCGCCTGCCCATCACCATCGTCCGACCGTTCAACTACACGGGGCGCGGCCAGAGCGTGAACTTCCTCGTCCCCAAGCTCGTCCACCACTTCAAACACCGCCTGCCCACCATCGAGCTCGGGAACATCGACGTCGTCCGTGACTTCTCCGATGTCCGAGACATCGCCACTGCCTACGTCCGGCTGGCACAGGCGACCGACCCTGGCTGGGGGCCGTTCAACCTCTGCTCGGGCGTTGGCCAATCGCTTCGGGGCATCCTCGATCTCCTGCGGCGCCTGACTGGCCATTCGCCAAAACTTGAGATCAACCCTGCCTTTGTCCGGAAAGGCGATGTCAATACCTTGATCGGCTCGCGGGCGCGCCTCGTGGCCACGGTGGGCGCCCTCGAAACCATCCCCTTCGAAACAACGCTCGACTGGATGCTGGAGACACCTAGATGAAAGCCCCCCTCGGCCAGGTCATTCACGAACAGGCCACCCGCTTCTTCCCGTCGCTCAAGACGATCGCGATTCGCAAAGTCAACCGGAACGTCCGCCTGAGCAACGCGCTGCGCCGCCTGGCCAACAGGCCCACGATCGACGAGCCCTTCATCGAGGAGATCGACGGCTTCATCCCCGCCGGGAAGCGAGACGCCTCTCGCGCCGTGAAAGCCGTCGTGGGCAAGGGCGCGCGCAAGGCGGCGAATCATCCCGACGTGCGGCAGCACGTCCTCCCACTGCTGGACAGCTTTCCGAGGTTGCGCGCCTGGCTCAAAGGCGCCTTCTACGCGTCGCCGACCACGGCGTCGTCGAACACCTCGGGAGTCGGCAACGACGCGCTGACATCACTCTCGCCGCGTGGCCTGATGATCTACGGCCTGCTCACGGCCATCGAGCAGCGAGGAGCCGACTGACATGCGCATCGTCATCGACATGCAGGGCGCGCAGACCCAGTCGCGCTTTCGCGGCATTGGCCGCTACACGCTGGGGCTCTCCAAGGCCATCGCGCGCAACCGCGGCAGACACGAGGTGCTCCTGGCGCTCAACGGCATGATGGCCGGGAGTATCGACGCCATCCGCGACGAATTCGCCGCGCTCCTGCCCCAAGACGACATCCGCGTCTGGAGCGCGCCTGGGCCGACCGCCTGGACCGCTCCCGATTCCGAAAAAAACCGGAAGCTCGCCGAGCGCATCCACGCCCGCTTCATCGAAAGCCTGGCCCCGGACGCCGTCCTATTCACCAGCCTGTTCGAAGGCTTCGACGACGACTTTGCCTGCGATGTTCAGCAATTGAAAAACATCAAAAATCTCGCGGGCGTCGTCTATGATTTCATCCCGCTCAAAAACCCCAAGACATATCTACCAAATCAACTCTCCCAAAAATGGTATCAATCCCGTCATGAAAACCTGAAATCCCTAGAAACATTGTTCTGCATCTCCGATTTCATCAGAACCGAAGCCCAGAAATATCTTCCAGACAACGACAGCCTCTCCATTTCGACAGACACGGACAGCTTTTTTTCGATCCCAGAGAATTCAGAGGGAATTCAGGGTTCTCTCCAATCCAAATGGAGCCTGACACGGGATTATGTCCTCTATGTGGGAGGCCTGGAGGATCGAAAGAATGTCCCTGCCCTGATTGCTGCCTTTGCCGCGCTGCCTCGGACGATTCGGCAACAGCATCAGCTCGCCATCGTCTGTGGCGCCCAGGAGAACATGCGCAGCCGCCTGCGGCACGTGGCCAAAGACAAGGGCCTCTCCGAAAGAGACGTGCGCCTCATCGGCTACATCTCCAACGAAGAGCTGCGCGATCTGTATTCGGCGTGTCGCCTCTTCGCGTTTCCCTCGCTCGAAGAAGGTTTTGGCCTGCCCGTCCTGGAGGCCATGCGCTGCGGCGCGCCAGTCATCGCCTCGAACAGGAGCTCCCTCCCAGAGGTCGTTGGTCTGGATGAGGCGCTCTTCGATCCAGAGGACATCCATTCCTTTGCCGACAAATTGAATCAGGCGCTCTCGAATCCAGCTTTTCTTCAAAAGCTCAGGCGCCATTCGGTTCGCCAACAAAAACGATTCTCCTGGGACAAATCGGCGCGGCTCTGCCTCCAGGCTTTGGAGCGGGTCGCTGAATCGAACTCACCGACGCCATCCCAACGCGAACTCAACCTCTCCTCCCTCTGTGCCGACATCCTCGCCGCCTCGGATGGGAATACCTCCACGACCCAAAAGGTCCGCCTGGCCAAATGTCTGGCCAATACTTTCGAGGATCCTCGCGCGCCCAGACAATTCTTCGTGGATGTCAGCGAGCTGTGTCGCCACGATGAGGGCACAGGCATTCAGCGCGTCACCCGCAGCTACCTCACCTTTCTCCTGAAGAATCCGCCCAAAGGTCATGTGGTGCGGCCCGTCTATGCGACCCCAGACGAGTTGGGCTACCGCTACGCGCATACCTTCATGAAACAAAAGTTTGATTTCGATGATGGAATGACGCGCGACGACTTCATCGACTATCGCCACGACGATTTCTTTTTTGGATTGGATTTCCAATCCAGCATCGTCCCGCAGCAAGCGCCTGCCCTGGAGTCACTCCACCGCCACGGTGTCCGGATTTATTTCTTTGTCCACGATCTCCTCCCCATCTATTCCCCGAAATACTTTCGCGTCGGGAGTGAGGCGGTGCATTTGCGATGGCTGCAGGTCATCTCGCGTTTCGATGGGGTCATCTGTAATTCCATGAGCACGGCCGACGACTATTCGCGTTGGCGCTCTGAGAATATCCCTCAACGAAAACGACCCTTCGACACGCAATGGATTCACCTGGGCAGCGACATCCAGAATTCCATCCCATCCCAAGGCATGCCCAAAGACGCGGCCGCAACGCTGCAAGCCCTTCGAAGCCGACCGACATTCCTGATGGTCAGCACCGTCGAGCCGCGCAAGGGCTATGCGCAGGCGCTCGACGCCTTCGATCTGCTCTGGAAACAGGGGCTCGACGTCAACCTCGCCATCGTCGGCAAAAAGGGTTGGAACATTCAGGCGACGATCAATCGCCTCAAACGCCATCCACAAAAGGGAAAGCAGCTATTTTGGCTCAAAGGCATCAGCGACGAATACCTCGACGCCGTCTATGGCGCTGCCACGGCCGTCATCATGGCATCTGAAGCCGAGGGCTTTGGCTTGGCCGTCGTCGAGGGCGCGCGACACGACAAACCATTGATCCTGCGTGATTTGCCGGTCTTTCGCGAAATTGCCGGAGACAATGCCCTGTATTTCCAGGGAATGGCCGGAGAAGATTTGGCCACGGCCATTCAAAGATGGATCGCTTTGAATACTGAGGGCATTGCTCCTACGTCCAAAGGCATTCGATGCCTTACATGGAACGAGAGCGCGAGGATGTTGTTGGATAAACTGCCAATCTAGAGCCTGTTTATATTATTAAATCAATTCCTCGCAGGGCCTCAAAAACTATAGTCGTATAAAAAAGCATCACTAACATCTTGAGTATTCATAGATGGCCGACTCTAGTGATTCATATCGTAAAACATTATCACGTAGCCACCTCTTGAAATCTGCCCATGTCTTTTCGTGAGTAAAGCATGATTGACCTCGGTGTTGTTGGGAGTTCCCTTTTAGCGTTTCTTCTTTATGCGGCTATATGACGAATGAAATCATTCCACAATACATAGGCTCCTAATCGAGGAATAAGGATTTATCCCTTGATTAGGATCTTTGCACCGCGAAGGATAGGGAATGTCAGACGAGCCGCGAGGCGGGGACTTCCAGACGGGAGTGACCAACGAAGACTGGCGTTTCACGGATGAGCGGGGCGACGGGATAATCGATGGATAAGTCCTTAAAACCCGACCAAACATTCTATAAGAGTATTTTCCTAGCGCATTAAGCAGAATACAGAGGTTTTTTGCTGTTATTTTTGAATTCGTCCAATCATCCCCCTCTACGAGATTATACCCACAAGCCCTGCATTCATCTCGCTGTTTCTCCTTGGAGAATCCATTGACCTCTCTTGCAGGAGACACACATCGAGAGGCGTTTCTGTGAGAGGAGCAGGCCCCTCTCTCCAGGAGCTATGAAAAAATTATCACTCTCAAATAAAATAAGGGGCGCGATGAATTGCGTCCCTTCGAATCGATGAATTCAAGCTATAAGTATTTTTCGATTAGAACATTCCCCAAAGGTATTGGTTCGTGACCTCGTGGTGGAATTGAATTTCTGGAATTTTGATTTGTGCGCCCAGTGCCTTGGGGCAGCGGTCGGCCTGAATCTGTTTGAGCTCCGCGTATTTGCCGACGAGCGTCTCGCCCAGCATCTCGTTCAGATAGCGGGAGCTCTTGAAGGCGCGAATCGCGTCGTCGATGTGGTCGGGCAAAAAGCGCGTGCGGCGGCGCTTGCTGTCGTCGGCCGCACTCGTCGGTCCCTCGAGTGCCGTGCGCATGAGCGAATAGAAGACGAGATAGGGGTTGGCGTCGGGCGCCACGGAGCGGACCTCGATGCGCGCGCTCTTCTCGTTGGACATCGGGATGCGGAGCATGGCGCCGCGGTTGTTCGCCGAGATCTTGATCTGGTTCGGCGCTTCGAAGGCTGGGTCGAGGCGGCGGTAGGCGTTCACCGACGGGTTGAGGATGAGGCACAGGTCGTCGGCGCTCGTGAGGATGCGGTCGGCAACGTCCCAGCCCTTGTCCGAGAGGCGATCGCGGCCGTTCGCGTCCCAGAAGAGGTTGCGGCCCTCCTGTGCGAACGAGAGGTTCGTGTGCATGCCGCTGCCGTTCATCCCGATGATGGGCTTGGGCAGGAACGAGGCGGTCATGCCCATGTTCGAGGCGACCTGGCGGCAGAGCAGTTTGTAGAGCTGGACCTCGTCGGCGCAGATGAGCGCCTCGGAGTAGCTGAAGTTCATCTCGAACTGGCTCGGCGCGACCTCGGGGTGGTCCTTCTCATTGCCGAAGGCCATGGCGCGCTGCACCTCGGCCGCGCTGTCGATGAAGGCGCGCAGGTTGTCGCCCGGCAGCGAGTGGAAATAGCCGCCGATGGAGACGAGCTCGAAGTTCGGCGCCTCGACATAGTGCTGCTCGCTGTAGCGACCTTTGAAGAGGAAGCCCTCGATCTCCGGGGCCACGTTGCAGACGAGGCCCTGCTTCTCGCGCAGCTCGTCGCCATAGGCGCGCAGCGTGGCGCGGATGTCCGAGGGATAGGGCTGTCCGTCGCGCGTGCGGACCTCGGCGAAGAGCAAAACCTTGCCCGGGCCAAAGACATCGGCGGGCAGCCAATAGAAGGTGCTCCAGTCGAGCTCGAGCCTCAGGTCGGATTCGCTCTGCGACGAGAAGCCGCGCACCGACGATCCGTCGAAGGTGAGCGCGTCGAGCGACTTGAGGAGAAACTTCTTGTCGTAGTCGAGCATGTGAAAGCGGCCTTCGAGGTCCGAGAAGCAGACCGTGACCGCCTTGATGCGTCGCTCATCCACCAGATAGCGGGTGCGATCCTCGCGCAGCTTGTCCCGGCTGATGCGGCTCAGGCGCGCCTGCTTGGCCTCGCCGTTCATCTCTTCGAGCTGGTCGTAGGGGATTTCGAGAAAGTCGCGGAGCGGGGTCGAACTTGAGTCCATTTCGTTAATTCCTCCTGGTTTATCCTTAATCTGAGTGAACTAAGGATGTTTTGAGCAAAATCTGGGGCGAAATGCGCGGAAGACAAGGGCTTGGCAAGCACGAAAACAGTGGGCACGGACGATCCGGCGCTTCTCCGGGCCCCTCGAACGCTGACCATGCAAAAGACGAGAAGAAATCCCCTGTCGGAGCACGGATCTCGGGCTTGATGCGCCGACCGAAAGGCCTATGAGGACGCGCCATGAATGCCTTCGAAGCCTCCTCCGACTACGTCCTCTCCTTCCGCCATCTGCTGACCAGCGCCGTCACCGAGTTCCTCGCCGAGCGCCAGATCACGTGCCCACAGACGGCCGAGGCCCTGAGCGAGCTCATCATCTCGCTCTCCAGCTATCGCGAGGAAGGCGCACCGCTCTTTCCGCAGGTCTTCGTGTGCGAGGACATCACGGCCATGCTCCAGGCCCTGCGCGGTCGCGACCCGATGAGCGTGAGCGACGGCGAGCGCTCGCACACGACCATGCGCCGGGCGCTCAAGCAGTGCGCGCCTCTCAGCCGCGGCGGCTGGGCCATCTACTTTCAGCTCGATGAGCCAGAGAGCCTTTCCTACGGCCTGTTCCGCACAGACAGCTTCATCCTCTCCTCCACACCCATCGAGCTGTTGCGCGCCATCAAAGATCCCTCGCTCAAGCTCCTGGGCATCTCGCGCGTGGCCGAGAACATCGTCGAGCTGTGCGCGAGCGCTGGCTACCGCCGCTTCATCCACCTGTCCGGCGCGCGCACCGACGTGCCGCACCCGACGCGCGTGCTCGAAGACATGGTCCAGGCCCTCACCGCCGACGTCGAGGAGCCCTTTCGCCAGCCCGCGCAGAGCTTCTATCGAAACGCCTTCTTCAACGCGATGCAGGCCCCTCACGGCAGCCTGGCGATGGTCATCCCCAAGGCCGGCCTGGGCTCGCCCCTGCTCAACGACGGCGTCATCCTCGAACCCGCCATCGACGTGGTCGCCCGGATCGACGCCTACAAGAGCGACCCGCGCGAGGAGAACGCCACCTCGCTCCAGGCCATCGTCACCCTGCTCAACGGCATGCTGAGCGCCGATGGCATCACCGTCCTACGCTCGGATGGTTGCCTCGTCGGCTACAACGTCTTCGTCGAGCAGCCGCCGCTGCGCAAAGGCGAGGTCCCCATCGGCGGCGCGCGCCGACGCTCGTTCAACGTCCTGTGCCGCCACCTGGGCAAGGACCTGACCGCGGCCTTCTACCGCTCACAGGATGGCGTGGTGCTGTGCGAGCGCGCTGAGCTGGATGTGGTCACGACGGCAGCGTCCTCGGTCACGAGCCCACCCTCTGTCTCGACCTGTGACCGCATCACCGGGACTTTCTCGACGACGGCGGCGCTGTCGCTCATCGCCGATCGGGGCATGGCCGCGCCTTCGACGCAGCCACCCACGCCGACCGAAGCGTCCGAATCCCCGAAGTCCTGATCGCTCAGGGCGTGTCCTCGAATTCGGACCGAGCC
>JAISIF010000161.1 GCA_031262165.1 Myxococcales bacterium | reverse complement strand
CCCGCAACCACTAAATACCACAAAACCCCGCCGGGGTTGCCCCCCACCCCCCCGACACATCCCGATTCGAGATCAAAAAAATAGAACAAAGGCCGCCCTGCCCGCCCCATTGGCTTTCTTGAGTTTCCGTCCGCCTCCGGCTAGCAAGCGCGCTTCCCCGGAGAGGAATGTGCCCAGCGACCACACCCATGAAAAGAGAGCCTCGGCCCGCGCGCCCATCGAGCTGAAAGTCGAGTATCGGCGCGTCAACAGCTTCTTCGCCGATTACACGCGCAACATCTCGCATGGCGGGACCTTCATCTCGACGAACGCGCCGTTGCCCATCGGCACGCGCTTCCTCTTCTGCCTCACGCTGCCTGGTCAGGAGATGCCGTTCGAGCTGCTCGGCGAGGTGACCTGGTCCAAGGCCGAGGGCGACAACCAGGGCATGGGCATCTGTTTCATCTGGGAAGACGACGAGCGGCGCAGGCAGTTCGAGAGGAGCGTCGAGGCGATGATGGAGGAGAACCTCGGCCCCGAGCTCGCCAAGATGCTCCTGAAAAAGAACACCTGAGCGCGGGGCGATCCCGCCTCGACTCGGGGCGCCCATCGCGCATATCACTCGACGCGCAAGCGTGCGTGCCCTCCCACGGCGCATCGCACGCCATCGCCCGTCTCGGTCGTGTCCTCCTCGATGCGCACGCTGGCCGCCGGGACGTCGAACTCGCCTCGGTGTGTCGCCAGCCATAGCTCCTCGATCGTGTGCTCGCCGATGCCCGCCTCGTCGATATGGAACTCGGTGGCGTCCTTGGCTCGGACGGCGCGCACGCGAGCAGGTCGGCCCTGACAGTCGAGGATGTGGAACGCCGTGTCCGAGGCCAGAGCCGCGAGGCCAGCGGGCAGCGGTGAGCGGACGACGAGGCCGTGCTGGCACGCGGGCAAGTGCAGGGCGTGCGTCGCGCGCAGGACCCGGCCAGCCCTGACCAAGAGATCGGATTTGACGCCGCGCTCGACTCGGCCAGAGCCATCGGGCTCGAGGGCCCTGCTCAGCGAGATGCCTTCGGACAGCACGTCCTCTCGGGGATCGTTCCAGCGGCGGACGATTCGGTAGGCGAGGTCGACCGCGCCCCTGTTGTCGAGCACGAGCGTTCGGCGCTCGGCGTTGGCGGGAAGGAAGTCGAGCGGCACGCGCCAGCGGGCGATGGGCTGGCCACCACGCCCGACGCGCCGTTCACCGAGAAAACCGTCGAGCCACGCGCGCGCGGTCGTGTCCGTGGTGGGCGCGCGCAGGCGAGGTGCCAGGGCAGCGATGGCCCAGGCGTTCTCCTGGAGGCTGGCCCAGCCGTGGCCTGGCATGTGGTGGCTCATCAGGCCTCGTTCGAGGCGCTCGACGAGGCGTGGCGCACGCTTCAATCGACGGAGCGCGTCGATCGCCACGCCATCGGCGCGGTGCTCTGCGTGGAAGAGCGCCTGGCCATCGCTTTGAAACGCGAATGCGGACGCCAGGTGGGCGCTGTCCGCGTGAGCATCGCCGATCATCCGGCCCTCGAACGCCTGGGCCAGCGCGTCGAACTCGGGAAGTCCCTGGAGGGCGAGCAGGAGCCACGCGAGGGGCTCGCCCGTGGCGCCGCCGAAGAGGCGCGTGGCAAGGGCCTTGGCGTCGTCAGCGGTCACCTCTTCCAACCGATCGCCGAGTCGGTGGCGAAGGTGGAGCGCATAGGCCCGCAGGGCATCGTCCGCTTCGGACGCGCCGACCGCTGGCGCCGAGAGTTGGGCGAGGGCAGGCCGCGCGGCATCCACGATCGCATCGAGGCGCGCTCGGTGGGTGGCCGCGAACCGATCTGGCGCGCCGCTCTTCAGGCGTAGGAGCGCGTCCAGGGCAAAGAGCTCTAGGAACGCTGGCGCGTCGTCGCCATGCTCGTCGCGCAAGATGAGGGCGTCCACCTCCTCGATGGCGCGTCGCCAGAGCGCTTCGCGCGCCGCGCTGTCTGGTTCGAGGAGCCTCACGCCGTCGCTGCCCAGCGCGCCGAGCGCGAAGAGGCGGGCGATGCGCGCTTCGAGCGTGAGTGCGGGCTTCTGGAAGAGCGCGTCGAAGGCGTCCTGCAGGCCGAGGATCTCCTCGGACGCCAGCGCGATCTCCAGTTCGCCACGCCGCGTCCGGTGTGCCCGCGAGAACACGAGCTCCGTCGCGTGAGGTCCCTTGGGCAACACGCCAGCGGCGCGCGTCTCGGTCAGCTCAGGGATCACGGCCACGCTGCCCTGGAGGTTTTGAACGCGGTCGAGCGCGCGCACCTGGGCGCTCAGGGCCAGCGACGGCGTGCCCACGTCGAATTTGAGCGGCACGGCGATCTCCCAGCGCGCGTGCGGCGGCAGGGTCATCTCGCGAGAGGCCTCGCGCTCCGGCAGTTGGGCGCCCGCTGCTTTCAGGTCGAGCCGCGCGCGGACCTCGCGCGGGAGCGGGTTGTCCAGGGCAAAGCGCGCGACGATCCGATCGTCGGGTCTGGCAAACGGCGGCAGGTCGAGCTGCGCGCGCACCTGTGACTGCGCCCTGGCCTCGAGATCGACGCTGGCCTGAGCGTGCCGCTCGAACTTCCGATCGAAGGCGCTCACCCGCAGGCGGAGGTTCGACGACGGGCGCCGAAGGATCGCCCGACCGGCGCGATCGCTCTGGAGCCAGCGCTGCTCCACGACCGAGGATTGGACTGGCCATGGCTTGGGGGATCGCCCCGGCCTCTTCTCCTGATCGGGCGCGGTGCAAACCTGGGCTGCGATGGGCTCGGGCGGGGAAAAGTCGGCGCGCTGGGCAAGGGAAAATCCATGGTCGGCCACGCTGGAGGGGATCTCGGACCAGGCCTCGTCGGCCTCGGCCTCGCGGCCAGCGTCGAAGATCGCGACGAGCAGCTCCGCGTCGGCCACGGGCGCGCCCAGCGCGTCGCGCACCTCGATCTCGAAGGCCTGCTGCGAGTCGTCCGTTGCCCGCACGCCGACCGAGAGCGGCGCCGCGTCCCGGATCACGCGGCTCTGACCACGGCGAGAGGCCCTGCCCCGTTGAATCGATGGGGAGAGGTCTGCCTCGGCCTCACGCCGACGGCCCGCAAACAGGTGCTTGGGCGAGCGCGCGAATTTCGTCCCATCGAAGGTGATCAGATGGGCCGCGACAGGTGGCGAGGCCAGCACGCCAGACACCTCGGTCAGGCGCCAGGAAAAGCTCGGCGCCGCGCCATCGCTCTCGGGAAGGCGGATCGGCCTTGGCCACAGGCGGCCATCGGCGCTCTCCCACACGATCCACGCCGCGGTCGGCCGAGGCTTCAGTCGATGCAGGCGCGCGAGCAGCTCACCCGAATTGCCCACGCCGCCATGGCCTGGCTCGAAGAACAGTTCGGCCTTTGGGGCACCTGCCGAGGGCAGTGGGGGGGGCGCGAACGCGCCATCGACCCAGAGCGCGATCTCGCTCTTGGCGAGGCGGCCCTGGTCGTCGCGGATCGCTGCGATCACGCGGTAGAGCGCGCGCTCCACCAGCTGGAGCCGGGTCGTGGAGGGCACGGTCCCGCTCCTGAGCGTGCGCGAGAACACGCGCCGCGTGAGCGGTCGGAATCCGCCCAGCCATGGCTTCGTCTCCTGGACGAAGACCTCCAACGACACGTCATGGCCAGGCGCGATCTGGCCCGCGGCGTCCACGGCCAGCACGTCGAGCGCAGCCCACTCGCCCTGCCTGAAAAAGGAGCGCTCGGTCCGGATGCCGACGAGCCGGGAGCCTGGCTTGGACAGGCCGTGCGCCTGGGCTGGCCGCGCTGGACTCCCCTCTGGCCGCACGCGCGCCGTCACCTCTACTGGCCGCAGGCCTGGCGTGCGCGCCGTCACCGTGACGCCGGGGAACAGGGTCGAGAGCGCCGAGTCCTCGCGCGCCTGGCAGATGTCCTCGGCCTCCAGATCGGCGATCCAGGCTGGCAGACGCGCCCAGGGCCGCAGCCCATCTCCAAACACGAAGCCGGGCAGGTCGTCGAAGCCGAGAGCGACCGTGTTCGACGTCACGCGCCAGTCGAGCGGGTCGTGCTCGTTCGCGGCGGTGAGCTGAAACAGCAGCGGCTCGCCCGAGATGGCCTCTGGCGCCACGGCCTCCAGGTGCATCGCCGCGCCTTTGCCGCGCTGCCACTGGCCCACGGGCATGCGCGTCGAGAGCGTTTGGCCGACGAGGCGCTCGCGATCGTCGATCGGGAAGATCTGGAGCGGGAGCGCGCCATCGGAGAGCCCCTTGGGAACGCGGAGAGAGACCTGGAATCGGCCCGCGTCGTCGAGTGGCGCGCTGGTCGACGAATCCGCCAGTTCGACCTGGATCCGGCGCGCTTCGCCCACGGGCGAGACGATGCCCGCGAGCTCGAGCTCGTCGCCAGGTCTGTGCGCGAGGATGGGTGAGAGGAGGTAGGGCTTCGGCGCTGGCCGCTCGACGGTCGCGAACGTGCTGCCCGCCTCGACGCGCCGCGCGTCGAACGTGACGTCCTCGAAGCGCGCGATGCCGTTCGCGTCGGTCGTTGCCTGGCGCGTGTCTGCCTTGGCCGCGCCGACGAGCTGGAGCTCGACATTGGCCTGCGGCAGGCCGTCCAGCGCGGACACGGCCAGGGCCACGACCGACGCGTTCGACTGCTCGGCGAACAGCAGCGTCGGCGCGCGTTCGAGCCAGGCAAAGCGGATCGGATCAGTATCGTCCGTCAGCTCGACGAGAAGCGTGCGCTCGCGATCGTCGAACAGGGCGCCGAGATCGATCGACGCCTTGAAATCGGTCGGCGCGATCTCGACCGTCTGCGTCAACGCGGGCGTGAGATCCGTGAGCGTCTCGATCCGGAAGTCCCCGAGGCGCTGCTCTGGGGGGATGGGAAACGCCCGGACGCCAAGTTGGGTGGGGCCAGTCGCGTGGAGCCAGAGCTTGCCCTCGGCCGAGACCTGCCTCGTTCGAGCAGGCCAGGCGCGCGGCGCGGCCTCGGGCAGATCGCACGTGGCGGTGATATCGGTCGCGCTCGCCACGCCCTCGCGATCGCGCACGCCCGCCCGCAGCGTGGCCTTGAGTGATGTGGCCGCTGGCGGCGCGCGGCCCGTGACGGCCAGGATGGAGCGGCCCTGGAGCTCGCCCCTCTCTTCGCGGACGAAGGCGAAGCTCACATCGCTGAGCGCGGGCGCGAAGCTGAGATCGCTGGGGGAGAGTCGTCCCGGATCCAGGCGGGCGTCGAGGCTGAACTCGGCGCGCACGAACGGTGAGGGTGCCCAAGCGCAGGCGAGCTTGGCCTCGGCAAAGGCAGGCCGCGTCCGAAACGTGAGGATCGACGATGCCTCGTCGTCGGCCGAGGCATCGTCGGCCGACAGCAGGAGCGTGGCTTCGGCGCTCGCGGGCAGGGGCGTGATCGGCTGGACGGCCACGAGGCGCGCGGTCGCTGGCCAGTGCGCGACCGCTCCCGCTGCCCGCACCGCTTCGTCGCGCTCTTCCTGACGCAGGAGCCGCAGTGGCCATGCTTTGCCAGCGGCGGTCAGGGCGAGCCTCGGCAACAGCCTGTCGATGTCCACGGCGCGATCGAAGGCGATCAGGATCGGGGTGTTTCTGGGCCAGGTCGCGCCTTCGCCATCGCCTTCACCGTCGAGCTCAGCCGATGGCCAGGTGCCGACGATCTGCGGGCCGCCCACGGTAAAACGCCAGCGCCGCCCCTCGCGGAGCTTCTCGCCCTTGGACGAGTGGAGCGCCGCGGCCAGCTCGACCTCGTAGGTCGTCGCGGGCAGGAACCCGGCGCCTTTGCTTGGCCTGAACGTGAGCGTCCGGGGATCGAGCCAGCGCCACTGACCTCGGATGTCGGGCCTGATCTCGATCGGGATCTCGTCCATGACAGCGCCTGCCAAAATCCCGGCCACGTCCTCCGAAAAGCGCAGTCGGATCTCGCGGGGCCGCTCGACCTCGCCTTCGGGCGCGTGCTGGATCACCGCAAAGCCGCTGGAGGCCCCCTGTCGTGGCCGCGCGCTGCCTGTCTGATGCGCCAGGCGACCAGCACCTCCGGGAAGAGGTGGCCCTGGCTGGCGCGGATCGACGCGTCTGGACGCCTTGGGATCGGGCACCGTCGAAAAGAGCGGCATCGGGCCAGATTGAACGCGCGCCCGCTCGCGCTGGCCCATGACGCGGCCTGGCGCTTCCGCGAGCCGAAGCTCGATCGCGTCCGAGTCGGTCAGCTCGCGCGGCCACTCGGCCTCTGGGGACTTGGCCTCGCGCGAGGCGTCTTCGGAGGAGCCCCCACAGCCGACCCAGGGTCCCAGCGCGAGCGTCCATCCCAAGAGCGAGATCGAGAGCGTGTGAAGGTAGTTCATCCAGGGCTCCAGTCGGTCGGCGGCAGGCGTTTCCAAAAATGAAAAACGGTCCTCACGACATCGGGAGGACCGTTGGGCAGCGACGAATCGCTCAGCAGAGATCAGAGGAACGAGAGGGTGATGTTCCCGGAGAGCAGGCTGAAGTCGTAGAGCTCCGAACCGCTCATGATGTAGCCGCCCTGGTAGCGCGCCTGGAAGCCGATGCGGAACATGGGTGACAACGGGA
>JAISIF010000151.1 GCA_031262165.1 Myxococcales bacterium | reverse complement strand
CACCAGAAGGCAAATACCTGCTGGAGTTCCGCGTCGAGGGCGCCTCTCTCTCGGGGCTCAAGCGCGTGCTGAACTTGCTCTATGCCCAGGACCCGTTCCAGGCCGCACGCCTCATCGAGGCTGTGCGCTGGGAGCTCTCGGCCGAACTGGAGGAGTCGGCTTATCGCTGGCGCGCTGCCCGTCTGGCCGATCAGGGCTTTCCAGATCTGGAAGAGGCGCTTTCCTACTTTGCCTTTGTGGATCCGAACGCGCCCGTGCCCACGGCCTGCGCGCCTGCCGCGTTCCCGCCGCTCTTTTCGCTCGCGCCCACCAACCATGGAGCTCGCTTCCTCGACCGCGCGCTCCAGCTCGTCCCGGCCGAGGCGCGCGAGGCGATCGAAGGACAGCTCATCGCGTTGCTCAACGCCGTGCTCGTCGTGGACGAGGTCGATCCAGGCGCGATCGAAGACGTCGAACAGGCGCTCGAACGTGCCCGCGACACGCTCTCGCTCGGGCTCGACAAGTCGGCCTCGGGCGATCCTCGGCGCGGCGCCGAACTCATCTCCACGGCCTCGCTCAAGCGGATCTTCCAGGTCGGTGTCAGCCTCGCGCTCAAGCTCAAGTTCCGCCTCGATCGGTTCATGCGCAGCCATCAGCTCGCCTTGCCTGGCGCGGCCGAGACGCTGCTCGACGCGCCGCACGGGCACCTCGTGCATGCCATTCGCCGCAAGCGGCCCCTGTTCATCGATTTGCCCGAGGGCAGTGATGGCGCCCTCGACGCGCCAGCGCCATTGCTGCGTGCTTTTCGATCGATGGCCGACGTGGCGCGCGCCGATCGCTGGATCTCCGAGATCGAGCACATCGTCGATCTGATGGCCTCGCTCGGGCTGGATCTGGCCGATCTCCAGCGCCAGCTCGTCGAGGCAGGGCTCGAAGCGGAGGCGCCCTTCCTGCGCTACTCGACGCTCTATCTGACGGCCTTGGCGCGCGAGGCGAGCGGCGCCCAGTTCGCGTTCGCGCCCCTCCCCAAGACCCGTCTGGACGACTTTGGAAATGAGGCCTTCGAGCGCCGCCCCGATGGCCAGCTCGCGCTCAGACCCGGCTTTGCCGAACTGCTCGCGGGCAAGCTGCGGCGGCGCGCCGTCGATTTTTCGCCAGCCCACGTCGAGACAGCGGCGCGCTTTGCGTCGAGGCTCTCCCAGAAGCTCTTCGACGAGCTCGCCGAGCCCTGGTCACTCGGGACGCTCGGAGCGCTGCCCGTGCTCCCGCTGCTCCTCACGAATTGAGCGCCGCATGCCCCCGAAAAGCTCGGTTCGACAGAGATTTTCAGATGCGTGTTTGTCCGCAGGGGCAGCCCTCCGTGGCCGCCCTGTGACAGGTGACGCGATCCCACACGACGGGCAGACACAGGGGACTGCCCCTACGATTGGGATGAATTTTCCTGTGTGCCTCTTCGTGATCCTGGGCTGTCTGCTCGCCTTCACGACGCTCGTGCGCGCTGATCCCATCCCCAAGATCGCCGTGTTGCCGCTCGTGGCGCTCGATGGTTCGGTCGAGCTCGGGGCAGGAGAGACGCTGCGCGATCTGCTGACGGCCGAGCTGAATCGGCAGGACATCGCTGAGGCAGAGGCCATGTCAATCGCGCCGGACCTGGCTTCACTGACAGCGCTGGAGGCAGGCCGCCGCGCGCTCGACGCCGCGCGCCAACACGCGGAGGCCAGATCGATCGACGCTGCCATCGCATCGTTGAACGAGGCGATCGCGGCATTCGAGACAGGCGGCGACATTGCCCTCATCGCTCAGGCGCACTCCGCTCGCGCCCTGGCGCTGTTTCAGCGCGGTCGCGACGACGAGGCCCAAGCAGGGTTGCGGCAGGCGCTCATCTTCTCACCCGACGCACCGCTCCCTGAAGAGAAGGCGAGCCCGATCTTCTCGCGCAAAGTCCAAACGCTGCGCGCTCAGCTCGCCGAGAACTCTCGATCGAATCTCTCTATCGATTCGCTCCCAGCTGGCGCGCGCGTCGAAGTGGATGGCCGATCGGTCGGGAGCACGCCGCTGCTCGTGCGGGACTTGGCGCCGGGCCGTCACCTCGTCCGCGCGCTGATGCCTTCGTCGAGGCAGGCGCTCGTCCAGATGGTCGAACTCACGAAGGAGGCTGAGGCGAAGCTCCTCTTCCGTCGGCCGCACGCTGATCCGCTCGCGACACTGCTCGATCTCCTGGCCGAGAACCGCGTGGACGCGCGGGTCATCGACGCCGCGCTGAAGTTGGGCTTCTCGCGCGTCATGGGCGGCGTGCTGTCGGGCGATGGCCAGGGCAATGTCCGGCTCGATGCCTTTCTCCTCGACCTGAAGGCGCGACACCTCCACAGACCCGCGCCGCTGACCTTCGATCGCGACCTGCTATCCGCTGGCATCGAACTCTCCAAGCTCTGCCGAGCGCTCCTCTCGTCCCAAGTCGAGGCATTGCCGAGCGCGATCAGGCCAGACGGGCTGCCAACGGGCACGCGTGCCGACGTGCGCTTTGGCGCGCTGAAGGCGGATCGAGCGACATCGAGTTCATCCGAGGTTCGACCGGCGTCGCGCCGCCCGATCGACGCGCGCAAGGCTGCGGGCGAGCTGAAGCCGAGGGAGCGATAGCGGAATCATTCATTCATTGGAACGCTCTGTTAAACACAGCCTCGTGATCCGATTCGCGGGGCTGATTTGTTTTTATTTGGATTTTGATTCGTTGCATCGAAATGAAATTGAAGGGGCGAACGGCACCGCGCCCTTGCCGTCCATCCCGCCCTCCTCGCGCCTCTTCCAGCAACCTCGCCCGAATTAAATTCATCAATAAAATCAAATAGTTAGCCCTTGTTTTGTCCGCCTCACCCCAGAAAAACGTCCGCCCGCTTGACGGCTCGATCGCGATGGTTAGCTTACGGCGCGCTTTCGACAGGGATATTTGTTCGAAGCGTCGAAAATCAAACCATCAACCAATGCCTTTTTTGTTTTTCTTGAGTTTTTGAAAAATCAGAAAAGGCATTTCCAACGTCATGGAGAAGTATCAATGAAGATTCGTCCATTGCAGGATCGCGTCATCGTCAAGCGCGTTCAGGAAGAAGAGAAGACCAAGGGTGGCATCATCATCCCCGACAGCGCCAAAGAGAAGCCGCTCGAAGGGATCATCGTCGCCGCTGGCAAGGGCAAGGTGATGGAGGATGGTAAGGTTCGCCCTCTCGACCTGAAGGAAGGCGATCGCGTGCTCTTCGGCAAGTATTCGGGCACCGAGATCAAGATCGACGGCGAGGAGCATCTCATCCTGCGCGAAGAGGATGTCCTGGGCGTCATCGAGGGCTAATCCCCTACCGTTTTCATTCATTGAATGCGTCTGGCTTCATTGAATCATTCAAAATCATTCAATTCGATTGTTTGATTGAATCGTGAGTCGATGACCGGACCGTCTTTTTCAGAAACAGGAAGGAAAAGAAATCATGGCTAAGGAAATCATTTTCGAAGGCAAAGCGCGCGAGTCCATCCTGCGCGGCGTCAACACCCTGGCCGACGCGGTCAAGGTCACTCTGGGGCCCAAGGGCCGCAACGTCGTCATCGAGAAGAGCTTCGGCTCGCCGACCATCACCAAGGACGGCGTCACAGTCGCCAAGGAGATCGATCTCGAGAACAAGTTCGAGAACATGGGCGCCCAGATGGTCAAAGAGGTTGCCTCCAAGACATCAGACGTGGCCGGTGACGGCACCACGACCGCGACCGTGCTCGCGCAGGCCATCTATCGCGAGGGCAGCAAGCTCGTCGCGGCGGGCCACAACCCGATGGAGATCAAGCGCGGCATCGAGAAGGCCGTCGTGTCCGTGACAGAGTCGCTCAAGAAAATGTCGCAGCAGACCAAGGACGCCAAAGAGATCGCCCAGGTCGGCACCATCTCCGCGAACGGCGACACGACCATCGGCAACATCATTGCCGAGGCCATGGACAAGGTCGGCAAAGAGGGCGTCATCACGGTCGAAGAGGCCAAAGGCCTGGAGACCACGCTCGATGTCGTCGAGGGCATGCAGTTCGACCGCGGCTACCTCTCGCCCTACTTCGTCACCGATCCGGAGCGCATGGAGGCCAGCCTCGAAGACCCGTTCATCCTCATCAACGAGAAGAAGATCTCCGCGATGAAGGACCTGCTCCCCATCCTCGAGCAGGTGGCGCGCTCGGGAAAACCGCTCGTCATCGTGGCAGAGGACATCGAGGGTGAGGCTCTGGCCACGCTCGTCGTCAACAAGCTGCGCGGCACGCTCCAGGTGGCAGCCGTCAAGGCGCCTGGCTTCGGCGATCGCCGCAAAGCCATGCTCGAAGACATCGCCGTGCTCACGGGTGGTCGCCTGGTGGCCGAGGAGATGGGCATCAAGCTCGATACCATCTCGCTCAAGGACCTGGGCCGCGCCAAGCGCGTCACCATCACCAAGGACAACACGACGATCATCGACGGCGTCGGTGAGAAGGCCGACATCCAGGCCCGCGTGAAGCAGATCCGCAACCAGATCGACAACACCTCCTCCGACTACGACAAAGAGAAGCTCCAGGAGCGCCTGGCCAAGCTGGTCGGCGGCGTGGCCGTCATCAATGTCGGCGCTGCGACCGAGACCGAGATGAAGGAAAAGAAGGCCCGCGTCGAGGATGCGCTCAACGCCACACGCGCCGCAGTCGAAGAGGGCATCGTCCCTGGCGGCGGGGTTGCCTTCATCCGCTGCATCCCGCAGCTCGACAAGGTCGATGCCAAGGGTGCCGAGTCGTTCGGCGTCCAGATCGTCAAGCGCTCGCTCGAAGAGCCTCTGCGCCAGATCGCCGAGAACGGCGGCATCGAGGGCAGCGTCACGGTCAACAAGGTCAAGGAGTCGAACGAGCAGAACTACGGCTTCAACGCTGGCACGGGCGTCTATGAAGATCTCGTCAAGGCTGGCGTCATCGACCCAACCAAGGTCTCGCGCACCGCACTCGTCAACGCGGCGTCGGTCGCAGGCCTGATGCTCACCACCGAAGCCATGATCGCCGAGAAGCCCAAGGCTGACGACAAGGGCATGGGCGCTGGAATGGGCGGCGGCATGGGCGGAATGGGTGGCATGGGCGGAATGATGTAATTCGCGCCACATCCAATTCGTTTGTTGGATAATGAAATCCCCCGTTGCCGGATGAATTCGGTGGCGGGGGATTTTTATTGGTTTAATCTATTTATTATTCGTTTGTCAGACAGTTGGGCAAATCCACTCGTCTGTAAAACCATTCAATTAGAAGTGCCATCTATGGTGCCCTGCAATAAAACAAAACTTCTTCTGGGATTTTCCTCAGGGCAATCGAGTTCTATTTTTTTAATCTCGAATCGGGATCTGTAGGGGCGTTGCGTGCAACGCCCGTCGTGTTTGTGTCGAATGACGACCGCAGGGCGCTCTTCGCAACGCCCCTA
>JAISIF010000139.1 GCA_031262165.1 Myxococcales bacterium | reverse complement strand
GCCCGCGCGCCCCCCGCTCCCTTCCTTGCTCGTGACTCCCGATTCGACATCGACAATTAAAAAATAGAACTCGATGCCCCTGATCCAACGCTTCGATCTTCCTTGAATCGAGTCGTATCATTGGTCAGAGTGTTTAGAACTTATCCCTTAATTAGGACCGAGCACCGCGAAGGATGGGGAAAGCCAGACGAGGCGCGAGGCGGGAGCTCCTTTGACGGAAGTGAAGAGCGACGCAACGAAGGCTGGCGTTTCACGGACAAGCTCTGACGACGGGATAATTGAGGGATAAGCCCTTGGTCTTTTACTTTTTCTTTTTCCTCGAAGGGTCATCGAGATGTCTGTCTGTCCCCGATGCCAGAAACCGCGTTCCCTCGATCAAATGCGATGCATCATGTGTGAACTGGCTGACGCCCTCCCCTGGGAGACCCCGGAATCATCTGACAGCGCGATGGAGCGCGGCCTGTTCATGCTCTCCATCGTCCGGGCCAACGGCGGGATCGTCACCGAGTTTCCCCTGCTCCAGAGCGAGCTGCTGCTGAACTCCGACGCGGATGGCCTTCCCGAGGGCTCTCCAGAGATAGACCAGGCGCGGGTGCGCCTCTGCCTTCAGGCAGGCACGCTCTTCATCGAGGAACTCGGCGGTGGCGATGGCCTGTTCCGCCGCATCCGCGACAGCGAGGCGCTCCTGCTTCCGTGCGAGCTGCGCATGGGCAGCCACCGCTTTCTGCTCCAAGCGCTGGAACCCGCCGATCACATGCCCCTGCCAGGCTTCTGGGGCGCGCCGAGCGTCTCGTTCCGCGCCCGCCTCATCGACCTTTTGGAAGGCGGCCTCGTGGGCGATGTCTTTCTCTTGCGCGATGGCAGCGCCCTCATCGGCCGGGAAAAGGGCGACGTCGTCTGCTTCCCGACGGACAGCTTCATCTCTGGGCGCCACGCCCAGCTCCTCATCGAGGGCAACCTCGCCATCCTGACCGACCTGAACTCCTCGAACGGGACCTTCGTTCGCGCCCAGGGTCGGCGCCCCATCTTCGACGGCGATCAGTTCCTGATTGGATCACACCTGCTGAAGTTCGCCCTGGTGGCGAAGACGTGATGCCGTTGGCGACCTGGATTGGCCAATGAATATAAAAAAGACCCGATTCATTCATCGGGTCTTTTCGTATTCAAACAATCAGACCATGTCGTCAAATCGTCATATCACACAACAATTCAACCATGGTCGCCGTCAATTCCTGCATCCCCTTACATCCCGCCACCCATTCACCTGAAGCGTTGGCACCGGCGATTAGGAAATAATAGCGTCCCACGGGAACATTGTTGATCTTCATTCCCTGATAAAGGGCCGTCGGCTTGGGGGAGCTCTCGAATGAATAATTCTCTGCCCTGAACGCGGCCTCGTCTCTGGCGATGAAGACATACATGTCCTCGATCCCATGCGCTGCCTCGGCACAAATCTCTCCATTGCACAGCCAGAGAAGCCGAAGGGTGATGCGCTCCTTGTTCCCGCCTCCCTGGACAAAGGGATCATCCTCGTCGGAGATCTCCTCGCCACAGCCCACCCCCACCCCCAGGCAGAGGCCGAGCGCGATGCCCATCGCCAGGATCAGCCGCCGCTTCATCGTCGTCGCCATGATGTCTCTCCCGTTGGCTCAACCGAGGGCCTCGCCTCGACTTCGAGCCGCCGCGCGCGACTCAACCCAATCGGGGTTCCCTGTCAATGCGCTCATCCTCTCCTGAGGTATTTCATCAGGTGAGGCGAGGGCGGCAGGCCGCTGTCGAGCGTCTCGGCGCGGGAGGGCGCCCAGGCGCCGCGCGAGCGGAGGTCGAAGATGGTCCGGAGCAGGCCCTCGACGCTCTGGCGCGCCGACTCGATGGGTTGCTCGTGCGCCACGGCCAGGCGCTCTGCCGCTGCGGCGAGCTCTGCCTCCCGCAGATCGCCGAGGCCACGCGCGCCCTCGATCCGAGTGGCCGCGAGCCCAGTCAGCTCTGAGACGCGCTCCGCCCAGACCTCGACGTCGGCCTGCGTGAACGCGAGGAACTCGTCCCGGAACAGGCGACCCGTGCCGAGGAGGCGCTCGATGTCGATCCCAGTGCGGATGCCCATGGCCTCGGCCATGATCACGAAGTCCTCGGTCCCGACCAGGCCACAGAGGCTGTGCGCCGCGTGGTAGTAGGCGCCTGTCCCGCCCACGAGTCGACCGTCGACGATGTTGGCGGGCTGGCCGCCGACGCCGCTCAGCGTGGACTCGAAGCGCCGCACGCCCGCCTGAAGCGCGGCCAGGTAGTTGGCGAGCCCCATCCCGCGCGTCGAGTGGAAGTGCGCGAGGTGGAACTTGGGATCGGCGAACTCGCCCAGGCGCGCTGGGTCGAGCACGCGCCGGAAATAGTCATAGACGCGCGCTGGGTCGGCCGAGCCATCGTGGTCCGCGTGCTCGATGTAGGCAGCGCCCAGCTCGAGGTAGCGGCGCGCGAACTCGATGGCCGTGTCCAGCGTGGTCTGACGGTCCGCGAGCGGCGATCCCCAGATGGTGCTGACCGTGCCGCACATGGCCATGCCAGCTTGCGCAGCCTTGGCCGTGCAGCGCTCGGTCATGGCCCAGTAGTCGTCGAGCGTGGTCCCAGAGTTGACCTTGTGGTGCAGGGGGTCGGTCGAGACCATCTGGAGCAGTATGTCTGGGCCGTGACCGCGCCGCGCCTTGTAGTCCAGCGCCCGATCGACCGCGCGCTCGTTGATGGTGACCGCCGTCACCGTCACCGTGCCGCCGTTCTGCCGCAGCAGGTGGCCTACGCGCTCACTGTCGAAGAGGCGATCGAGCAGCACTTCGGCGTCGGCGAATTGAGGCAGGTATTTGGGGTGACCGAAGTTCGTGAGCTCGACGTGCTGAAATCCACTGAGAATGAGTTCCTCGGCCAATCTCAGCTTTTGATCGGTCGAAAAAAAATGCTCCAATGCTTGGAGTCCATCCCGAACGGTAATGTCACCTAAATCAATCGACTCCGGCAGAACCAACAAACCATCTCTCATCGTCGCATCGTCCTCATGCTTGACGCCCTCTGGCGATCGGCATTTGCCCAAGAGCGCGCGCCCTGTGGAGGAAGCGCCTCCCTTTGTCCAGCCGATTTTCTGAATGAATATGTCTCCTATCTTTTCGACATAATCGTGCCGCGCGCCTCAAAACATTCCCCAGCCCTTTTGCCTTTCTATTCCACTCTTTCTCCGCGCCTTGACAAAAGCGCTGGGCTGACGCAGGCGCCGCCGCCCTCTCATGAAACTCAGCCAATTCGACTATCCCCTTCCCGAAGCCCTCATCGCGCAGGAACCGCTGTCAGAGCGCGATGCCTCCCGCCTGATGACGCTCGATCGCCAGACCGGCGAGCGCGGCCACAAGGTCTTCCGTGACTTCCCCAATCTCCTGAGGCCTGGCGACCTGCTCGTGCTGAACGACGCGCGCGTCATCCCGGCGCGCCTGCGTGGCCACAAGATCGCGACCGGCGGCAAGGTCGAGCTGCTCCTCACCCTGCCCCTGGGCAACGCGGCGCACTGTGACTGGCGCTGTCTGGGCAAGGCCTCCAAGGCCATCGCGCCCGGGGCGCGGCTCGACTTCGATGGGCTGCGCGCCACGGTGATCGCCGCGCCTGGTGAGGGCACCTACGACGTCCGCTTCGAGTCGGCGCCCGACGCCTTTGCCGTCGAGCTCGAGCGCGTCGGCGCGCTGCCCTTGCCGCCCTACATCCGGCGCGCACCCAGCCCAGAGGATGCCGAGCGCTATCAGACCGTCTTTGCCCATCGCCCGGGCGCGGTCGCGGCGCCCACGGCAGGCCTGCACTTCACCGACGCGCTCCTGGACCAGTGCCGAGCGCGCGGCGCGCGGATCGAGAAGGTGACGCTCTACGTCGGCGCCGGGACCTTCCTCCCCGTGCGGGTGGACGACGTCGAGCGGCACGTGATGCACGCCGAGCGCTTCGAGGTGTCCGACGCCGTGGCGCGGGCCGTTCGGGACACCAGGCAAGCGCGCCACCGTGTCATCGCCGTGGGCACGACCGCCACGCGCGCCCTGGAGACGGCCGCCCAGCTGAGCGGCGACGGCGCGCTCCGGGCGACCGAGGGCCTCTCACAGCTCTTCATCTATCCGGGCTACCGCTTCCGCGTCGTGGACGCGCTCCTGACCAACTTCCACCTGCCCAAGTCCACGCTCCTCATGCTCGTCAGCGCCCTGTGCTCGTGGGAACACCTCCGCGCTGCCTATGAGGACGCCATCGAACGGCGCTATCGGTTCTTTTCGTATGGGGACGCGATGTTCATCGGGTGAGACGGGACTCGGCTTCGTCCTCAGAGGCAGGCAGCCCAAAGAGCCGGGGCAGAGTGGTCATGTCGAACGAAAGGGCGCGATGAATCGCGCCCCTGCCAATCCCCAAGGACTTCTCCCTTCATGAGGACCTTTGCACCGCGCAGGACGGGGAATGCCAGACGAGGCGCGAGGCGGGATCTTCTTTGACGGAAGTGAAGAGCGAAGCAACGAAGGCTGGCGTTTCACGGACGAGTGGGGCGACGGGATAATTGAGGAATACGTCCTGAGGACTTCCCCATCGATTCGGACCGAGACGCGCTCATTTCGTATTTTCCGAACCAGACTTGTCGTCGGTTCTGGGCGGATCGAAGAGCCCCGCGGCTTTGACGAGAGAGAGCGCCGAGATCTGCGCCTGAAGCGTCTGGGCGAGCAGGTTCAGCTCCGCCCCGATGAGCGTGGTGTTGGCGTCCGAGACATCGAGCTGGGTGGCCACGCCCGCGTTGTAGTTGACGCTCACCATGTCGCTGTTCTCCCGCGCGAGCTTGAGCTGCTCCTGGGCGCTCACGATGTTCGACTGCGCGCTCTCCAGACTCACGACGGCGCTGCGCACCTCTTCGCGCACCGCTGCCTCTTTGCCACGCAGCGCCGCGTTGGCCGCCGTGATCTTGGCGCTGTTCTCCTTGAGCGTCACCTCGCGCAGGCCGCCGTCCCAGATGGTCCAACTCAGGGCCAGACCGATGTTCCAGGACTTCACCCACTTCTGATCGTCGGTCATGGCCGATCCCTGCAAGTCCATCATCGCCTGCATGGACTCGGAGATCTCGTAGGAGGGGCGCGCCCACTGATAGGCGGCCGTGAGGAAGAGGTTGGGCAGATAGGAGAGCACCGCCTGATCCATCCCGTATTCGGCGACCTTGACGTTGTCGCGCGCGGAGAGGAGGTCGGGCCGCTTGGTGTTCGCGGTATCGAGCAGCTCTTCCATCGAGCCCTGTGGCGCGGTCACTGGCTCTGGGACCTCCACGTCGAAGTTCACGTCGTCGCGGTCGAGGAGCGCCGCGAGCGAGAGTTTGGCCGTCAGGTAGCTGTTCTCGGCCTGGAGCACCTGCTGCTGCGCGGCCACCGTGTCGATCTGGGCTCGGATGAGTTGAATCTTGGGCGCCACGCCAGCCTCGAAGCGGACCCGCGCATCGCGCTCGTGCGCCTCCGTGTTCGTCAGCATCCGCTTGCGCACGGCGATCGTCTCCTTGAGCGTGGCCGCGCCAAAGTAGAGCTGCGAGACGCCGAAGAGCAGCTCGCGGCGCACGTTCTCGACCGTCAGATCGACCATGCGCTCGGCGATGTAGGTGCTCTTGATGGCCGCCCAGAGCGCTGGGACGATGAGGGGCTGCTGCAGCGAGAGCTGGGCGGCAAACGTGTCCACGCCCACATTCATGTAGATGTCGCTCGTCGGATCGCTGATCGCGATCCCCGTGGGCGCATCCGTCGTGGGATCGACGCCCGTGATGATGACCTTGGAGGGCGAGACCACGCTCCCCTCGCTCTGGTGCGTGTAGGAAGCGCCCGCGCTGATTTGGGGGAGGTAGTTGGCCCAGGCCTTCCGCGAATAGAGCTGGGCTTGGACGAGCTGGGTGCGGGCCTCTTCCAGCGACGGGTTGCGCTTGTCGGCCTCTCGGAGGGCCTGGGTCAGGGTCAGGATCGGCAGGCCCTCTTCTCCTGTCGAATCGGCAGCGGCGGCCTGCGACTGCGGCTCTGCCTTGGCCGAGGTGGAGACCCGGGGCTGTAGCTGGAGGCGCACCGGATCGGGCACACTCGCCGGTGCCATGGGCATTTGCTCCTGGGCTGTCTGAGGGGCAGGGGCTTCAGCGTCGGGTGGTGGGACCTGCGCATTGGGAGTGGCGGATTGAGAAAGCAATGCCGTGAGCAGAAACGCATACATATTCATCACGAATTCACCTGTTCAGGTTGTCCTCGACAATCCATCCAATGATTGGATTATCGAAAAAAGGGGTATCTCGAGGCGGGCGGCGCTTTGAGGGATCCCCCTCTGGGGTGTCAATGGCTTTCTTGTGTCCTCTCGTGAATCGAATGAATCGAAATGTATGGGTGAAACATTTTGAAAAAATAAAAAGGGCGGATTCTCATCCGCCCTCGATTTCCTGATTCGAAAAAGAGATGTGTTCATTCCGTTGATACTGAGCCTGATTCTTTTGATTCCGTGGCAGCGGGCGACTCGGGAATCTTCGCGAGGCGCGCCTCTGCTTCGGCCCGATGCACATCCTCGGGGTAGTCCCGGATGAGCTTTTCGAGGGCCTCGCGCGCTTTCATGGGCTCCTGCAGGTGGAGTCTGGCGTCGGCCAGGCCGAGCAGCGCTTCTCCGACGCGCTTGCTGGCGGGGAAGTCATGGATCACGCGCTCGAAGCGGACCGCCGCCGACGTGTAGCGATCGTGATGGCGGTAAAAGGCCGCAATGCTCATCTCATGGTCCACCAGGCGCTCACGCACCTCGGTGAGCTTTTCCCGAGCCTCTGGGACGAATTCAGATTCCGGGTATTTGCGCAGGAAGAGTTCGAAATGGGCAGCAGCGCCTCGGACCGCGGACTGATCCTTTTCATACGAAGGCGGAAATAAAAAGAAATCAATCGGGATGTCTTTATAATACGATAGAGCGATTCGGAATTCGGCATAATCGACTTTGGGGTGGTTCGGTCGCAGTTTGACGAAATTCCGATAGCCCTCGATTGCTTCGGTGAATTTGTCCTGGACGAAATAGGTATCCGCGATGGCCAGATCGGCGAGCGCCGCGACGGATGAATACGGGTGCCGATAGCGGATGTGTTCGAAGAACTGCATCGCGTCCAAATACCGACGATCATCCACTGATTTGAGACCGAGCTGGTAATTCGCCTCGGCATCTGGCGCGAACCTGACCGTGCCCGTGGAATCCATGTGCGCACAGCCAATGGATGCCAGGAGCACCGAGACAATCAACAAATAGGAGAGACACCGTGTCTTCAT
>JAISIF010000044.1 GCA_031262165.1 Myxococcales bacterium | reverse complement strand
CGTGGCATCTGTCTGAACGTCCTCCTGCCGAGCATCGAGCCATCGACCGCGGCAAAAAGCCCATCGTTCACGAAGCGCTTCACCTCGCCAGAGCGAAAATTTAGAACTCGATTGCCCTGAGGATAGCGATTACCTGCTATCAATTGGGAATCTGGAGAAATTCTGAGGCCTCCGCGATCCGGCTTTCCTCTGATTGAACCGCATTGGATCGTCCAAAAACGAAAACAGCAACTGTAGTCCTCAGGAAACTCCCTCTCTCGCTTGTGGAAGAGGCTGGCCGCGCCATACGCCGCCGCTGGGCTGAAAACGCGATTGCGTATTGTCCAAAATCAGCGGATGCGCCGCGCCTTCAATCTGCCTGAAGCGGGCGGAAGATCGAGCAGCGAGGAGTCAGAGCGTTGGAGGGATGCCTCATCAAAGTCGCGGTTGGCCGCCCAGTGTCTGGGCCGTTCACCTACCGGCTGCCGCCACAGATGGGGGGATCGATCGAGCCAGGCCGTCGCCTGATCGTCCCATTCGGACGCAGCCGCGCCGTTGGCTTTGCGCTCGGTCCAGACGACGGTCTGCCGCCCAAGGGCCTGCGCGATATCGCGGCCCTCCTCGACGATGGCCCGCTCTTCGACGCGCCACTCCTCAAGCTTCTGGACTGGGCCGCTCGCTATTATCGCCACCCGCTCGGTGAGGTCCTGCGCGCCGCGCTGCCGCCCGCGCTCTCTGGCCTGGACACGCCGAGCACTTCGCCTGCCTCGCGCGCGCTGGCCGAGTGGGTCGCGCTCACCGAGTCAGGGATGAGCGCATCTGCCTCGCCGCGTGGCACCCGCATGAAGGCCCTGCTCGACTACCTGCGCGCCGCGCCCGAGGCAGGCGTCCCGCTCGAAGAGCTGTTCGCTGCGCTGCCTTCCTCGTCGAGTCGCGAGTCGCTGCGCCGCCTCATCGATCAAGGCCTCTGTCGGACATGGCTCGCGGATCGCCAGGCCGCGCCCATCAACCAACACATCGCGGGTCAATCGTCTCCTGTTCACCCGACCTCCGAACAATCGAGTGCCCTCGACGCGATTCATGAGGCCCTCGACGCGGGCAGATTCGCGCCCTTCCTGCTCCACGGTGTGACTGGTTCGGGCAAGACCGAGGTCTATCTGCGCGCCATCGAGCGAGCGCTTTCTCTCGATCTGGGCGCGTTGGTGCTCGTTCCAGAGATCGCGCTCACGCCGCAGCTCGTGGGCAGGTTCAGGGCGCGCTTTGGCGAGAAGGTGGCCCTGCTCCACTCTGGCCTGCGCGACACCGAGCGCCTGGCCGAGTGGCGACGCCTGCGCGAGGGCCGCGCGCCGCTCGCGGTCGGGGTGCGATCGGCCATCTTTGCGCCTGTCCAACGCCTCGGCATGGTCATCGTCGATGAGGAGCACGACGGCTCGTTCAAGCAGGACGACGGCTTTCGCTACAGCGCCCGTGATCTGGCCGTGGTCCGCGCCCAGCACCAGGCCTGCCCCGTCATCCTCGGCTCGGCCACCCCATCGCTCGAGACGCTGCACAACGCGCAGACCGGTCGCTACGCGCTTCTGCGGCTCGACCATCGCGTGGACGATCGCCCCATGCCCGCGGTCAAGCTCATCGACCTGCGCGCCAGCCACGGACACATCGCCGCGGCTTTCCCACAGCTCGCTGGCCGGATTCGGATGCGCGCCGAAGAAGAGCGTGTGAAGCAAGTCGCCGAACCCGCCGTCGATTACGGCTCTAGCGTGCCGCGAGCGACCCAACCCGTCAGCGCGTGCGCGCGTGCCGAGGACCTGCCGCGCGCTCAGGCGCCGCTCTTCTCACCAGAGCTCGAAGCCGCCATCGAGGCCACGCTCGACAGAGGCCGCCAAACCATCCTGTTCCTCAACCGGCGCGGCACTTCGACCTACCACCTGTGCCTCTCCTGCGGTCAGTCGCTCACGTGTCCGAACTGCGCGGTCAGCCTCACGCACCACCAGCTGCGCGACGAGCTGCTGTGCCACTACTGCGGCGAGCGCTGCCCGCTGCCCGAGCGCTGCCCCACCTGCGGCGGCCGCATCGAGCGGCTGGGCATGGGCACCGAACAGGTCGAATCCGAGCTCAGTCGACTGTTTCCCAGTGCCCGCGTGGAGCGCCTCGATCGCGACACTGCCGCGCGGCCCGACGAGCTCACCGCGCGCCTGTCCGCGTTTGCGCGAGGCGATCGCGACATCCTCATCGGCACGCAAATGGTCGCCAAGGGCCACGATTTTCCGGGCGTGCTGCTCGTGGGCGTGCTGCTCGCCGACCTGGCCCTCAACCTCCCCGATTTTCGCGCGTCGGAGCGGACGTTCCAGCTCCTCACCCAGGTCGCGGGCCGCGCTGGCAGAGGTCAGGAGCCGGGCGAGGTGCTCGTCCAAACCTTCCTGCCCGAATCACCAGCAGTCGCGCGCGTGGTTGGCCACGACTTCGAGGGCTTTGCCGCGCGTGAGCTCGCCATCCGCAAGGCGTTCCACTACCCACCGTTCTGCCGCCTGATGACGTGCCGCCTCGATGGCCGCGATCCGCGCGCCACGGCAGAGGCAGCGCACCAACTCAGGCGCGCGGCAGAAGAGGCGATCCGACGATCGACGGATGCTCTCCGTCTCCTTGGCCCTGCGCCCGCACCCATCTCCAAGCTCAAGGGCCGCGTGCGCTGGCAGATGCTCTTCAAGGGACCGACGGCGCGATCGCTCGTGCCCGTTGCATCGGCCATCGAACAAGAGACGGCACGCCTCAAAGGCGACGTGCGCGTCTCGATCGATGTCGATTCGCTCTCGATGCTGTGAGCTGGTGGACCGAATGGACGAAGTGGAGCGCTCGATCTCAAGCAGCTTACGGGCTCTGCCAACCGTCGATTGCGCAGCCGATCTGATGGTCGCCGTCCGAACCGAGGTCTTCGGATTCAGAGACGATGAAGACCGGCACCTTGCAGCTCGGCTCCAGGTTCGGTCCGTCGATCGCGGCGCGCCCCTTCACGGCCCAGGCAGTCTCTTGAAGGACTTAGGACTCATCCCTCGATTCCCCCGTCGCCAAAGCTCGTCCGTGAACCGCCAGCCTTCGTTGCTTCGTCGGTCTCTTCCCTCTGGCATTCCCCGTCCTTCGCGCGGCCTCTGACTTTCCTCATCCTTCGCGGAGTTCGGTCCTCATCGAGGGATGAGCGCTGAGCGCGTGCCCGGCGCGTCCGCGGGAACAGGGAAGCCCAGCCCACTATCGAGCCTGAGGTCGCGCGATTCCTCGTGGTGCTTCAGGCCGTGGTGGTCATCCGTGCGCGGGTCCTCTCCGGAGCCTGTCGATGTGCTCCACGTCTCCTCGCAGCCCAGGGTGAGCTTGGCTCGATCGGCGAACCGAGGAGGAGCGCGAGCGATAGAGAGAGAAAGAGAGCGCGCCGTTGGTTCAGCTCTTGGGCGGCAGCGCCTTTGTCCCGTCGGTCAAGAGCCGGGCGTCGTCGATGTCGGCTCCATGTTGAATCGGAGCGCGCAGGTCGCTGACATCGCGCTGAGCGAGCGTGTCGAAGACGGGCACCTTGAAGTTCAGGTCCATGTTCGGCCCATCGATCGCTGCGCTGACATGGAGCGTCCAGACGATCTCGTGGTTCTCCTTCGTGTCGAAGAGGCCCAGAGAGAAGGCGCACGGCACGCTTTGCGGGATGTCGAACTCGACGGGGAAATCCTTCATACCTCTGCCATCGAGCGTGAGGCGGCGTTCCGCCTCATGCAGCTTCTGCGTGTGGATGCGCTGGCCTTTGTTGAGGTCCGTGGTCCACGTCTCGACGCAGGTGAGGACTTGCTTCACGTCGATGGGGCCGACTGAGAGCACCTCCGGCAGATGAACCCAGCCGTGCAGGTGTTCGCCTGGCTGGAGCGGCAGTTCGTTCAGTTCGAGCCACGCGCCGCTGAAGCGCCTCCAGCGCCGGTGAAGGATGGCGCCGATGGTGATGAAGGCCAGACCGATGGGTGGCAGAGCCAAGGTGAAGAGGCGCTGCCAAAGGGAGCCCTCCACCAGTGCGGAGAAGTCTGGGTGAAGGATGAAGGCCAGCGGGACGGCGACGAGCAGCGTGCCCAGCAGGAGGTAGTTCAGGCCGCGGACAGGCACGCTGCTTTGGATGTGACCAATGGCCCACCCCACCTCGTGCATCCACGGCTGACACGGGTAGCGCTTCATCAGCAGGCGCACGCGTTTGCCGTCGGCGCTCCTCGAGAAGAGCCCGATGGCGCCCATGCCACCGAGCTGCATGAAGGCCATCCCCAAGACCGCGCACACGGCGATGCCATAGGAGGGACAGGTGCGGTCGAGCGTGGCGCGGGAGGGGTCGTTCGGATCGACCCAGGCGCTGCGAGGGGCCTTAGCCCGGAGTTCCGCAAAGACAAGGTCTCGGTGGAATTCCATCCTGCGGAGTGTCTTGGCCATGAGGTCGCGTTCCGGGTGGAAAATGCCGAGGCTGAGCCTCTGGCTCTCATAGGAGCGCGTGCAGTCCACGCCAGCGTCGATGGCCCCGACGGGCGAGGTGGCGCCCTCTTCACAGCCCGGCGCCGCGTAGGTGTAGGTCGCGCGCACGTCGTCGAAGATGTCGAAGGGGTTGAAGTCACGCGGCACGTCTTGGACTTTCGTCACCACGGCTTTGACCTCGACCCATGCCCGGGCCTCTGCCCACAGCCTGAACATCGCGTGCGATGTGAGCGCGAGCCACAGGCCCAGGGCGACGAGACAGAGCGAGAGGGCGATTCCGATGTGCCAGAAGACGGAGCGCCCGACCGCATCGAGCTCTTTGGCGAGCGCGGTGCGGTCCATTGGGGGCAATCGTTCGTCGGCGTTTGGGGAGTTCATGGCGAGATCCTCTGCTTCGCGATCCAGGGTCATCGATGATGGGATGTGAATGAGCATGACGAGCGAATCGGTAGGTTCCGCTGCTTCGCGATCCAGCGTCATCGATGATGGAAAGGTCGCTGATCGGCGTGCTCTCTTGCTCTCTTGCTGACGACGACACCAGCTGCCTCGATCGCTGGCGTGTCACCGCACTGTCGAAGATGGGCGGCTCGAAGCTCTGGTCGAGGTCCGGTCCATCGAACTCGGCGTGGACCGTCAGGGCCCAGGCGATCCGGTGGCAGGTTTCCAGAGGTTGATTGCTGGTGCCGGGCAGAATCGTGCCGGGTTCGGCGGTCTCTGGGATGCTGAAGTCGATCGCGAAGCCTTCCGGGGCCTCGCTGTCGAGCTTCTGGAGTTGGAAAGCGTGGCGCTGTGTCTTGCGCTCGCCGTCATCTCTTCTCCACCTCCGCGCCTGTCTCCAGCGCCAGGCTCGATCCAGGCCGCCTGGCATTCGACGTCGAGCTCGACCGGGACCTCACCAGTGAACGTCGGCGGCAGGAGGGAAAGCCAGGTGCGGAGGCGCCCGCCAGCGCTGATCGGGCGTTCGGACGGTTCGAGACAGGCACTGCCCAAGCGCTCGAAGTGCCGATGCGGGTTGACGCCAACGGCGATGAGACCGAGCCCGGTGAGCGGCATCGAGATCAACGGGTCCATCTGGTCCCGACGCCTGACCTGTGAAGGGCGATTGGAAGAGCGCAGTTCGCGCAGGTGCCATCCCTCGGTGTGCATCCAGGGCTCTTTCGGGAAGAGGCCGCGCAGCAGCGCTCGGCACGCGCGGTCGTTCCTCCAAAAGCAGGCGAACGCTCCCGAGAAAATGCCCACTGCTCCAGCTGTCGAGCCGATCCTGGAAAACAGCATCTGGAGGTTCGATCTCGTGACCTCGTCTGGATTCTTCAGGTGCTCTTGCGTGAGCGGGACGGGCGTCTTCCGGTCGAAGGGTGAGGTGACCGCGGCATCGCCCGGATCCCTGTGCTTTTGCAGGAGTGCCTTTCGCTCGATTCGATCGGTGAGGTTCTGTCCGCGGTGGTTGAGCGCGGTGAGGCCTATCGCGATGCCCTGGCCGCCGCGCCCCAGGGAGATGATCGGGCCCAGCAGCGCGCCCGGGATAGAGCGAGAGGGTGAATCGAGCGCCTGGAGGATCTCGTCGGTCTCCTCTTCGACGAGGGCGGTATTGGCTAGGTTCATCTGCGCGCCTTTCGGCTCGATTCGACGATGACGAGACGAGAGGAGAGGAGTGGAGTGGATGGCTTGTCTGCGTGGGCCGACCACGCGGATCAGTAGCGGCGAAGGCGCTCGCCATCGGGGTCGGGATTGGGGTCGCCATCGTCGCTCGTCCAGCTCTCGGGCAGGCTGCGCGCAGGGTCCATCTCTGGGACGTCGGCGCCTTCCTGCTCTCTCCACGACTCACTCAATCCCGGGCGCTCGGGCGTGACCCCACTCGAGAAGATGGGCAGCAGGAAGCTCAGATCCAGGTCCGGTCCTTCGATCGCGGCGTAGGCCTTCAGGGTCCACGAGAGCTGATGGTTGTCCTTCCAGCTGCTGTCAGTGTCGCCGGGCAGGAGCGTGCCAGGCGCGTCCTTGGGGATGTCGAACTCGACGGCGAAACCTTGGATGTCCACGCCGCTGAGCTCGAGCTCGCTCGTGGCGTCGTGGAGTTTCAGGGAGTGGTTCTTCCGATACTTGCCCGTGCCTGTGGTCCACGTCTCCTCGCACCGCAGGTTGAGGTGGACCGAGAAGGGCGCGCTCGAGGACATCGGCGGCAGGTGGATCCAGCCGCGGAGGGTGTCGCCAGGGTTGAGCGGGCGCTCGAACAGCTCGAGCCAGACATTGCCAAAGCGCTTGCAGCGCTGGTGCAGGATGAAGCCAACGGCCATGATCGCAAGTCCGACGGGAGGCAGCCAGCCGACGAGACCCACTTCGTTCTGGACGATGGCCGAAGCGTGGACGAGGTCGTGGAAGACCGCAGGCGCGGGGAGGATCACGAACGGGATGCCGGTCAGCAGGCCATAGAGCCGCCTGTGCCCCGTCGTGTTGCGCAGCTGGCCCGTGAGCCAGCCCTCGTCGTGCATCCAGGGTTCGTTCGGGAAGTGGTGGACGAGCCGCGCGCGGCGCGCCTTGGCGGCCTTCCAGAAGAAGGCGCGCAGCCCCAGGAAGATGCCCCCTGCCAAGAGGAACGAGCCAACCAGAACGTTCAAGAAGATGCTTCTGCCTGGCATCGAGCGATCGAGGACGGCCTGGGTCGGATCGTCCGGGTTCACGAAGATGGGCCACCAGGGACGACCTGACGTCGATGCGCTCTTCAGCTGTCCATAGAGCAGCCAATTCGAGGTCGATTCCCCTCTGTGAAAGATGCTGTCGGAGCCGATCGCGAGCGCCTCGCCTCGGTAGAAGCGGCAGATCTCCTTCGTACAGCCGGGCTCCTTCCAGGAGTATTTCGCGTGGAGCCTGTGGCCTGTCACAATGCCTCTTTTGCTGGTCCGCTTTTGGGTCCAGACGCTCGTGATCGTCGCCGAGCTTGGCGCCCAGTTCTGTGCCGAGTGCCACAGCATGAGCTTCTCCAGGCCCAACAGGCCCAGCCCGGCGCCGAAGCCGCCCAGCCCGAGGGCGATGATCAGGCCCAGCAGCGCGCCTGGGAGGTAGCAAGAGGGCGCGTGGAGCTCTCGAGCGATCTCTTGGGCCTTGATGGGGTCGATGCGAGACGGGGTCATCGGCGTTCCTTTCCTTCGAGAGCGCTGCATCTGGGTCGCTGCATCTGGGTCTAGGACGCGGCGGAACAGCCCAGATCTGTCGCCTCGTAAATCGTTTTTTTTCGACACGTTCGCACGCGCCTCAGCGCGTCGCTGTCGTGACCTTTTCCAGGGCCTTGCGCATGGCCGTGGACAGGCCGAGCGTGGGCCAGTCCGCCTCGGTGACGAAGCGGCCCTCGCGCCAAGCCGTCTTCGATGTGGCCACGCAGTCCCACAGCGCCATCGTCAGCAGGCGGTGCGTGAGCGTGCGCCGGACAGTGGCGATGGGCTTCGCAGATCGAGCGTCGAGTCCAATCTTTTGGAGCGCGCGCTTCACGTCGATCGTTGGCGCGTTCGGATCGACCTCGACGCTGGGCAGCTCCCACAGGCCACCGAACAGCCCTTTTTCTGCCCGGCGAATGAGCAGGAGTTCGTCGCCGTCGCGCACCACACCGCACGCCAGGTGCAGGGGCTTTTTCTCGATCCGGACACGGGCGAGCGGCAGGCGCTTCTCGAGGCCGAGCGCATGGGCGCGGCAGTGCTTGGCAACAGGGCAGACGAGGCAGCGCGGATCGCCCGGCACGCAGATGAGCGCGCCGAGCTCCATCATGGCTTCGTTGAAGGGGCCCGGCCGGGCACGATCGAGGAACACTTCGGCGCGCTGTTTGAGATCGGGGAGGTTCTGGTCGTCTGGCAGCTCGAGCGCCTCCAGGCGGCACAGCACGCGTGCCACGTTGCCGTCGAGCACGGGCACGGCCTCGCCGAACGCGAACGAGGCAATGGCCGCCGCCGTGTAGGGCCCGAGACCAGGCAAGGCTCGGAGCTCGACCGCGCGCGTCGGAATGCCTCCTTGCGCCATGATCCCCGCGGCGCGGTGCAGGTTGCGGGCGCGCGCGTAGTAGCCGAGCCCGCTCCACATCGAGAGGACCTCGTCGAGCTCTGCCGCCGCCAGATCCGCGATGGTCGGGAAGCGCGCGAGGAAGCGCTCGAAGTAGGGGACGACCGTCACGACCTGCGTCTGTTGCAGCATGACCTCGGAGAGCCACACCGCATAGGCATCGCGGCGGCGGCGCCACGGCAGGTCGCGCTGGTGGCGTTCGAACCAGGCGATGAGGTCGTCGCGGAGCCGAGTGATTCGATCGGTCATCGTTCGGCGAGGGCCACGGCGATGCGCGCGGCCATGCGGGCATTGCCTTCGAGCAGCGCGAGGTTCGCCTTCATGCTCTCGCCGCGCGTCTCATGCGCGACGGCCGAGAGCAGGAATGGGGTGACGGCCTTGCCAGCGATGCCCTGCGCCTTGGCCTGGGCCAGCGCCGTGGCGATGGCGCGCTCGATGAGGTCTGGGTCGGCGGCGTGCGCCTCGTCGATCGGGTTGGCGAAGATCACGCCGCCGCGCTCGTCGAGCACGTCCCAGCGCGCGCGCAGGATGTCCGCGGCGTCGGCGGGTGAGTCGGCGCGGTGCTCGATCGAGAGGCCGCTGTCGTTCACGTAAAAAGCGGGGAAGCGGTTCGTGCAGAGGCCGATGACCGGGACGGCGAGCGTCTCCAGGACTTCGAGCGTGCGCGGCAGATCGAGGATGGCCTTGGCGCCAGCCGTCACGACCGCGACCCTGCTCTTGGCGATGACCTGGAGATCTTGGGAGATGTCGAAGGTCTGGTCAGCCTCGCGGTGTACGCCGCCGATGCCGCCCGTCGCGAAGAGCCGGATGCCGACCGCGTCCGCGAGCGCGCATGTGCCCGCCACGGTGGTCGCGCCATAGCGCCTCTGGGCAACGGCCACGGCAAAGTCGCGCGGGCCGACCTTGAGGGCTCTGTTCTCGGGCGCGATGAGCGCGTCGATGTCAGCCTCGCTCAGGCCAACGTGGGGCGTGCCCGCGATGATGGCCGTGACGGCTGGTATGGCGCCCTGGGATCGGATGGCCTCACAGCAGGCGCGCGTGGATTCCACGTTGTGTGGGAACGGCAGGCCCTGGGCCAGGACAGAGGATTCGAGCGCGACGACGGCTTGGCCTTTGGCCAAGCCGTCCGCGACATCATCTGCGATTCGAATGCTTTTGGGATTCATGTCGAAAATCTCTGGAGGAGCTTTCCCCCCCCCCGTGAGCGCCCTGTCGATGTCGAGCGACACAAATACGACGGGCAGGCACAGGGAGCTGCGCCTACTCGGCGTCGAAGTCCTCGAAGCGGACGTCCATGATCTCGTATTCCTTGAGCCCACCTGGCGCCTGGACCTGGACCGTGTCGCCGATCTCGCGGCCGATGAGCGCGCGAGCAATGGGCGAGGTCACAGAGAGCAGGCCCCTTTTGATGTCGGCCTCGTATTCGCCCACGAGCCGGTAGGTGATGCCGTGCCCCGCCTCGTCCTCTAGTTCGACCGTGGCGCCGAACACGATGCGATCGCCCGACAGCTTGCTCACGTCGATCACCTCGGCTCGACCGAGGATGTCGTCGAGGTGCCGAATCTCGGCGTCGAGTTGTCCCTGGCGCTCTTTGGCTGCGTGGTATTCGGCGTTCTCGCTCAGGTCGCCGTGGGCGCGCGCCTCCTCGATGTCGCGGATGTTCTTTGGCTTCTCGATGGTCTTGAGCCGTTTGACCTGCTCGCGCAGGCGAAGCACGCCGACATGGGTCATGGGAATGCGCTCGACAGTCATCGCTTGGGCCTCCACTTCCGATTTTTGATTTTGAGCTGTTGGCTCCAGAAAAAAGTGAGCGGCCACTCCCAACACGAGGAATGGCCGCGACATAAAGTCATAAAATTTAATCGTTTCCCGAAAAATATCAATCAAATCGATCGATTTTCCGAGAAGAGGCTCTCCCTTTCTCTCCAAAGGCCGATGTTTTCCAGACAAGGGGGGGGGGCGGATGAATCCCCCTGTCTGGACTCGTGCCGAATCCGTTTTGAGAGGTGACGTCGAGAGAAGCGCGTCAGGGAGGCTCGGACCGGATTCGAAGACAGTGCCTGGCGCGAAAAATCCACCGGCCAGTTTGGATGATGGATGCGGGGGATTGGGACGACGAGTCGCTCGATGCCGAAGGCTTAGGCCTTATCCATCGATTATCCCGCCGCTCCGCTTGTCCGTGAAACGCCAGCCTTCGTTGCTTCGTTGGTCACTTCCGTCTGGAAGCTCCCTCCTCGCGCCTCTTCTGGCTTTCCCCATCCTTCGCGTTGCTCGGTCCTCATCGATGGATGAGTCCTTACTCGGCAGTGGGCGCGGCCTTGTTGCACGGGCAGCCCTCATCGCCACCACACTTGCACTCCTGGCCTTTGGCGCAGCCGCATGGGCAGTTCTCGCCACAGGCGCAGCCCTTGTGATCCTCGCCCTTCTTGCAGGACTTGCCTTCTTCGGCAGCGGCGGTGGCGACGGGCGCGGGACTGGAGGCACAGGCGGCCAGGGTCAGGGGGAGGGCAAGGGCAACGGCCCACAGCAGGGACTTGATGTTCATGGAATCGACTCCTTCATGGGGTGAGGTCGCTGAGGTTCAGCGAGGTGAATTCCTCCACAGAGAGGAGGAAATATGAAACAAACTTTCTGAATGCTGGGATTGGATTCTGGAATGTGCACCAGCTTTCGCAAGAACAATAGACCCGTTCTAAAATCTCAACTCGTAGTTGTGAAGCCGCAAATGAGGGAAACGCTCAGCAGGTGCTTTGGCTGCTTATTTCGATATAGCCACATAAAGAAGAAATACTATTTTCCAAGATGGTCATAGACAGCTTCTTCCAGTGGTTCATGCCGTAAAATGTTATCGCCCATCCATCTCTTGAGATTTAGCCGTGTCTTTTCGATCGGGTTGGAACCTGGAGAATGTGTTGGCGAGAACTATCACTACAGTCGTGATTTTTATCGTCGAATGAAAAGTCGCTCAGCGCCATTGATTCGGACGTTCGACACATCTTTAACGGAACAAGGCTCAACCGCTCAAATGCTCGAATCGTTGGAATTGTCGTTAGGTGAAATCGAGCAAAGGATACGGCATTTGTTTGCGCAAAAGCAAACGGTCGTGAATGCCAGTCTTTTTCTGAAATGTCTACTGAGTTCAGGGCCACACAAAACCGGATGGACACGCGCTGTGGTGACTGGCGATTCTGGGCCATGGCGTCAGCAGGCATTGCTTGGACGCGATCGATGAAATGCCGACGAATAGCGCGGTTTGGTGCGCGATTATGTGGCTGAGCATTTGTCGGAAAGAAATGCGGTATTGTCGATTGATGAGGCAGGATTTCTGAAACAAGACAAATCCTCCTCTGGAGTATCGCGACAATACACGGGCAGCGCCGGGAAAATCACCAATTGCCAAACAGGCGTATTCGCTGCTTGTGTATCGCGGCATTGGCACACACTCATCGTATGGCTAGGATTACCTGGAATTAGCGGATCTGCACGCTGACGAATTCAAGAGTAGTCTTCACGGCTCATGGCCACGCGGTCTTCTGATTCGATGAAATATCCCTGACGGTGAACTGGCATATTTCACGACTTGGTATCCTGCAGGAAGCCCGATTGAAAGCCTGGTTCATTTGAAAGGTCATCGTTGGGCAATCGAAGAATGCTTTGAAATAGCCCAGAATGAATTTGGATTGAATCATGATGAAAGACCTTCGTGGCATGGCTGGCACCGTCATGTGTCGCAGGTCTTGTGTGCATTCGCCATATTGGCGGCCATTCGTCGACGAACAAACGAATGGCTTGAAGAAAAGACGAATGAATCAAAAAAGAATTGAACGGATCGAAACAAAGGCCCCGGGCTCATTCGATGGTCAATCCAAGAAATCCAACGAGTCACTCGACGCCTTACCCAACGCCAAATCGAACCCGCATTCATTATCGCCTGGTCCAATTGGCGACGCACTCACCAAGCCGCTGCGAGAGAGGCTCTCTTGAAGTCTGGCGTTTCACGGACAAGTGGCGCGAGGGGATAATTAAAGAATAAGTCCTCAGGGCGTGTCCTCGAATTCGGACCGGACCGAGCCGCAAGGCATCCCGCCTCTTGAAAACGCGCGGTGTTTCACTAAAGCGCTGCGCTCTTTCGCGTCGAGCCTTCTCCTCTGCCCTGGCCTCATTCGTTCGGTCGTTCCGATGCCAGCGCTGCCTCTCCCTGAAAAGAGAAAGACTTCCCGACCATGCGTCTCAGTCAGCTCGCCCAAGCCGTCCAGCCCTCCGCCACCCTCCACCTCAATGAGGAGGCCCAGCGCCTGCGCGCCCAGGGCGCCAGCGTCGTCCATCTCGGAACCGGAGAGCCGCGCATCAAGACGCCCATCGACGCCGTGCGCGCGGCGAGCGCCAAACTCACGAGCGCCGAGCTCAAATACACGGGGACGTCCGGCACACCCGCGCTCAAGTCGGCCGTCGCCCAATACATGGGAGAGAACTACGGCGCGGACGTGCTCCCCTCTCAGATCGTCATCTCGCCTGGCGCCAAGGCCTCGCTCTACATGGCCCTCCTCGCCACCATCGATCCCGGCGACGAGGTCATCATCACGGCGCCCTACTGGGTGAGCTACCCGGAGATGATCAAGGCGGTGCGCGGGCAGCCGGTCGTCGTGGAGACGGGGGAGGACTTCGAGCCACGCCTGGCCGACATCGAGCGCGCCATCACACAAAAGACGCGCGCCATCATCGTCAATAGCCCCAACAACCCGTCGGGCGCCGTCTATGGCGAGGCGCTCATCGCTGGCCTGGTCGAGCTGTGTGAGGCACGCGACATCTTCCTCATCGTCGATGACATCTACCAGCGACTCGTCTTTGGCGGGCAGCGCGCGTGTTCGCCCTATATGTTCGTGAAGCAGGACCGCACCCACTCGAAGCTCATCCTCATCAACGGCATCTCGAAGCTCTACGGCATGACCGGCTTCCGAATCGGCTGGACCGTGTCGGCGCCCGCGCTGGCCTCGGCCATGGGCACGCTGCAGGGGCAGAGCGTCTCGTGCCCATCGGCGCTGCTCCAGGACGCGGCCTTGGGTGCGATGCGTGGCCAGCAGGCGGTCCTCGACGGACTCTTGACGACGCTAGAGCACAATCGCGGCGTGCTGTGCGAGGGCCTCAAGGCCATCCCAGGTGTCAAGCTGCACGTCCCGGCCGGGACCTTCTACACGCTGGCCGATTTCAGCGCGATCGAGCCCTCCTCAGAGAAGCTCTCGAAAATGCTGCTCGACAAGGCGCTCGTCGTGACGGTGCCGGGCAAGGAGTTTGGCCGCGAAGGCCACCTGCGCATCAGCTTCTGCGGTGCCCTGGAGGAGATCTGCCGAGGCGTGGAGCGTCTGCGCTGGGCGCTCGACCTCAACGCGCCGCGCGAGATTTGGCTGGGTGACCAGCGCGCCGTGCGGGATTGG
>JAISIF010000178.1 GCA_031262165.1 Myxococcales bacterium | reverse complement strand
CGAACATTTTCATGGCTGAACAATTACAGAAGATTATCCAAGGATTATGAAATCACGACGACTTCCGAGGAGAGCTATATGGAAATCTCGTCTATCGCGTTCCTCTTGAGACGGCTGTTCTGGGCTTGAATACAGATTTTTAGCACATCGGATCTGGGTTCACGCTCAGGTGTGCTTCATCGCCCTGCCTGTCTTTGGCTTCTTCGGTTTCTTCAGTTCCTTCGGTTTCATCGACGTCATCGCTCTTGGAGGCATCCGAGGGCCACAGCACGTCCTGATGCCCTTCGCTCCAGAGGACGCGCTCGGCAGCGACGAGCAGCTCGTCGAAGCCCTGGCCAGTGAGCGCGCTGATGCCGATGCCGCCCCGAGGCAGCGACAGATCTTTTGGGAGCAAATCGCACTTGTTGAACACGCGCAGGCGCGGCGTGCTCATCAGGTCGAGTTCGCTGAGGATCTTCTCCACGGCAGCGCACTGATCCTCGAAGGAGGGATCGGAGGCATCGATGACGTGCAGGAGCAAATCGGCGTCCTGGAGCTCTTCGAGCGTGGCACGGAAAGCGTTGACGAGGTCCTTGGGCAGATCGCGGATAAAGCCCACCGTGTCGGTGATGATGACCTCGCGCTCGCGCGGGAAGCGCAGTCGGCGGCTGACCGGATCGAGCGTCGCGAACAGCTTGGATTCGGCGAGCACATCACTGTGCGTGAGCGCGTTGAGCAGCGTGGATTTGCCTGCGTTCGTGTAGCCGACGATCGAGATGATTGGCAGGTCGCGCCGCGCACGCTTTCGCCTTCGCACACCACGCGCTTCGGCAATGCCTTTGAGCTTTTTCTCTAGGGCATCGATGCGTTCACGCGCCCGTCGACGATCGATCTCCAGCTTTGTCTCGCCAGGTCCACGGCCACCCACGCCTCCGCCCATCAGTCGCGAGAGAGAGCTGTCGCGGCCCACGAGGCGCGGCATCAGGTATTTGAGCTGCGCGAGTTCGACCTGGAGCTTGCCGTCGGCGCTCGTGGCACGCGAGGCAAAGATGTCGAGGATGAGCTGCGTGCGATCGAGGATCTTGAGGCTCGTCTCCTCGCTGATGTGACGCGCCTGCGATGGAAGCAGGTTTGCGTCGAACACGATCATCGTGGCCATGCGCTGCATCGAGCGCAGCACGAGATCTTGGAGCTTGCCGCGACCGATGAAGTAGCGCTGGTCCACCTCGCGCCGCGCCTGCACCAGGCAGTCGAGGACCTCGATCCCGGCTGATCGGGCCAGCTCCTCGAGCTCGGCCATGGACGATTCAGCCTCGCGTTTTCCGTGCGTCGAGAGGCCAACCAGGATGGCGCGTTCGGCACCCACGCTCTCTTGAACGCGGGCCACGCGCGCCAGCTCGCTCTCGAGCCCAGCGAGGAGTGCTTCGAGGCCGATGTTGGCCGCGTTCACGTGCGGCAGGCGGTCGAGCTTCCACAGATCGCCCTTGGGATTTTCGGCGAGCAGGTGTGCCCAATCCACGGCGCCAGGCAGGCCATCGGGCCGCACGGCAATGGCCGCGACGAGGTCCAGGCGCAAAAGCGCCAGGTCGGTCAGGTCATCGTGCGTGAGCGGTTCGCCCTTCAGGTGGGTGTGCACCAAGCGCAAGCCGCGCAGACGCGACTGGCCAGCACGCGCACGACCGATGTCAGGCAACAAGAGGCTGCTCGCATCGCCGACGATGACATTCTCGATTTCGCCCTTGCGATCGATGAGCACACCGAGCTGCCGGTTCAACTCGCGCGAGAGCTCGCTCAGATGGCGCGCAAGCTCGGCGGAGATGAGTTCGTTCGCAGGCACACGGCGTCGGAAGGTGTGGCGCAGGCGATCGAGCTGGGCAGGCTTGAGGCCGAGCGTGTTGCCGAACAGATCAGTTTGCAAAGAGGGGCTCCTTCGGACGCCTCGCTGTCGAGAACAGGAGAAAGATAGGGACGCTTGCGGCCAACGTCAGAGGGCCAACTTTTCCCAAAGTGGACCGACGTGACCGCGCAAGTGCATCCGGGCAACGAGACGTGCGACCGCATCGCCACCAGAGCCGACCACCCAGCTCGGGCGAGCCTTGGCTCTGTCGCGGGCGCGCTGGAGGATGTCGTCGTCGGTCAGCCCCGAAGGTTTGTAGAAGACCGGCTCGAGCAGGTTCTGATCGGCAGTGATCTGCCCTTCGGCGAGCGCGCGTTCGAAGAGCGGGGTGTTCGGGTAGATGCGCATGCCGCAGAAGAAGAAGAGCACGGCGCCCTCGAGACGCTCACAGTTGTCCAAGGTCTCGTCGATCGTCGTCATGCTCTCGCCAGGTCCGCCGAGCAGCATGAAGTGTGCGGTGTGCACGCCCGCCTTGGTGGCCGCGCTCTGAGCGGCAAGCACGTCCTTCACGCTGAAGGCCTTGCCCACGTTCACGAGCATCGACTCACTGAGCACGTCAGTCCCGAACTCGGCATGGGTGAGCCCGCATGCGGCGAGCTCGTCGTAGTAGTCATCGGTCGGGGGATGGCGCGGCGCGAAGTAGGCTCCCCACGGGATGGTCAGGCCGTGTTCCTTGAACGCGCGGGCAACGGCGAGGCTGTGATCTGGATGCGCGTTGAACGCCGAGTCGGTGATGAAGATGTAGCGAGCGCCTGCGTCCTGGAGCGTGCGCGCCTCTTTTCCCAGACTCTGGGGATCGAACAGTCGAAGCTCACGGCCTTCGAGCGCTGGGTAGGTGCAATAGACGCAGCGAAACGGGCAGCCGCGCTTGGTCTGGAGGTTCAACATGCCGCCGCGTCGCAGGTAGTGATCGAGATTGGGGTTGAGGCTGGGCGCGCTGCGCTTGGTCTGTTTTCCCTCCCAGGCAATGGGCCGCTCTGCGCGCGTGCCACGGATGGCGACGAAGGGCATGGATGCGACATCTGGCTGAGCGTCCGACTGCAGCAGATCGAGCAACAGGCCCAACCGCTCGCCCTCGCCAACGATGCCGTAGTCGGCGCCGAGTGCGGTCAACAGCTCCTCGGGGAAAAGCGTGTAGCCAGCTCCGCCCAGGATGATCGGCGCGTTTGTGACGCGGCGGATGGCATCCACGGCAGCGCGCATGTCGCCAAGAAAGCTCTTCAGCTCAGCCAGATCCGTGTTGTCGATGTTGCGGATCGACACGCCGACAGCGCCGACGGGGAAGTCGCGCAATGCCTCGCGCACCACAGGCTCTTCCTGACCCACGGGGCAGGCGCTCAAGTCGAGGATGCGGGCTTTGTGGTGATCGGGCAGCGAACCAGCCACGTAGTCGAGCCCCAAGGGATAGACCGGGAATGGCACATCGAGGCGGTTCATCGAGATGAGGAGGATATTCAAAGCGTGTCTTTCGAGGCGGAACTGTGCGGCAAGAGGAACCCAAAAGGGCGGCGCCTATGGCGCAACACAACACGAAGAGGCGAACAAGGCGGGAACGTCCGTCGTTCAGTAGGAATGGCCCCTGTGGCCGCCCTGATGATGGATGACACAATCACGCACGACGGGCGGGCGCATAGGCCCGGCCCTACACATCGTCCGAGTAACCCGACGAGAACGCTCAGACAGGTTTCTCCACCTCGCTCAGGAAGCGCTTGGCATCGAGGGCAGCCCTGCACCCTGACGCCGCAGCCGCGATGGCCTGCCGGTAAATCGGATCGCACGCGTCGCCCGCGGCGAACAGGCCAGGCACGGAGGTGTGGCTCGTCCCGGGCGCCACCTTCAGGTAGCCCAACTCGTCCAGTTCGACTTGGGGCAAGTCCTTCACGAGCGCGGTGTTGGGACGGCGGCCGATGGCCACGAACATGCCTTGCGCGTCGATGTCGCGGAGTGAACCGTCCTTGCAGCTCTTGAGACGCGCGCCCGTCATGCGTTTGCCATCGCCCACGACCTCATCGATGAGCGTGCAGGACTCGACGCTGATCTTCGGGTTGGCGAGCACGCGATCGAGCATGGCCTTGGACGCGCGGAAGCCTTCGCGCCGGTGGATGAGCGTGACGTGGCGCGCCAGCTTGGAGAGGAAGTCGGCCTCTTCCATGGCCGCGTCGCCGCCACCGACCACGATCACGTCGGCCCCTCGAAAGAAGAAGCCGTCGCACGTGGCACACGCCGACACGCCTCGGTTTTTGTAGAGCTCCTCGCCTTTGGCGCCGAGCCACAGTGCCTCTGCGCCCGTGGCCAGGATGACCGCGCGCGCCACGATCGGCTCACTCCGCTCGCTCAGGTGGAGTTGGAAGGGGCGACCGCCTTGGCCGAGGTCGAGCCTGTCCACGTTGTCGTCGACGAAGGTGGTGCCCAAGCGCTCGGCCTGCGCCCGCATCCGCTCCATGAGCTCCGCGCCCTGGATGCCCTCAGGAAAGCCCGGAAAATTCTCGATCTCCGACGTCGTGGTGAGCTGGCCACCCGGCAGGTTGGGAAACGCACCGGTGATGAGCAGCGGATCGAGTCCGGCGCGCGCCGCGTAGATGGCGGCCGTGCAGCCAGCCGGGCCAGAGCCGATGATGACGAGGGAGTGAGAAGAGGTCGAGGTCTCTGAGAGGGACATGAGGTTGGTTCCTTGGAGGCTTGAGATGTCGAAGGCTGTTTTGTGTGGTCTCAGCGGGCCGCACCATTCCATCGTTGGGGTCAGGAGGGCCTCTGGCGTGAGGCGCCCCTCTAATCGATTTCACCCACGGCGCAATTCATGACTTTGAGTCGGCGCGCCCTTTCCAGACGGGCCTGCCCTCGTGCCCTTCGAATCCTCGGAGCGATCGGTGAAGGGCCATATCGACTCTGCATTTCATGTCTGGAGTTCGGATGAATTTACCGAGGCCGCCATCGATTGCCGATTCAATGAGAATGATTCGATTCGAATATGTTTGTTTGATTGATTGGGTTGATTGCGCGTGAACGCGTCGACGATCACCCACCGAATCTTTGAAACCATACTTGCCGTCCCGCCTCGAGGTTCGAATGCGCCGAACCGTGGGGGACCAAATCGGGCGCGGCGCAAGGCTTTCTTTGACGCGGAAAGCCCTAGATGACTAAAGTGCGCGCTTTGTCTGCGGCTCAAGGAAAGATCGCCGAAGGAACTCAATGGAAGCGTTTGGACGATACGAACTCATCAAGAAGATCGCGACGGGCGGCATGGCCGAGATCTTCTTGGGTCGGCAAGCAGGCATCAAGGGATTCGAGAAGCTGCTCGTCCTCAAGCGCATCCTCCCGCACCTCGCGGAGAATGAAGAGTTCGTCGAGATGTTCCTCCACGAGGCGCGCGTGGCCGTGCGGCTCAACCATCCGAACATCGTCCAGATCTACGACCTGGGTGAGGAGTCGGGCGCCTACTTCATCGCCATGGAATACATCCACGGCGAGGATGCCCGACGCATCTGGCGGACCTGCGAAAAGGCCGGGATGAACCTGCCCATCCCGCTGGCCTGCCGTATCGCGATGGACGCGGCGGCGGGCCTTGCCTATGCGCACAAGCGCTGCGACGCCGCCGGGCGACCGCTCAACATCATCCACCGCGACATCTCACCCCAGAACCTGCTCGTGTCGTTCGAGGGCTCGGTCAAGGTCGTCGATTTTGGCATCGCCAAGGCGGCAGATCAGGCGACGCACACGCGCTCCGGCGTGCTCAAGGGCAAGTATTCCTACATGAGCCCAGAGCAGGCGAGCGGCCTCGACATCGACCAGCGCACCGATCAGTTCGCGCTCGGGATCGTCCTGCACGAGCTGTTGACCTTTCAACGCCTGTTCAAGCGCGCCAACGAGATCCAGACCCTCACCGCCGTGGCCGACTGCGTGGTGCCACTGCCCTCCTCGATCAATCCCAACGTCCCCGCGGAGCTCGACGCCATCGTGATGAAGGCGCTGGAGCGCGATCCAGACGACCGCTTCGCCGACCTCCAGGAATTCCACCTCGCCCTCGAAGAGTGGCTGATGGCCTCGCGCCAACCCTCGTCGAACGCGCTCCTCTCGACCTTTCTCAAGTCGCTCTACGCCGACAGATTGGCGCAAGAGGCGATCGAGGAGTCGCCCTTGGACTGGGAGCGCTCCAACGGCTCTGACTCCATCGCCTCCAAGCGCGTCCAGCGGCGGCGCGCCTCGGTGATGGCCTCGGCGCCCAAGAACTCCCTAGCCCCCAAGAGCGGCTCTGGCCTGAGGAGCGGCGGCAACGGCGCTGGCGCGGGGAGCCGGACGAGGCAGACACTGAGGTCGCCTCAGCAGGAGGAGGCAGCTGCCGAGAACTCCGCGCCGAGTAACTCCACGCCGTCCCTGCGCTCTGGCACGAGCGCTGGT
>JAISIF010000174.1 GCA_031262165.1 Myxococcales bacterium | reverse complement strand
ACGGGCAAGCTCGCGAACAAGCTGCTCAAAGAGGGCAAGAAGCCCATGCTCGTGGCCGCAGACATCTACCGACCGGCGGCCGTGGAGCAGCTCAAGGTCCTGGGCACTCAGCTCGGGGTCCCTGTCTTCCACCAGCCTGGCGTGACGCCGCCCGACATGTGCCACGCGGCCATCGAGGCAGCCCAGGTCCAGAAGCGCGACGTGGTCCTATTCGACACGGCCGGCCGCCTCGCCATCGACGAGCAGATGATGGCTGAGCTCGAGGCCATCCAGGCGCGCTGCAAGCCAGAGAACGTCTTGCTCGTGGCCGACGCCATGATTGGCCAGGACGCGGTGCGCACGGCCGCCGAGTTCGACCGGCGCCTCGATCTGTCGGGTTTCATCCTGACCAAGCTCGACGGCGACGCGCGCGGCGGCGCGGCACTCTCCATCAAGGAGGTGACGGGCAAGCCCATCAAATTCCTCGGCATGGGCGAGAGTCTCGACCGCCTCGAAGAGTTCAGGCCCGAGGGCCTGGCCAGCCGCATCCTGGGCTTCGGCGACATCGTCGGCCTGATGAAGGACTTCGAGCAGGTCGTGGACGACAAGACCGCCGAGGAGGATGCCGCGAAGCTCCTCTCCGGTAAGTTCACGTTTGGCGACTTCGTGAACCAGATCCGCATGATCAAGCGGATGGGCCCGCTCAAGGACCTCCTCGAGAAGTTCCCGCTGTTCGGCGACCTCGGCGACAACCTCAACATCGACGATCGCGAGCTTCTGAAGATCGAGGCGATCCACGACTCGATGACGCCGTTCGAGCGCAAGCGCGCCGACCTCATCGGCGAGTCGCGCGCGGCCCGCATCGCGCGTGGCTGCGGCCAGCCAGAGGAGCGCATCAAGGAGATCCTCTCGCGCTACCTGATGATGCGCGATCTCATGGGCCAGATCGGCCAGGCGCCGGGGCTCCTCGGCATGTTGCCCGGCATCAAGAACCTCAACGCGCTGCGGCAGCTCAAGGGCCTGGGTGGCGGTGGTGGCGGCATCCCGGACTTGCTCGGGAACAGCGACGCGCTTCAGCAGCAGATGCAGCGCTCGATGTTTCAGCAGCAGATGCAACAGCAGGCTCAGGCCATGGGGCTGCCCAAGGGCTACACGCCCGCGATGGCGCCCGCGCAGCGGGCCAAGGCTGTCCACGCGGGCCTGATCGGCAACGGCGGTGGCGACGAGCTGTCGACCGATTCCAAGGAGAGCCAGGCGCTGCGCGACAAGCGAAAGAAAGAGCGCCAGGCCAAGAAGAAGGCCCGCAAGTCGAGGCGTTGAGAAGAGCCATGGCCCTCTACACGCGACGTGGCGATGCGGGAGAGACGGATCTGGTGGGCGGTGCGCGCGCGCCCAAGGACGCGCTTCGCGTCGAGGTGAACGGCGCGCTCGATGAGCTGATCGCCGATCTGGGAGTTGCCCGCGCCCTGTGCGTTGATCTTCCCGAACTCGGAGATCGGCTCCTCGATCTGCAGCATCGACTGAGCGCGCTGTGCGGTTGGGTTGCCCAGCCAGGCGCCCCCTTCCCTGGAGATCGGTTGGGAGACGCGACCCGCCGCACCCTCGAACGCGAGATCGATGCGGCGGACGCGCTCACGGGTCCGCTGCGCGACTTCGTCATGCCAGGTGCGACCCTGCTCGAAGCAACGCTGCATCGGGCGCGGACCACCTGTCGCCGCGCCGAACGCCGGGCCGTCACGCTGCTTCGAGAAGAGGAGAGCGATCCGCTGATGATCGCCTTCCTCAACCGCCTTTCCGACTGGCTCTTTGCCCAGTCGCGCGTCGTGGCGATGAGGCGCGACAAGGCGCCTTAAGGCGCGACCTCGACCCTCGGCCGACAGCCTAGACTTCGACAAATCCCCGACTAGATTCCGTCGCTTTTTTTCAAGAGGACGACCTCCTCCCTCGCGACATCCTCTTCTCCACGGACCTTCGCCATGCCGCTCTTCCAAGGTGTTCACACTGCCCTCGCCACGCCCTTTCGCGCTGGCGCGTTCGATCGAGAGGCCTATGCCGCTCACATCGAGGACCAGATCGCGCGCGGTGTCAGTGGGCTCGTGCCGATCGGCACGACGGGAGAGGCAGCCACACTCGACAGTGACGAGCGCGTGCTTGCCGTGCGCACGGCCGTCGAAGTCTCTGGTGGGCGCGTGCCGGTCATCGCGGGCGCAGGCTCCAATTCGACGCGCACCACCATCGAAGAGATTGGCCGTCTGCGCGATGCGGGCGCCAACGCCGCCCTCGTGGTCACGCCCTATTACAACAAGCCCACTCAGGCTGGCCTCGTGGCCCACTACCGCGCCCTGGCCGACGCGCATCCCTGCTTTCCGCTCGTCGCCTACAACGTCCCTGGCCGGACCGGCGTGGACCTCTTGCCCGACACGCTCCTCAACCTGTGCGACATCCCAGAAATCGTCGGGATCAAGGAGGCCACGGGATCGCTGACGCGCCTCGTCGACATCCTCGAAGGCCTCGCTCGAAAGGGTCTCATCGACGCCGATCGCCTCTCGCTACTCTCAGGCGACGACTTCACCGTGGCACCGTTCATCGCGCTCGGCGGACATGGCGTGATCAGCGTCTCGTCCAATGTGGTCCCAGAGCTGATGGTCGAGCTCGTGAACGCCGCAGCCTCTGGTGACAACAAGGCAGCTGTGGCCCTTCAATTTCGACTGAATCCGCTGCACCGCGCGCTCTTCCTCGAATCGAATCCCATCCCGGTGAAGGCCGCACTCGCCGCGCTCGGTCGCTTCGAAGACGAGATCCGAGAGCCACTCACGCCGATGAGCGCAGACAAACGCGCCATCCTCCTCGACGCGATGCGCGTCATCCTCCTCGACGTCCAATGATGAAGCCTGACTTCCCACCGCCTCACCCAAACGAGAAAGGTACTCTCATGAAGCTCTCTCAGCCGCTTGCTTTCGGATTTTGTGTATTTTCAATATTCGTCATTGGTTGCGTGAACGCCACAACCGTCATTCCCTACAAGGCTCAGCCAGAGCGGATTGTCGATCCTCAAGCAGAAATCCTCAGCTTCATCAGGAACAATACGGATAGCAGCTGTCTCGCAGAGCCTACGTTCGAGAAAAAAACGCTGAGAGTGAAGTTCGTCTGTAATGGAGGCATCGGTAACTGGCAGGCACGACTCGATCGAATCAAGGAAATCGCCTTCGAGCAGAATGGCGCGTGGTATCGGCTCAACCTCAAGCACACGGACAAGAGCGATGACTTTAGGTGGTCCTCGAAGAACCCCGAAGAGGTTCAACGGGCGATCGATGCATTCCACCTTCTGATGCACCTCACGCCGCCTGCAGATCCCGCGACTCCAGACCTTGACCTTGAATCGACCATCTAGCACGCCAAGATTTCAGTTCCTCAGGCGTCCAGCTCCCACGACACGAGCCGGGCGCCTTTTCTTTAGGACTTATCCCTTCATTAGCCCGTCGTCCGTCTCGAACCCCCGCTGCTCTTCACCCCACCTTGCGAGGTTTGCCGCCATGTCCATCGTCCGTCCCTTTGCCGCTCTCCGCCCACCCGCAGACAAAGCCGCCCAGGTCTCCTGCCCGCCCTACGACGTCGTGAACAGCGCCGAGGCCGCGCGCTACGCCGAAGGCAATGCCCTCTCCTTCTTCCACGTCTCCCGCCCCGAGATCGATCTGCCCGGCGTCGATGAGCACGACGACGCCGTCTATGACCAAGCGCCGATCAACCTGCAGAAGTTCCAGGACACAGGCTACCTCCTCCGAGATGCGTCCCCCTGCTTCTACCTCTACCGGCAGATCATGGATGGCCATGCTCAGACAGGACTCGTGGCCTGCGCCAGCGTGGACGAATACCAGGCCGAAAAGATCAAGAAGCACGAGCTCACCCGCGCCGACAAAGAGGACGACCGCACGCGCCACGTCGACGCGCTGGGCGGCAACGACGAGCCGGTCTTCTTCGTCTATCCGGCACGCGCGAGCATCGACGCCATCGTCGCGCGCATCTGCGCGCTCGCGCCCACCTATGACTTCACGAGCGAGGACGGCATCCAGCACACCCTGTGGGTCGTGGCCGACGCCGCGGACATCGCGCTGATCGAGCAGGAGTTCGCCGCCATCGACACCATGTACATCGCCGATGGCCACCACCGCTCTGCCGCTGCCTCGCGCGTGCGCGAGCTGAGCAAGGGGCGCCTCGGCCCCGAATACACGGGCCAGGAGGAGTTCAACTTCTTCATGACGGTCATCTTCCCGCACGATCAGATGCACATCATGGATTACAACCGCCTGGTCAAAGACCTCGCAGGCAACACGAAAGAGAGCTTCCTCGCCAAGGTGAGCGACAAATTCGAGGTGGCCAAAAGCGGGGAGAAGAAGCCCGGTCGCACGCACGAGTTCGGCATGTATCTGCGCGGCGAGTGGTTCACCCTGACAGCGCGGTCGGGCACCTTCGATGCGAGCGACCCTGTGGCGAGCCTCGACGTCTCCATCCTCCAGGAGAACCTGCTCTCCCCCATCCTCGGCATCGGCAACCCGCGGACGGACAAGCGTATCGACTTCGTGGGCGGCATCCGCGGCATGGCCGAGCTCGAGCGCCGCGTGGATTCAGGCGAGTGCGCCGTGGCCTTTGCCATGTTCCCCACGCGCATCGAGGAGCTCATCGCCATCGCCGACGCGGGCAAGATCATGCCGCCCAAGTCCACGTGGTTCGAGCCCAAGCTGCGCAGCGGCCTGTTCCTCCACACGTTCGAGTGAGCGTTGAATCGAGCAATTGAATTCTCTTCTTGGAGAAAATGTATGGGCGGATTTGAAATCCGCCTCTGCTGCCTTCCCCCTTGTTTTGATTTCTTCCTTCGCCTTCCTCGTCCTTTCCGCAAAAACGGGAATCTTGCGGACAATATTTTTAGGACTTAGGGCTTATCCGCAAATAGTGATGACCTTATTGAAAGCAATCATCGCTGCCGCCAGTTCACATAAAGCAATATATGATGTGTCCGTCTTTTCATAACGAGGAATCAATTTCCGAAAACGATTGAACCATGAATGACAAGCCTCAACCACCCATCGCCTTGCTATAAAGTCTGGATTTTTCTCTATCAGCTTCTTCTCTTCTCCTCGAGGCCGAATATGTGGAACCATTTCGTGTTTCTCCACAACGTCCGCTTTCCCTACATATCCCGCATCCAAACAGAGATTCTCTTGAAGGCCTTTGTTCTTTCGCGGAAGATCCATTCGTTTGTCCATTAATTCATTCAGATAAATACTATCATGTCGGTTTGCGGGCCCGATAGTGATTGCCAGTGGGACCCCATTTCCATCTGTCAGCAATTTTCGTTTCGTTCCTTTTTTTTCCGCGATCCGTTGGATTCGGACCGGCGGATTCTCTTGCCAAGGGTGCCTCGATATTTATTCCATCGGCGGCTCCCCATTCCCAGTTTATTCCTCGCAACTCATCGTATACTGACAGTCCTTTTTCCCAGAGCGTATGAAAAAATCCCGCCTCTGCCCATTCTTGAAATTTTTGATGTGCCGCTGATGCGCTGAGGCCTTCAAACTTCTCGCTCGGTAGTGCGTTCCAAATGATTCCATTTCTCAAAACATATACAATCCCAGCAAAATAGATCCTGTTCGAATACTTTGGCTTACGTCCGCCTCCAGGCTTACGTTGATATGTCTTCCCATCTATTCTTTTGAATTTTGGAATCAAAGGTTCTGCTTGCGCCCAGAATTCATCAGAGACTTCCCAAGTTTTGATGCGAGCCATGCTCTCCTCATATTGGAAGATTGTATCCATAGCGGACGCACGGCGCTTTGAATCTTCTAACTGCCGGGGTTAAGACTTATTTCTGGACAAGTCCTTATTACTTTATTACGACCGAGCACCGCGAAGGACGGGGAATGCCAGACTTTGGCGCGAGGCGGGAGCTTCCTGACGGAAGTGAAGAGCGAAGCAACGAAGATTGGCGTTTCTCGGATAAGTGTGGCGATGGGATAATTGAGGGATAAATCCTTAGAATCGAAATAATTTCTGATCGAATTCATAGGTCTCCCCTCTTTCTCGGGAATAATAGAATCCCCCGGCAAAGCCGGGGATTTGGATGTGAGCCACTCAGGGTAACCGCCACCTTATAGGTGGCCTACAGCAGGCTTAGTTGCTCCGCTCTAAGAACCTGTATTCGAGCCTTGAACAGCCGTTTCAAGAGAAGCTCGATATACGAGATTTCCACACAGCTTTCCTCGGAAGTCGTCGTGATTTCATAATCCTTGAATAATCTTCTGTAATTGTTCAGCCATGAAAATGTTCGTTCGACACGCCAACGCTTGGGCAGTGTTTCAAATTTATATTTTATTCGCTCAGAAATTTCGACCTTCAATCCTAAACTCTTTACGCCATTCTCGAATGTTTTTTCCGATAGCCCGCCTCCGCGCAAACACCCAAAAGGCTCGGGTATTCACTCGATGCCAGCTGAAATTCTTTCTACCCTGCGTCGTATCATGGAGATTTGCCGCGTGAACAAGCACAGCCAATATATTTTCCAATAGATCCGTCACAATGTGCCGCTCTCTACCCTTTATCTTTTTCCCCGTCGCCCTCCCCCCACTCTTCGGCGGGTCCCGTCGTTTTCACACTCTGTGAATCAATGAGCGAGAAAGATGGATCGGCTTTTCTTCCGCGCATTTCGCGATCAAATCTGACCAATACATTCATGAGCTGCATCCATAATCCATATTTCTCTTCTGTAAAATGACCAGACCGTTCGATGAGGAAGAAAATCCTTCGGAATCATTCTTCATTGGTAGCCTGTTTTTGTCAGACAGAGCATCGCATTCATTGAAATTCACTTGATCCATTTCGCTCGGTGTCCATGGTTTCCAATTTCTTATTCAAAGACGGATTCAACCGCTTGCCATTGCGCGTCCGTCAAATCTATAGAGCAACTCAAAATATTCTCCTTGCTCAGGTGTATTGAAGAGACGTTCATCTATATCAGGATGAGAGTGGTTGTTTTTGCATGAATACGGCTTCTGACACTTTAGATTCATGTGTCATTATTTATTGAAACATCTGAATCATAAGAATTTCCTGAATGAAAATGCGGATGGATTTATTAGAGGCCGATATTGGGTGGCGGAATCATTTGACATTGCCTCGGGTTGAACGCGAAGGAGCGCCCCCTTTTTGATTTGAGCGTCGTTTGGGCTGGCCGCTTCGATCGATGGCTCCCTGCTTCACCCACCGCCCGACACACTCCCGTTCTCCCTTTTGGAGTTTCCATGTACCGCCTCGCCCCCTTGCTCTGCCTCCTGGCGCTCGTGTTGACCTCGGCCTGTGCCCCTCGGCTCATCCCCGGCACCCTCATCGAAGACACGGAGGAGGCTCGACAGCTCCTCGATCTCATGGGGGCCTACACGAGCGCACTCGAAAGCCGAAACACGGACAAGCTCCTCGCGCTGACGAGCGCCGATTTCTTCGAAACCTCCGGCACCCCCGAGGGCGACGACGACTTCGACCGGCACGGGCTGGAGCTCAAGCTCAGGGAGTGGTTCAGCCACTTCAAGTCCGTGCGCGCGCGCGTCGAGGTCCAGAAGATGACCTTCGAGTCCACGCCCGATGGCAAAATCGCCAAGGCCTCGGTCGTCTATTTTTACGACATCAGCTTCCAGGCGCCCGAGGGCAATGGCAGCGACAAGCTCGTCTGGCGCACCGAGTCCGATACCAAGGCGATGCTCTTCCGACTCGAAGACGGCCTTTGGAAGATCCTCTCCGGCATCTAGGTTCAGCGCGCGCCTCCAGGTCCGGCGACGTCTGAACCAAATCCGAAAGAAGACTCAGAGCTCGATTGCCTCGAAACCAGGGCGATCGGGCTCTCTTTTTTGGCCCTGTTTCGATCGAGAAAAGGCGCCTCGAATGATCCGCGAACGCTTCCGTCGCCCGTTCGGGGGCGCGGGCGTGCTCAAAGCGGCGACCTGCGAGGGCGCAGCGCTCTCGTTCGAAATCGTCAAAACCAAGCAAGATCGAGACGTGTCTTCGTCGGGGCGGTGGGGGGAACCCCCCCCCCCTCGGCAGACGAGA
>JAISIF010000166.1 GCA_031262165.1 Myxococcales bacterium | reverse complement strand
CTTCTTCACGAAATCCTCGACCTCGGAGGGCTGCGTGTAGATGTGTTCGGCGGCCTGGACGTCGTCCTCGATGCCAGCCAGCACGCCCAGCTCACCCTCGACCGTCACGTCGTATTGGTGGGCGTATTCGACGACCTTGCGCGTGAGAGCGACGTTGTCCTCATAAGAGTGGTGCGAGCCATCGATCATGACCGACGAGAAGCCGCTCTCGATGCAGGATTTGCACAGCTCGAACGTGTCGCCGTGGTCGAGGTGCAGAACAATGGGGATTTTGTAGCCCTTCTCCTTGGCCATCTGGACCGCGCCTTCGGCCATGTAGCGCAAGAGCGTCGAGTTCGCGTATTTGCGCGCGCCGCTGGAGACCTGGAGGATGACGGGCGATCCCGACTGGCCACAGCCGTCGATGATGGCCTGGAGCTGCTCCATATTGTTGAAGTTGTAAGCGGGGATGGCGTAGCCGCCAGAGATGGCCTTCTTGAACATATCGCGCGTGTTCACGAGGCCGAGGTCCTTGTAATTGACCATGGGAAAACTCCTTCGGAGGTGGTTGTGAGGGGGATAGCGTCCTGAACGCCCGCTCGGAGGTCTCTGGCAGGGTCAGGCAGCGCGCCCCAAACAACAGCGCTTGGAGGGAGTCAAGGAGGGCGTGGCGGAAAATGCTTCATTCTCGATTTCTGCGCATTGCTCGCTCTCCTTTGATAAAATTGTAATGTCAAAATAAGAGTGAATGTCCGTCCAAAGGGTCGTTTTTCATCAAAAAACCAAAACCATCTTGAGGGCAATGTTTCTTCGATAGAGCGGCGCGAGCTCTGAATCGAAAAAGCCACGGCGCAACTGGATCTTTCTCTCCATGAGTCTCGCGATGGCCTCATGGGCGACGAACTGCGTCGCTCTGCCAATCAGAGAGAGTAGCAAGCATCTTGCGGTTCAATGGAGAGTGCGAGGGGATATGGGGCGCTCGGGCCAGGCTCAGAAGCCGTATTCATGCCTAGACACCCCCTCTCATCCTAATATAGATGGGCATCTCTTCAATACACCTCGATACGACGCAGAGCAGAAGAGTATTTCAGAAGGGATTGTGTGAATATCCGAGCCTTTTGAGTGTTTGCGCGGACGCGGGCTATCGAAAAACACTCGAGAATGCCGTAAAAAGTTTAAGATTGAAGGTCAAAATATTTGATCGAATAAAACATGAATTTGAAATACTGCCCAAGCGTTGGCGTCTCGGACGAACATTTTCATGGCTGAAAAATTACAGAAGATTATCCAAGGGATTATGAAATCACGACGACTTCCGCGGCGAGCTATGTGAAAATCTCGTATATCGCGCTTCTCTTGAGACGGCTGTTCAAGGCTTGAAATACAGGTTCTGATTTTTCACATCCTTTCCTTCCTTTGGATCTCCTTCACATGCGCCTGTGCACCATGCCCCTCCTTCTCATGGTGGCCCTGCTCTTCGCGGTGGGCTGCGGCGCGCCCCAGCGCCTGCCAGGGCATCGCTCGGCGCTTCTCTTCCCAGAGCTGACGCCGCTCGTGCCCCAAGGGCGCGTCGTCCACATCCCAGACGAGACGAGCCCCCTGGATGACGCCACGCCAGAGGCACCGCTGAGCTTCGACGGCGCGCGGATCGCGAAGGCGGCAGGGGCCAAGGTGGGCGCGCGCTCGGTCAATGCCCCAGGGCAACGCTTCAACGAGGACTGCTCGGGGCTGACGCGCGCCGTGTTCTCCGCGCACGGGATCGACCTGTTTGCCGCGGGCGTGCTGCCCAATGAGAACGGGGTGAGCGCGATCTACCGCTTCGTCGCGCGGCATGGCCGACTCCACGAGGGCAGGCCCGCGCCCGGTGACCTCGTCTTCTTTCGGAACACGGCCGACATCAACCGCGATGGCCGTGAGAACGACGGGCTCACGCACATCGGCATCGTCGAGGAGCTCGAGCCAGACGACACGGTCCTCGTCGTCCACCGCAACTCCAAGGGCATCGTCCGCGAGCGGATGAATCTCACTGAGCCAGAGCGGCACAGAGATTCCTCAGGCAGCGTCCTGAACCACTGGCTGCGAGGCAACCCGCGCCCTCGGCTGATGGGCGAGCTCTTCGAGGCCTATGGAACGCTCCAGCGCTAGGGCGTCTCCTTGGATTCGGACCGAACCGCGCTCCTGGGGCACCTGGCCACTTGACCGGCCGGTCAGACAGAAAATGCCGCTAGAGATCCCCTGCCTGGTTGGTTAGAGTGCGCCATTTGTGTTTTGTGCTCAATCGACCGCCCCAATCCAAATCCCTGGAGGAATGACCCATGGTCGCCAATGCTTCATCACGACATCTCAAACACTGGCCCGCGCTTCTTGCACTCCCACTCTTCCTCTGTCTCACTCTGATGAGCGCGGCCTGTACCGAGGAGCCGACGGCCACCACCACAGGCTCTGGCGGCAGACCTGACACGGGCTATGTCCCCGACACTGGCGCCACCAGCGACACTGGGAACCAGGGCAACACTGGTGAGGCCTGCTCGACGGCGGCGGACTGCGCGTTCGGCCTCATCTGTCACGCGGGCCACTGTCTGGACACGACCGGTATCTGCGGGACGCCCGACATCGGCGCCATCAACGCGCTCGACCAGGACTCGGACTGCGATGGCCTGACGGACATCGAGGAATTCTCGGCGCGCTACTTCGTCGATGGACAGTGGAAGCAGACGGATCCGAACGATCCCGACTCAGACGGCGACGGCGTCATCGACGGGGTGGAGTTGGGCCGCACCTCGTCCCCCGATCCGTGCTGTGCGCCCTACTTCCAGCCAGACGCCGACCTCTCCACGACCACGAGCCCGGTCAATCCCGACTCGGACGGCGACAGCCTCGTCGAGGGTGCCGAGGACGTCGATCGCGACGGTCAGGTGGATCCGGGCGAGACGGACGCGAACAAGCGCGACAGCGACGGTGACGGTCTCTTCGACAATGCAGAACTCAATGGGG
>JAISIF010000154.1 GCA_031262165.1 Myxococcales bacterium | reverse complement strand
TCAATCATGCTTTACTCACGAAAAGACATGGGCAAATTTCAAGAGGTGGCTACGTGATAATGTTTTACGATATGAATCACTAGAGTCGGCCATCTATGAATACTCAAGATGTTAGTGATGCTTTTTTATACGACTATAAGGACTCATCCCTCAATTCTCCCATCGCCCCGCTCGTCCGTGAAACGCCAGTCTTCATTGCTTCGTCGGTCGCTTCCGTCTGGCTTTCTCCAGCCTTCGCGCTGCAAAGGTCCTAATTAAGGAATAAGTCCTAAGAGTGCGCTCTATATTGATCGGATATTTGGAGAAAAAAAAATGGGATATTGCGGGACAGCATTCTTTGGCTCGCGAATATTTCGTCTCAACTGTTGGAAAAGACGCACCAACGATTCGGGAATACATCCAGAAACAATAAATAAAGATTCTCCGAAGCGAGCGACCGAGTCTGCTTTAAGGACTTATCTATTAATTCTCCCGCCGCCCCGCCTGGAAGCTCCCGCCTCGCGCCTCGTCTGGCTTTCCACGTCCTTCGCACGGCTCGGTCCTAATTGATGGATAAGTCCTTACTTTTCCTGATCTCGATGTTCGCCCAAAACAATCGAGCGCTGATCTTTCAGACGTCGAACTTGGGAGATGCGCGTTAGCTGCAATGCCCTGCGGTCGTCATTCGAGACAAGCCAAGCACGATGATGGGTGACGCATGACGAAACACATCGAACCCGAACGGAATCAAGAGGAGCCAATCATGGAGGCAGGGCGGTCGAGTTCTAACAATGCTTGATGCGCCCACTCCCTACGGCCCTCCACGCCATCTCCCACAGAGGCGGAGTGGAACGTTAGAACTCGATTGCCCAGATCATGGAGGGCCTCGGCGTGTTTTTCGGTTCAGGCGGATTTTTCCGCGTCATCGTCAGGGCGCTCGCCCAATTTGGCCTCCAAGGCAGGGGACGCGCTCGAAGAGTCCTCCCCCTCCCCTTCGTCGATCCCCGTGACGCCGCGCTTGAAGCTGCGCAGCGACTTGCCGAGCGACTTGCCGAGCGCGGGCAGGCGTTTGGTGCCAAACAGGAGCAGGGCAATGGCGAGCACGACGAGAACTTCAGTCCATCCAAGACGCACGGGGCACCTCTTCTCTGCGAAATCCGCAAAAATCCTTGGAACAGCCCGATCGGCATCCCTCGGCGCCGACGGAGACAAAAGTCAGAAGGCGCGACGCTTTATTCCGAATCGGGAAGAACGCGTCCACCCGGTTCAAAAGTCTCCGAACGCCTCGTCCGCGGCCGACTTGGCCGAGCGCTCTCTGGGGGGGGCAGTGCGCGGCGCGTCGGAGAAGTCATCGGGCTCGGAGAAGTCGTCGTCATTGCTGAGCCTCGATCCGCCGTGTCTTCTCTCGGTGGCGTCGAAGGCGGTGTCTATCGCGGAGCGCGCAGGCGCCTTTCGCTGCGGTCGCTTCGATGCCTTGGGCGGCGCCTTTGGAGCGCTTTTGGGCGCTGATGCCTGCCTCGCCATTGCCGCGGGCTGTGGCGGAGAGATCGATGGCTTGGCCGGTGCCGGAGGTGGTGGTTCCGCGAGCGGCGATGGCGACGAGGGGGCAGTCGACGGCGCGACGCTCTTGGAGGTGGCCGACGCGATCGCGCTCGATTCGGGCGATGAGGGAAGCGCCGCCTGTGGCGAGGAGGCAGCACCCATCGCCTTCTTTGGCGTGCGTGTCGTGGCTGAGGCCGTGGGCGCGGGCAGCGGCGCCGGAGGGAGCTCGGTCGCCTCGGGGTTGCCCAAGAAGTGGATGAGGCACGCGAAGACGAGAAAGCCGCTGAGGATGGCGCCCGCGAGGATGAGCAGACTGGAGAGATCGATCTGAATCGCCCAGCGGCGGCCCTTTCCAAATTCGAAGGTGCGCGTCTTGGTCTTCTTCTCGTCCTCGGAAGTGCTCAGCGGCAGCCGCGAGCCTTTCGACACGGTGTCGTCATCCATCGTGGGCGGCGGTGAGATCTCCGTCTTGGGGATGTTGCTCTGGGCCAGCATCGGGAAGGGCGACCGATCGCCTCGCTGCCATTGCTTGGCCTCCTGTTCGAGCAGCGCGATCCCTTGATTGGCAAAGATGTTCGTCTCGGCCCGCACCTGGCTGTCGAACACGGCCGAGTCCGCATCCGGCAGAAGGAAGACGTCCGACCCAGAGAGCGGCGTGGGCTCGAGTGCGGCCGCCAACAGAGCGCGCGGGTGTTCGTGGTTCGTGGCCGTGGAGCGCCGCTTGGTGAGCTGGAAGCGCTCTTCGAGGATGCCGCCTCCGATGACGCGCAGCGGTGCGAGGCGTCCCTCCTGGAATTTCAGACGGGCGTCTTCGAGCCAGCGCAACTCTTCCTTGAACGAGCTGGCGACGAGCTTGCCTAAGCGCGCGATGTTGTCCCCGGGGTTGAAGCGCCGCTGGTAGCCCTCCAGCGCATCGCGGAACGCCGCAGCCGTCTGGTAGCGCTCGTCAGGGCGCGTCCTGAGCGCGCGATCGAGGATGGCCTCGAGCTGTGGCGCGAGCTCGATGCCCATCTCGCGGAAAGACGGGGCCTCGTTCGCCTCGATCTGTTCGATGAGCATGCGGTCGTCGGTGGCGTCGTAACGGATGCGGCCGGCCAGCGCCTCCCAGAGCACGAGCGCCGCAGAGAACAGATCGACGCGGCCATCGCAGAGGCTCGATCGCAGCCGCTCAGGGGCGAGGTAGGAGAACTTGCCCTTGATCATGCCGGCCTTGGTCTTGTCGGAGAGCCGGTCCTTGGCCTTGGCCACGCCAAAGTCGATGAGCTTCACCTCGCCGTTTGGGCCGAGCAGCAGGTTGTCGGGCGAGATGTCGCGGTGCACGAGGTTCAGCGGTCGCCCCGACGCGTCGCGCTTGCCGTGGGCGTAGTCGAGCGCCTTGAGGAGCTCGATGATCACCTCGATGGCGCACGCCTGGGGCAGATGGCGGCCCTGGAGCTTGAGCTTGTCGATCAGCGCCGCGAAGTTGGGGCCGAGCAAGAGCTCCATGACGATGAAGTAACCCGAGTCGTCACAGGCCAGCTCATGGAGCTGCGCGATGTTCGGGTGCTTCAGCTGCGAGGTGATGCGCGCCTCGTCGATGAGCATCTCGACGAAGTTCGGATCCTCGGCGCGCTCCGGCAGGATACGCTTGATGGCCACGAGCGCGTTGTAGCCGCGGGTCCCGACTTTTCGCCCTCGATAGACTTCGGCCATGCCGCCCTTGGCGATCTTGTCGATGAGCTCATAGCGGCTGCTGGCGGTCTGAGACATGAGAGGGGCGCGGGAGGAGAGAGCGGCGTGAAGCGGGTGGGATTTTCAGCGGCGTCGGTCAAATTCGAAGGAGTGAAAGCGCCCTCGAACGACGTCATGTGGATCGATGAGTCGTTTGGCGATGGCCGCTCTCCCCTTCCGTGAATCACAAAAAAGGCACTCACCGCAGAGTGCCTTTCGAGAGCTCATCGAATCGGCAAACTTCTTCGAGGCGAGGTTGGTGGGCGCATCTCAGCCGCCCTTGCGCAGCTCTACCAGGACCTGCTTGGCGACCGCCTTGAGCGTGTCGAAGACGCCCTGCCCCATCGGGGCGACCGCGCTGAACTCCGGGACCCTGTTGGGGTTGAGCAGCTCGCTGAGCTCCTCGACCGAGGCCACATTGGGGAGATCCCGCTTGTTGTATTGGATCACGTAGGGAAGCTTATCGAGGTCGTAGCCTTGCTCGAACAGGTTGGAGCGCAGGTTGTCGAGCGACTCGATGTTGGCTTCGAGGCGATCGATCTGGCTGTCGGCAACGAAGACGACGCCATCGACGCCCTTGAGGATCAGCTTGCGGGAGGCGTCATAAAAGACCTGGCCCGGCACCGTGTAGAGCTGGAAGCGCGTCTTCAAGCCTCGGATCTGGCCGAGCGCGAGCGGCAGGAAGTCGAAGAAGAGCGTCCGGTCTGTCTCGGTCGCCAGAGAGATCATCTTCCCCTTCGCCTCGGGGTTGGTCTTGGCGTAGATGTATTGAAGGTTTGTCGTCTTTCCGCAGAGACCAGGGCCGTAATAGACGATTTTGCAACTGATCTCGCGGGATGCGTAATTGATGAACGACATTGCGGTGGGCTCGCTCGGGGAATGAGGCTGTGGGGAGAGGTTGGCGCCCTCTGGTCATGTCAGCTGAATAGGATGTCGATGTCCTCGTCGGAGATCTCGGCAAAGGGGGAGTCGGCGCCGGGGTTCTTTGCCTTCTGCATCAGCTCTTGGACGATCTTGGTCAGCTCTTCATTCACCTTGCGGACGCGGAGGCGAACGAGGCCGACGGAGGTCTCCTCACCGAACATCACGACCAGGATGACCTGGGAGGCGACGAGCGAGATGTGGAGGCTGTCGTGCTCCCCCTCATGAAAGAGGATGGAGAACTCTCGCTCACCAATCAGGTCGGCCAGACCACCGGTCGCCGCGATATTGCCCGCGGTCAGGGAGGCCAGCGCCGTGGTGTCCAGGTGGGCATACTGTCCTGTCGCCAGAATGAGTTGGCCATCCTTGTCGATCAAGAAGACGGCCTTGGCGCTGGTATCCCGACGCAGACGTTCACAGATGTCGGCGATCTGACGGAATTCGTCTTCGTAGATCACCATCGAGGAATTCATCGGCAAGGACTCCGGCTCAAATCGCTTCGTTGGGAAGTCGAAAGGAGACCTCCCTCTGCGCTGAGCATTCGAGAGAGCCTCCTTCCAAAAAACGGCGCGAACCCTAGCCAAGGCCCTTCGGGGGTCAAGGAAACTTTCTCCTCTGGAAACGGTGCTTTTCGGGAGAGAGGACGGCCGTCGGATCTGGTCGAGCGCGAGTGGCTGAGACATGTGACACGATAAGGGAATTCCCGCTCCCTCTCTTGGTTCGAAGCGCGCCCATCCCCGCTCTCATCGAGACAGAGCGCGCGCGGCGCTGAAAGGCGGTCAGCCCTCACCCCATGACTTCGACATCGGCATCATCGACACGGCGAGTGTCTTCTTCATCCCGCCCCCGTTCACCCAAGGGCGGCGGGCCATCGGCAGCGGCGCTCACGCGCCTCTTCGAACGGCTCGACACCCTCTACCCTTCGGCGGGCACGGCGCTGCACCACACCTCACCCTACGAGCTGCTCGTGGCCGTCGTGCTCTCGGCGCAGTGCACCGACGCGCGGGTCAACCTCGTGACCCCCGCGCTGTTCGAGCGCTACCCGACGGTGACGGCGATGGCTCGAGCGGACCAGGGCGATGTCGAGGCGCTCATCCATTCGTGTGGGTTCTTTCGAAACAAGGCCAAACACCTCATCGCGCTCTCGCAGGAGATCGTCCGCGACTGCGCAGGCGCCGTCCCGATCGACCGCGAACGTCTCACGCGCCTGCCAGGCGTCGGCGTCAAGACGGCGGGCGTCGTGTCGATGCAGATCGGCGGCGCGCCCGCGTTCCCAGTCGATACCCATGTGCAGCGGCTGGCCTTCCGGCTCGGGCTGAGCGCGCGCCGTGTCCCGGAGCAGATCGAGCGTGACCTCATGGCCCTGATGCCTGCCGAGCGCTGGGTCCGGGCGCACCACCTGCTCATCTGGCATGGCCGCGGGCCTTGTGACGCGCGCAAACCCGAGTGCGACACGTGCGACGTCCGCGACCTGTGTCCGAAGAACGGCGTCGGCCAGGCGACGAAGGCGAAAGCGAAAGATCGGACGAAAGCGGCGTTCTGCTGGCTCCAGTGATTCGGAGCCTGCTCAGGGCAATCGAGTTCTGTTTTTCGACCAAGATCGAGGCGTGTCTTCGTAGGGGCGTTGCGAAGAGCGCCCTGCGGTCGTCATTCGACACAAACACGACGGGCCTTGCACGCAACGCCCCGACACATCCCGATTCGAGATCAAAAAAAAAAATAGAACTCGACCGCCCTGGGAGCCCGCTCAGCCCCTCTTGCGCGTGGACGCCTTCTCCTTGAGTCGGAGCATCCGCCGCTTGATGAGGCCGCGCTTGAGCGTGGAGAGGTGGTCGATGAAGAGGCCGCCTTCCAGATGCTCCAGCTCGTGCTGTAGGGCCAGCGCGAGCAGCGAGCCGTCCGCCTCGATGGCGATCTCGTTGCCCTTCTGATCGAGCGCCGTCACCCACACTTTCTCGGCGCGCTGCACCTTCTCCTGTTCGTCCGGCACCGACAGACAGCCCTCGCTCCACAGGCGCGAGCCCTCCGCGCGCGTGATGCGCGGGTTGATGAGCACCAGCGGCTGCGCGCCCTCGTCCTGTGGCGAGGTGTCGATGACGACGACGCGCTGGCCAACCCCGATCTGCGGTGCGGCCAGGCCAACACCCTTGGCCGCATACATCGTCTCGAACATGTCGTGGACCAGGGTGTCGAGCGCCTCGTCGAACCGAGTGACGGGCGCGGCTGCCTCGCGCAGCTTCGGATCTGGCCAGATGAGAATGTCGTGAATCATGGAGAGCTCTTTCCTCTTTCATCCACACAACAGCCGAGAGTGCCACGGCGCATCCCGTGTCGGGACAGCCAGCCTCCTCTCTCGGCAGAGAGCGAGGCGGAGACAATGGCGAGACGAGACGGGGAGGCGCGCTACTCGCTTCCCTCGCCCGCGCCTTCTGCCTGTGTATCGCCGCCCTCCGTCGCGTTGCCGAGCAGGTGCTGGAACAGCTTGTATTGGTGGGCAACCTTGGGCTTGCCGCGGATCGAGAGCAGTCTGAATTGCGCCGATCCCGCGTAGAGCGCGTTCCCGTAGAAGCCGAGGCCCGCGTAATAGCCGAGTGCCCCGTCACTCCAGCGCTGCAGCTGCCGCCACGTGCCGCCCGCGCCGCGCGCGCGCAGGATTAGATCGGACGAGGTCGCGTCCTGATATGCGGCGTAGAGCCCTTCGCTCGTCGAGACGAGGGTCACGTCCACGCCGACCCGGCTGGACGCGCCCGAGCCCAGCCCAGCGCCAGTGTCGATGAACTCCGCCTCGCTCGGATGGAGCGGATCGACGGGGGCCAGCTGTGAGGTGAGCGTGGCCGTCAGGTAGCGCAACGCGTGGCGCGTGGCGTCGTAGTAGGCCAGCACGGCAGCGCCGCCGTTCTGCCTGTCGAAGGTGAGCGCGGGGTAGAGACCCACGTTGCCCGTGTCCTTGCCCGCCTCCGCGCCCGAGGTGATCTCGCCATCGACGAGCTTCGAGCTCCAATGACCAGCCTCGCGCGTCGAGATCATCAGGTTGCCGCGCGTCTGGTCATACCAGGCGATGTGGGGCACGGCGCTGCCCTCCTGGAAGGCGAGCGACGGGAAGAGCCCGACGCCCTGGGGGAACGTCTTGACCGGGGCCGTGGCCGTCACCTTGTCGAGGCAGATACCCCGCTCGCACAGCTGCGTGGCAGCGCAGAGGCCATCACAGTCGTCCGTGACCGAGGCGAGGCAGCGCGTGCCATTGTCGGAGGTCGCATCGGCGACGCAGCTCTGCGGGCAGCCATCGCAGGGTGGCGGTGGGAGCACGCGGCAGGCGACGCTCTCGATGTCCCAGTCGCTGGCCGAGGCTGGCACGGCCTTCTTGGCGCGCGCGAACTTCAGGGCGGTCAGACGGCTCGGATCCACGTCGCTGGCCGAGAGGCCGTCGCAGACCGTGTCCGTGCCGCCGCTCTTCTGGAAGTAGGCGATGGCTGGCCACTGCTCACCGTCCTGGCCCTCGGTCGAGAGCGCGATGGCGGCATAGCGGCCCACGTCGCCGCGCGCTGCGCCGCCGTCCACCACGTGGGGCGCGGCGTAGTTGCCCTGCTCGTCGCGCGAGACGAAGCGCAGCGAGCGGTCTTCCACGCCATGGTAGGCCACGAAGACGCGGCCCATGCCCGCGCCCGAGCGGATGGCAGTGATGGCGCTGTATTGCCCAACGTCCGGGCCAGGCGCGGACACGCCACCGCGCGGTCCATTGACGGCGCCCGTGATGGGCGCGTCGCTGGGCACGCCATCGACCCACTGGGTGGAGCGGATCGCGCCGCCGATCTCGAACGCGCGCACGACCAGATCGCCGTGCGTGCCGTCATACATCGAGACGAGGATCTCGCTGGTCGATGGGTTGATGATGAGCGACGAGTGACGCCCCAGATCGCCTGGCTCGATGGGCGGCAGCTCGGTCACGGCGCAGCTCAGCTCGGAAGGCACGCAGGCGTCGTAGGCGTTGTTCGGATCGCTGAAGACGACGAGCGCGCCAGGCGGCACGTCCTCGAAGAGTGTCGGCGGGCATGCCGTGGGTGGGGCCGGGTGGCAGGTGTTCGAGGCGAGCACGCAGGCCTCGCCCTCACCGCAGACGCCGCCGCACGGCGCCGTGGCCACGCACACGCCCGCAAAGCAGCTCTGGCCTGGCTCGGAACATGTGCCGTCGCGCTCGCACGGCTTGTAGTTGCAGCGCATCGTCCTGCCGAAGCTGGGATCGTCCCAGGGCAGACAGAAACGATCGCCCGCGCTGCCGCAGTCGGTGTCCGACGCGCACTCCGTGTAGTTGTCCGAGCAGCGCCCCAGGCTGGTGCACTTCTGACCAGGGCAGCAGTCGCTGGCCGAAGCACAGACGCGCGTCGTCATTTCGCAGCAGCCGTGATTGCAACTCGAACGCGAAGGGTCGGGGCAGTCATGGGCCGTGGAGCACTGTCTCTGGCCATCGACACACTCTGGCGTATCGACCTTCGTGCCGTTTGGGGAAGAACAGGCGCTCAAACCGACACAGGCGAGCGCGCACAGCAGGGTCAGCGGCAAATCAATCCAATCCATCATCATCCACGAGCGGTGAGACATGCGTCCTCCCAATCAACGGCAAACCAGAAGAATACATAAAGGGCGCAATTCCGCCCTCGATCCCCCCCTGGCAGGCGCGGCCTCCTAGGTCATCGCCAAGACCAGGGCAAGACGCGGCGCGTCTTAAGGACTCATCCCTCAATTAGGACCGAACAACGGGAAGGATGGGGAATGTCAGGCGAGGCGCGAAGCGGGCGCTTTCAGACGGAAGTGAAGGGCGAAGCGACGAAGGCTTGCGTTTCACTGAGCCGTCTGGTCCTGCTTTTTGGGAGGAGGTGTAGGGGCGTTGCGTGCCACGCCCGTCTTGTCGGTATCGCCAGGTAGCGGGCCGTGTGGATCGATCGGCTCGACGAGCGCCTTCGATAACAATGAAATGAAGAGATGCCTCTCGAATGATGTTTCACGATTGAATCGAGAATTCATTAGCCCAGCTGAAAGTGGATCGATCGTCTCGACGAGCGCCTTCGAAAATAATGAAATGAAGAGACGCCTTTCGAATGATGTTTCACGATTGAATCGGAAATTCATTAACCCAGCTGAAAGTGGATCGATCGGCTCGACGAGCGCCTTCGACAACAATGAAATGAAGAGATGCCTTTCGAATGATGTTTCACGATTGAATCGAGAATTCATTAGCCCCGCTGAAATCGGATGAGCCCAAACATTGCCGTGCTATAGGGCCGCCTTTTTTTCGCCCCCCCTCTTCCCCTCCCCTCCCCCTTCTCATCTCCTTCTCGGGAGACTTCTTTAGGAGATCTCTATGGAAATCCGCGTCCACAACACGATGACAGGCCGCAAGGAGCCCTTCGTTCCCATCGAAGCGGGCCGCGTCGGCATGTATGTGTGCGGGCCCACCGTCTATGACATGAGCCACGTGGGCCACGCCCGCGTCTATGTGACGTTCGACGTGGTCGCCCGCTTCCTGCGCAGCCTGGGCAACGAGGTCCGCTACGTCCGCAACTTCACCGATCTCGACGACAAGATCATCCGACGCGCGAACGAGCAGGGCGTGGCGGCCATCGACATCTCCGAGCGGTTCATCGCCGAGTTCCAGGCCGACATGCGCGCGCTCGGCGTGCGGGAGGCCGACGTGGCGCCCAAGGTGACCGAGCACATCGCGGAGATCGTCCAGCTCATCGAAAAGATCGTCGCGCACGGCCATGCCTACGCGTCGGGCGGCGACGTCTATTTCGCGGTCCGCAGTTTCGAGGGTTACGGCAAGCTCTCCAAGCGCAACCTCGATCAGCTCGAGGCAGGCGCGCGCGTCGAACCAGGTGACCTCAAGCGCGATCCGCTCGACTTCGCGCTGTGGAAGGCGGCCAAGCCGGGCGAGCCAGCGTGGCCGAGCCCGTGGGGTGAGGGCAGGCCTGGCTGGCACATCGAGTGTTCGGCCATGAGCGCCAAATACCTGGGCGACACATTCGACATCCACGCGGGTGGCAAAGACCTCGTGTTCCCGCACCACGAGAATGAGATCGCGCAGTCCGAGGCGGCCAGTGGCAAGCCCTTCGCGAACTACTGGCTGCACAACGGCTTCGTGCAGATCGACAACGAGAAGATGTCCAAGTCGCTCGGCAACTTCTTTACGATCCGCGACGTGCTCGAACGGTGCGAGGCCGAGGCGCTGCGCTACTTCCTGCTCGGCACGCACTATCGAAACCCCATCAACTTCAGCGACGTGGCCCTGGCCGACGCCGAGCGCCGCGTCGATTACCTCTACGAGACGCTCGCCAAGGTGAATGAGCGCCTCATGGGATACACGCCGACCGAAGGGCCCCTCCTCGACGGCGGACTCGCCGAAGCCATCGTCCCGAATTTCCAGAAGGTCATGGCCGACGACTTCAACACGGCCGAGGCGCTGGGCCTGCTCGCCGAGCCCTTCGCGCTGATGAATCAGCTCTGCGAGAAGCCGCGCGGCAAGAAGGGGGCGGATGCCGATCGGACGCTGTTCGCCTTGCGCGCCGCCGTGACGTCGGTGGGCGCGATCCTCGGCCTGCTGGACCAGGATCCGAAGGTCTATCTGCTCCGGCGACGGGCAAGGAAGGCTCAGGAAAAGGGCATCGAAGAGGCCCTTGTCGAAACACTGATCCAGACGCGCACCGAGGCCCGCCAGGCCAAGGACTTTGCCAAGGCCGACGCGGTCCGCGCCGAGCTCAGCGCCCTGGGCGTGGAACTGATGGATTCACCTCAGGGCACGACCTGGAAGATCGCGTGATTCGTTCGAAAAGCCATTGGATCCATTCTTTTGATGATCTTGTTTGAATTGGCATTCAATTCGGTTGGTTAAATACCCTCGACCGCTTCACCGGCTCGAACAACCCCTTCAAGCCCCAGAACAGAATCGAAGCGTTTACTGCCGCGCATCGTCGATCCATAAAACAATTACACGAACATCGAGAAGCTCCCCCTTTTCCAGTGACAAGGAAGAGGCACCGAAAAATTCTGCGATAATTCGACAAAGGATTTCACCCTCTCGTCATGATAAAAAAGCGCTCTTCAGATTGATGTTTTTCTGGAGAGCGCTTTTTATTTGTTCGAACCAACATACAATCACGGCGAGCGAAACATTGGATCGAAGCCATCCAGGATGGTTGCCTTTTGTCAATCAATAGCTTCATGGATTGCTTCGTCGCCGCGCGCCTCGCAATGACGATGGATTTTCCAAAAATCATTTGAAAATAATCATTGATCCAAAAAAAATCATTTTCCCAGGAAGAATTTTTTCTGTCACCGGTTCCTTCCGGCCTTGCGCGCCGAGGCATCTTTCCCTAGAAGGCCGCGCTTTTTTGAAGAGGTTATGTCGTGAATGATAGACAACCAGAGAGGAGCCGTTCGTGACGAATTCACCCGACTTCGATGCGCCTGAACCGCCAAAAATTTTCAATCATTTGAAAAATAAAAATGGCGCCGACAACATATCCAAATCATCCATTGGAAAAGTTATCGTTGCCGTTCTCATCGCTTTTTTGGCCTTCGAATCCTATTACCAGATCGAACCCGATGAGGTCGGCATCATCCAGAGGCTCGGCAGATACGTGGAGACGACCGATCCCGGGCCGCACTTCCGAATACCGATCATCGAGGAGGTCACCAAGGTCCCGGTGCAGCGCCAGATGAAGATGGAGTTCGGCTTCAGGACCGAGAGCCAGGGCATGCGCACGACCTACTCGGCGAACAGCGCCGCGCTCCAGCGCGAATCACTCATGCTCACAGGCGATCTCAACGTCGCCGTCGTCGAATGGATCGTCCAATACAAAATCAAAAATCCGTATCAATACCTATTCAAAGTGCGAAACGTGGACGACACGTTGCGCGTCCTCTCGGAGACCTCGATGCGCCGGGTCGTCGGCGATCACTCGGTCAACGAGGTCCTCACCACTGGCCGCCAGAAGATCGCGGACGAGGCCAAGCTGCAACTCCAGTCGCTGGCGGACAAATATGACTGCGGCGTGGACATCCAGCAGCTCGTCCTCCAGGACGTGAACCCCCCCGATCCGGTCAAGCCCTCCTTCAACGAGGTCAACCAGGCCATCCAGGAGAAGGAGCGGGTCATCAACGAGGCCCAGGCCGAGAAGAACAAGGAGATCCCGCGGGCCCGTGGCGAGGCAGAGCAGCTCATCAGCGCCGCGGAGGGCTTTGCCATCGAGCGTGTCAACAACGCCCAAGGTGACGCCAGCCGCTTCACCGCCGTGTTCGAGGCCTATGAGAAGGCCCCGGCCATCACGCGCAAGCGCATGTATCTGGAGACGATGGCCAAGGTGCTCCCACAGGCGGGCACGAAGATCGTCGTGGACGAGAATTCAAAGGGCATGACGCCCATCGTTCAGCTCGACGGCGAGCGACTCCCGGCCCCGCGCCGCGCTGCCGTGGCCCAAGGAGGTGCCCAATGAACATCGGCCTTCGCATCGCCATCGCCATCGCTCTCCTCGGGTTCGTGGGCAGCGGCTTCATCTATACGATCGACGAGACCGAGCAGGTCATCGTCACCCGTTTCGGCAAACCCGTGGGAGATCCCGTCATCGAGCCAGGGCTGCACTTCAAGCTGCCCATCGCCGACCGCGTCAATCGCTTCGAGAAACGCTGGCTCGAATGGAGCGGCGACCCGAACCAGATCCCCACGAAGGACAAGAAATACATCTGGGTCGATACCTTCGGCCGTTGGCGCATCGCCGACCCACTCCTCTTCTTCCAGCGCATGAGGGACGAGCGGACCGCGCAGTCGCGCCTGAACGACATCATCGACGGTGAGACGCGCAACGTCATCGCCCGCTACAACCTCATCGAGGCGATCCGCGCGACGAAGCGCGAATTCGAAGACGAGGAGTCGCTGGAAAACGCGAACAACCGCGACGAGCGGGAGGAGCTCGATTTCAATGAGGGACGTGAAAAGCTGACCGAGAAGATTCTCTCCGCCTCGAAAGTCAAAGTTCAGGAGTTCGGGATCGAGCTCGTGGACGTTCGGATCCAGCGCATCAACTATGTGAACGAGGTCCAGATCAAAGTCTTCGAGCGCATGATCTCCGAGAGAAAGCGCATCGCCGAGCGGACGCGCTCGGAGGGCCAGGGCGAGTCGGCCAAGATCCGGGGCGAGAAAGAGAAGGAGCTCAAGCAGATCCGATCCGATGCCTATCGCCTGGCGCAGGAGGTGCGCGGCAAGGCCGAGGCCGAGGCCACGAAGATCTATGCGGACGCCTATGGCCGCAGCCCCGATTTCTACGAGCTGATGCAGACTCTGGAGGTCTATCCGCGCGCCATCGATAGCTCGACGTCGCTCTTCGTGAGCACGGACAGCGAGTTCTACCGGTTCCTGAAGAGCCCCGAGACGACTTCGAAAAAATGATCGAGCAATCGGCAATCGTATCGTCGAATTCATCTCTATGAATTCAATACAATACAAAACATGGATGTAAGGATAGAATTGAAATTCATCCTTACAAATCCATCCAGGCATATCAATGAATCGTAGGGGCACAGCTTTCTGTGCCCCTACATTTGGTTCGGATGAATTATATGAATCATTCTTTGATCACAGGGATGATTATCGATCGCCCACTCGAAATTCATTTACGGCATTCGAAGACAACGGATGAATCAATCATCTCCGACGACGGACAATTGATATGGGATTTTAGAACTTATCCCTTGATTAGGACCGAGCGCCGCAAAGAACGGGGAATGTCAGTTGAGGCGCGAGGAGGGAGCTTCCAGACGGAAGTGAAGAGCAAAGCAACGAAGGCTGGCGTTTCACGGACAGGCTTTGGCGACGGGATAATTGATTGGCATCGACATCTTCTGGAGCCCTCACTCCGCTCCCTCTCCCGGGAGCGGGAGATTTCCAAACGCGGCTGAGCGCATTTCCCTCGCCCACTCGAAAACGTGTCGATTGTCGTGAAGAGGAAGAGGTTTCATCAAAGTGGCTGGATTCTCCGTCTTTCGCAGAGTGAGGACCGGGCTCGTCGTCGGGCTCATCGTCGGCTTGTTCGCCAGCGCTGCGGTCCAGCTCCGCCCCAGCCCGCTCACCGAGCAGTCCGAGCCGCCCTCAGGCCCGTTCGCCTGGCTCGAACGCATCGAGCTTGCCCTGTTCGATCTTCGGATGCGCTTCTTTGCCCAGGACACGTCGGCTGAGGCGCCCATCGCCTTCGTGAACATCGACGACGAGGCGATCCTGTTGGACCGCGCGGATCACAGCCTCTCCTGGCCCTGGAAGCGGGAGATGCTCGCCGACCTCCTCGTCGAGCTCGATCGTCTCGGTGCCAAGGTCATCGTCGTCGAGTCTGCCCTCCTCTCGGAGCGCGCGACCCTGGACGAGGAGCGCGCGTTTGCCGCGCGCCTGGCCCCGCTGAACAAGGTGGTCTTTGGGTTCGGCTTCACCGAACTCTCGCCATCGCCCTCACCACCGCTCGGACGCTTCGCGTTTGCGCTGAGCTCCCACGCCACACGCGAACAGGCCATCCTGGCTGCCTCTGACCTGCTCTCCCGCCCGGACGACGCCCTGTTCGCCCTGGAGGATCCCGAGGGCAGCTTCGTCCTCTGGAAGGGTGGTTTTTTGAACCGCGAGGCCGCTGAGCTCGCGGCGGCCCCCTTCTTCCCCGCACCTCTGCCCGCGCCCGCTGTTCAAAAAAAGAAGAGCGCGCCGATCGGCCCTCCAACAGCCAAGTCCGCCCCCAGAGTCCGCGAGCTCACGACGATGGAGACCTTCTCCCGAGTGACGCGCGAGATCGTCTTCTCGACGGTCGCGGCCATGGCCCACCCAGACCTCGCGGACTTCCCCTCGACCTTCCGCTCGCTGCGTCTGTTGCCTCAACCCCTGCTCAGGCCAGGCATCCACTTTGGCGCCGCTGAGCTCGAACCAGAGTTCGATGGCGTGATCCGCACGGTTCGCCCCGTGGTCCGCTCCGAGGGCAACCTCTACCCTGGCGTTGCCCTGACCGCGCTCGACCTCTTCCTCGGCGAGGGCGTGTCGCTGACGAACACGCACCTCTTCGTGGGTGAGCGCGTCTTTGCCCTCGACCGCCAGGGGCGCCTTGGCCTGCGCTTCTACGGCGAGCCAGGCAGGCGCCACAGGCCGAACCGCCCCTACCCCGAGGTCCCTGTCCTCGACGTGTTCACGAGTGCTGCGCGCCACGCCGGTGGCCGCGTCGCCGACCGGTCGCTGCAACAGAGCATCGAGGGCAAGGTCATCTTCGTTTCACGCACGGCTCCGACGCTGCACGCCCAGACGCGCACGCCCGTGGGCGAGGTCGGCAGTGCCTTCACGTGGGCCATGGCGTTCGAGGGTCTGCTCCGGGGCAAGGACATGGTCCGCGCCGACAAGTCGTTCGATGGCTGGCTCGCCTTCGCGATGGCGCTCGTGGGCGGGCTCGTCTGCGCGCTCTGCCTGAGGCTGATGCGGCGCTGGCGGACGATTTTCCTGAGCGCCATCGCCAGCCTTTGCCTGATCGCCTGCTTCGTCTTCTACCTGGAGCAGGCGTGGGGCGCTGGCCGCTGGGTCGCGATGTTCCTGCCCCTGCTGGCCTATGCCATCGCCGCCGCGATCACCGGGCTGCTCCTGCGGGCGGACGGGATGCGAATCACGGGCGCGGTGTGGGATGCCCTGGGCCGCTCGCTGCCGCTCGATCTCACCGAGCGGCTGATCGAAGAGCCCAAGGCGCTCGCCCTGGACGGCGATCGCCGCGAACTGACCGTCTGGCTGCTCGATCTGCGGCACTTCTCCTCGTGGAGCCCGGGCCTCGAACCGGAGGTGCTCGTCCGACTGATGAACGAGGTCTGGACAGCCATCTCGGACGAGATCTGCCACGTGCGCGGCCAGCTCGACCGCGTGATGGGCGACGCGGTGTTCGCCTACTGGGGCGCGCCGCTGCCCAACCGTCGCCACGCGCTCGACGCCTGCCGCTGTGCCCTCGCGGTCAAGGCCCTGCTCCTGCGCCGTGGCAAGGCGTGGAAGAGGCGCTTTGGCGTGGACATCGAGGCTGCCCTGGCCCTGAGCAGCGGTGAGCTCGTCCTCGGGGACTTTGGGTTCGGGGGCGAGCGGCCGCGGATCAACTACACGGTGATGGGCCCACCGCTGGCACAGGTCAAACGGCTCGAAGCCATGAGCGAGCGCTGGGAGAACCGGATCCTGATGACGGCGGCGGTCCACGAGCGGGTCCAGGGCCAGGTCGAGGCGCGGCTCATCGGCGCTGTCCGGCTGAGCGAGCAGGAGGGGGCGGCGTTGGTCAAAGTCTATGAACTCCTGGCACTCAAGGGCGGCCTGTCGCGCGCGGCGCGCGCGCGCCTGACCCAGTTCAATCAGGCCCAGGCCCACGCCAGTCAGCGCGCCTTTGACAAGGCGATCGAGATCCTGGAGGCGCTCCTCGAAGAGGCGCCCGACGATCTCCCGGCGCAGGTGCTCCTGACGCGCTGCCAGCAGAGCCTCAAGATGCCGCCGGACGAGTCGTGGGACGGGATCTTCGAGGTGCGCTGAACGAATCCAATCCCTCACCTCTTCAGGAGCTCTCATGCGCACTGACGGAGGGCCCCCTGAGCCATCGAGTGCTCGTCTTCGATGTCGAACCGGGAAGGGTCAGGTCGCATTGCGAGCAACGCCCCGCGGACCCACGGACGACGCAGGCACGACGGAAGTGTCGTTCAGCGGTCATTCAGAAGCAGAAGCGCTCGACACGCTGGCACGGCGCAGCATCGCGTACGGATCGATCGGCATCCAGTTGCGCCCCGGCTCCCAGATCGCGAAGTGAAGGTGCGTCGGCGAGCGAGATGCCCAGGCGTTTCTGCCACTTCGCCCGATCTTGCCGAGCACGGCGCCCGCCTCCACGCGATCGCCAGCGCGCACCGCGACGGTGTCGAGGTGCGCGTAGTAGGCGACCCAGTTCCGGGCTGGCAGGTAGAGCAGCACGTAGTTGCCGCCCGCGCCGCCATTCTCGGGTGTCCAGCCCTCGCGCGTCGCGAGCACGTAGCCCGCCTCCACGGCCAGTGCCTCGAAGGCGCGCCCCTCGCGGTCCCGGCCGCTCTGTCGCCGATCCCGCACGAAGAGGTCGTGCGCCGGATGGCCCGTGCGCGCCGAGGCGTAGCAGGTGACCCGCCGGTTCTTCAGGTAGCCCTTGCCATCTGGCCCCCCCATCGAGTCCTGCGGACGCATCCGGCTCACCGGAAAAATCCAGCGCGCGGCAGCGGCTGGCAGCGGAGGCACCTCGGACAGCTCTTGGCGCCGCAACGCGCACGCCCTGAGGGCGGCGACGGCAGCGTCGAGCACGGCCAGGTCCTCTGGCGCGCAAGTCTCCTCCTGGCACAGGCGCTCGTGCGCCGCGCGGGCCTCGTCCAATAGAGGAGACGCGCACGCGGGCGGCCTCTCATCATCGGAAGATGGCGCGAGGGAAGATGGCGCGAGGCGCGCCGTCGATGTCGGCTCTGGCGTGGCGGCAAGCGACAGAAACGCGGTCAGCACCACGCTGACGGTCTTTTTGAAGATGTCGGTCATCGCGATCGAGGTGGCGTGGGAGTGTTGTCGGTGAAGGCGCCCCACAGCGCCCTGGCCTGTCTTTCCAAGTTGCGCTGTCTGGCAGCGCGCCGCTTCTCTTCCGGGCTCTTGGGGTCGTAGCGGGAGAGGAGGCCATGCTGCCGCTCTTCGCTCTTGGCCTGGCGGCGGCGGGTGGCCGCGCCAAGGCCATCGAATTCAGGCAGATCGATCGGCCTCATGATCCTGCCCTCGGCGGTGAATGCGATGTCGCTGAGCAGCGACTTCAGGCCAAACGCGGCGACCTGCCAACGCTCTCCCTCGAACCGAACCAGGCCAACGCTCGTCTCGATGGGCGGGCCGTTGAGCGCGAACGCCGAGACACACCGCAGGCTGCCGAGCAGCGGGTAGCCGCTCTTGAAGAAGAGAAAGAGAGGCTCGTCGGCCGTCGCCATCTTCCAGCGGCACTTGTCCAACGAGTGGAACGCGCCAAGTGCGTCGGCGATCGCGAAGCTCAGATGCTCATCTCTGGGGCTGCTCAGCTCGACGCGCAGGCCTGGGTTCATCCTGGCCTGCGCCTTCTCTTTGAATGACTCGTCCTCTTGGTAACGGGTGAAGTCGTGGAGGAAGTGGTGGGCCTCGGCCCTGGCCTCCCGCGTCTGCCGATTCTTCTCGTAGAAGCCATGGACGAGGACGCCAGCGACCGCGAGCTGGATCAGGCTCAGGAGAATCGCGAGCTTGGCCCACCCACCCCCGAACAGCCGACCTCTGCTTCGGTCAATCTGAGTCAGGGCAATGGCGGCGAGGACGATCGCCAGAAACGCACCGATGAGCGGGAGGAACGCACAGACGCAGGCGGTCACGGCCAGCGGATTGAGACGCGCCACGGTCATGGGAGCGGGAAGCGGATCGCTCATCCCACCGCCATCGTCATCGAAAGAGCTGTCGTTCATGGAGCAGCGCCCCTCTCACGTTCGCGGCCTGTCCAAAGATGCCGAGGGGCTGCCGCTGGGACTGGAGTTCACGAGCCGCGCGTGACTGGCAGAGGCGGACTGGTCGGTCAAGGATTCGCCCAACGCCGCCGCCATCATGATGGGGCTGTCGAGGTTCGATTCGTCGAACGTCGATGAGAGAAGGGCACGGCACGCAACGCCTCTTGGATCTTGCCTCAGGGCAATCGAGTTCTAAATTTTCTTGACAGGAAGGGGTTCGGATTCGGTCGAGGCGTGAGCGCCTTTGAGCAGGTCGAGGAGGTAGCGACGGTCCCAGCCAGCGCGTTTGCGGGAG
>JAISIF010000126.1 GCA_031262165.1 Myxococcales bacterium | reverse complement strand
ACCGACGGCGTGGGCGTGGATGTGGCCATCGAGATGTCTGGCTCCAACGCGGCGCTCAACACGGCAGTCTCAGGCGTCCGACGTGGCGGGCACGTCATCCTATTCGGGCTCAAGAGCGGCGATGCTGTCATCGAGAACTTCGACCGGCTGATCGTGGACGGCATCAGCCTCCACTCATGCATCGGTCGCCGCATCTTCGAGACGTGGCACATCACCAAGAATCTCCTCGAATCGCGCGACACCAACATCCATGACCTCATCTGGGAGGTCATCTTGAACAAGGGCGAGGGGCCTGTCGTCTCGTTCGATCGATTCGAGCCTGCCGCATTTCAGGAGAAGATGCTCAAGCACCCCAAGGTCATCTTCCGGCACGGGTGATTGATTCACGTCCGAATCGACATGCAGGGGTGCCCCCCCCCGTGGCCCCCTGCCATGCCTGCGAGGATGACGACGGGCAGGCACAGTGGCCTGTTCTCACGATTTCATCTCGATGCATCGATCATTGGGTAGGGGAGTCCGCTCGGACGCCCCCTACGTGACCGACATCCCCACTCGAATTCTCATGATCCGAATCACCTTCCTGGGCACGTCCGCGGCCGCACCCACCCTCACCCGAAACCTCCCGGCCATCGCCCTCAAGCGCGAGGGCGATCTGATGCTCTTCGACTGCGGCGAGGGCACGCAGCGCCAGATGATGCGCTATGGGACCGGATTCGACGTGCGCGACGTGTTCTTCACGCACCTGCACGCCGACCACTACCTGGGCATCATCGGCTTCGTTCGGACGCTCTGGATGGCCGAGCGCGCCGACCCGATGCGGCTCTACTGCCCGCGCCCGACTGCCCGCACGCTCGAACAGGCCATCTCGCTCGGGTTCCAGGACGGCAAGCGCTTCCCAGTCGAAATCCGCGAGCTGAGCGACGGCGACGTGGTGCGGCGCGACGGCTACGAGATCCGCGCCTTCCGCGTGGAGCACCGAATGCCGGCCCTGGGCTACGCGCTCGTCGAGCCGAGCAGGCCCGGTAAGTTCGATCCAGAGCGCGCCAACGCCCTCGGCATCCCGCCCGGTCCGCTCTTCGGCAAGCTCCAGCACGGCGAGGCCATCACGCTCGACGACGGCCGACGCGTCGAGCCAGGCGAGGTCGTGGGGCCGCCGCGCCTGGGCCGCAAGATCGTCGTCTCGGGCGACACGCTCCCCTGCCCTGCCACGGTGGCCGCCGCGCGGGACGCCGACTTGCTCATCCACGAGGCAACCTTTGGAGAGGACGATCTCGAACGCGCGCAGGCAACCTTCCACTCGACCGCGGTGCAGGCCGCCCAAGTCGCGCGCGCGGCGGGCGCCAGGCGCCTCGTCCTCACCCACTTCTCGAACCGCTATGCCCAGGAGCCCGGGCTGCTTTTGCGCCAGGCCAGGGCGCACTTCACGCCGGTCGAGGCAGCCAAGGACGGCCTCACCATCGACATCCCGCTCACCGACGAGCTCGCGCCAACGGCCGCCACCGACTCCAATACCGAGGCGCGGGAATGTGGCGCGCCCGCGCTGGATTGAGCCCCGCCACCGATGCACCGAATCGATCGCTACCTCTTCGGGGAGATCCTCTCCCCCTTCCTGTCTGCCCTCGCCTTCCTCTTCACCCTGCTCTTCGCCATGCAGATGCTGCGCGGCATCGAGGTGATGCTGGGCGCGAGCGTGGCGGCCACGGACCTGCTCTACGTCGCGGTCTGCCTCGTCCCGCACTTCGTCGTGATGGCCGTGCCGATCTCCTTCCTGTTCGCGCTCATCATCGGCTTTGGTCGACTGGCCGACGATCGCGAGATCTTGGCGCTCAAGGCCTCTGGCGTGAGCCCATCGCGCCTGTGGATCGCGCCCGTGTCGCTGGCGGCCCTGCTGTCCGCGATCGGAATCGCCTTTGGCTACGGCCCAGAGCCAGTCGGCCTGGCCAACCTCGATCGCCACATCGACGAGCTCATCAAGAAGAACATGGTCGGCGACGTGAAGCCGGGCGTGTTCTACGACGCGCTGCGCGGCATCACGCTCTACGCGCAGGAAGTCGATCCAGACAGCCGCCGCTTCACCAACGTCCTGCTCGTCGATGAGCGCTCTCCCAAGGATTCGACCCTGTGGCTTGCCCAATCGGGCCACGTCGATCCGCACGGCCGCGGTGCCTCGCTCCTCCTCCTCTTGAGCGACGGGGAGCTCTACCGCGCTTCGGAGCGCGACGCGGGTGAGCGGGCCGCTTCGGCCATCGCCGCTTTCGAGCGCTGCACGCTGAACATCCAGGCCAAGGATCTGCTGCGGAAGAATCGGTTTGGCGCGACGCGGCGTGAGGCGATGGTGCCAAGCCAGCTCGCCGCCTACGCCCAGCACCTGCGCGCCGAGGCAGCCAGCCTGCGCGCCGAGGCCGAGGAGAGCCACGCGTCCCTCGCCATCGATGACGCGCCAGCGCTGCCCGCCGAGACGGTGGCCGTGGACGACGTGGACACAGTGGACACAGTGGACAAATCCCGCCCCGAGGGATCGCTCCACGAGCGGGCACTGGCGCTCCAGGCTGCGCACAAGGCGCGCAGAGGTGACCACCTCAAACAGGCGCGCTCCAAGGAAAAGGAGGCGCGCAGGCTCGACGTGGTGCGCGCCCGCAGGCTCGCCGCGCCGCTCGCGTCCATCGTGTTCGCGATGTGCGCCGTGCCGCTGGCCATGGGGCGCCGCCAGCGCGGTCAAGGCCTGGGCATCATGGCCTCGCTCGCCTGCTACGTCGGCTACTACACGCTCACCCGTCTCGGCGAAGGCATGGGCGAGTCAGGGGCGCTCCCGGCCATGCTCGCCGCTCAGATCCCCAACCTCGTCTTTTTGGCGCTGGGCCTGTTTCTCGTGCGCCGCTCACAGAGGGTGATGTGATGATCCCGGGCATCCTCTCCAGGCATCTGGCCGCCGCCTACCTCAAGGCCTTCTTCGGCGCGCTCTCGGTCCTCACGCTCATCTTCCTCGTCGTGGAGTTCGTGGATCGCTCGCGCGACTACACGGGCGACGGCTGGCACTATTGGGCGGCGCTCCTCTACGCGAACAAGGCGCTGAGCGTCGGCTACATGCTCGCGCCAGCCGCGATGCTGCTCGCGTGCGGCGTCGTGGTCGCGACCCTTCGACGGCGCGGCGAATACACGGCCATCCGGGCACTCGCGATCGGGCCCTGGAAGACGCTCCTGCCCATTGCCCTGTGCGGCGCGCTCCTCTGCGGCGCGCTCGCCCTGGCCGGTGAGTTCATCGTCGGCCCGGCCGAGATCCGCGTGGACGCGATCAACGCCACGCACTTCAGCCGCGGCGGGACCTGGCGCCAGTTCTACGGAGAGAAGACGTGGCTGCGCGGCAAGCGCTTCTTCTACCACCTGCGCTCGGGCGACCCGGACCTGGGCTTCGGCGAGGTCACGCTCTACGAGATCTCTCCGAACGACTTCCGACTGCGCCAACGCATCGACGCCGAGCGCATGGAGAGCCTCGGGGGACACCGCTGGCGCCTCCTGAACGGTGCGATTCGCGACTTTGACGGCGAAGGGGACGCCCTCACGCTGACCCCCTTCGACGAGCGCGAGATCGAACTGACCGAACCCCCGGACGCCTTCCGCATCCGCAAGGGCTACCCAGAGCAGATGCGCTTCCACGAGCTCCGCGAGCAGATCGCGCGACGCCAAAACGTCGGCCTCGACACCAAGCGCTACGAGCTCGCGCTGAACAACAAGTTCGCCTCGCCGCTCAGTGGCCTGCCCGGCCTCTTGCTCATCTTCGCGCTCACCGTGCGGTCATCGCGACGCGGGCGCATCTCCGCGACGCTGGCCGAGGCCTTCTTCATCATCGTCCTGCAGTGGGGAATGCTGGTCGTCTTCAAGGCGGTCGCCTTTGCCGACCTCCTCTCCCCTGCCCTCTCGGCCTGGACGCCCAACCTCCTCTTGCTGGGTGTCTCCATCGCCGCCCTGCGCCGCTATGTCCGATGATGACCCTCCGCATCCCGACGCCGCTCACCTTCACCCTCTGGCTGCTCCTGATCCTGGCCTGTGGCGACGATCGTCCCGTCGGTGTCGCGGCCGCTCCAGCCCACGCGGCCAACCCGGCCTGCCTGCTCGATCAGATCTGTGAGGCGCCCGCGATCACCGCCGCCTTCGATGTGAGCGTGGGCCGCCTGCGCAACGGCGAGACCTTGGCCACGGCGCTCGCACGCCTCGGGCTGTCTTGGGGCCAGGTCGATGAGGTGACGCGCGCGCTCGTGGGCAGCTTCGACTTCACGAAGTCGCGGCCCGGCGATCAGCTCCGCCTCACCCTGCGCGAGGGCCGACTCGACGCGCTCGAATACCGGGCCTCGATGACGCGCGAATGGCTCCTGACGCGCGAAGGCGAGGGCGCCGCGCTCCAAGGCGGACAGCGCGCGATCGCGATCGAGAAGGAGATCGCCCAGGTGGACGCCACGATCGAGAGCTCGCTCTACGAGTCGCTGCGCACGGCGGGCGAGGATCCGTCGCTCGCCATCGACGTGGCCGACGTCTTTGCCTGGGACATCGACTTCTACCGGGACCTCAGGCGCGGCGACCGGCTGCGCCTCATCGTCGAGAAGGAGCGCGTCCAGGGCCAGCTCTTGCGCTACGGCGACATCCTCGCCGTTCGCTATGTGGGGGGGCTCGTGGGAGACAAGACCTACGTGCGCTACGCGCTGTCCACCGGCGGCGAGGGCTACTTCGACGCGCAGGGCCAGAGCGCGAAGAAGTCCTTCCTGAAGAGCCCGCTCAAATACACGTTCATCACCTCGAACTACGGCGGCCGACAACACCCGGTGCTCGGCTACCACAAGGCGCATCAGGGCATCGATCTGAGGGCCGCGATAGGCACGCCGGTGTGGAGCGTGGCCGACGGCACGGTGACGCGGGCGATCAAGGGCGACAAGGCCGCGGGCACCTACCTGTTCGTGCGCCACGCGAACGGCATGGAGACCACCTACCTGCACCTCTCGCGCATCGCCGACGGCATCCAGGTGGGCAGCCGCGTCAAGCAGAAGCAGATCATTGCCTACTCGGGGAATACCGGCCGCTCGACCGGGCCGCACCTGCACTATGGGATGAAGCGCGGCAGCAGCTACGTGAACCCGCTCTCGCAGAACTTCCCACGAGCCGAGCCGCTGCCCAAGGCCGAGCTCGCTCGCTTCCGAGGGCAGATGGCCGCCCTGGTCCGCCAGCTCTCGTTCGAGGACGATGGCAAGGGCGGTGCGGTGGCGGCGGCAGAAGAAGAAGAAGAGCCGTAAGGCGTGGCCTCGAATTCGGACCGAGCCGGGCGAAGGAACTCCTTTTCGACAAGGACACGACGGGCAACGCCTCCCATCGACCTTCGAAAAATCACCCTGGAACGCCTCCTCGTCCGCATTGCCTCGACCAGCCTTCCTGCGTAGAAGCCCGCCCCGCGTCTCACCCCTTTTCATTTGGAGACGTCGAAAGGTTCTCGAATCGATGCAGTCCTCGAAGTCGTCGAAATCAATTTCCGCGTGGATTCTCTGGGTTGGCGTGGTGGGTTGTCTGAGTGTGGCTGTCGGTGCCTGCGGCGCGCAGGAGCAAAAATTCGTCGAAGACGCCTCTGTGCTCGATGAGCCGGACGCGAACCTTCCCGACGATGCCGGAGAGGGAGTCATCGATGACGCGAGCGAGCCGCCCCCCGATCCTGACGAACCCCTCTTCGGCATCGTCTATCCCTCGACAGGCTTGACCGAGGAGCGGTGCGCGCCCGTCGCGTCGCGGACGGTCGTGGACGCGCAGACCGGCCGGTCGAAGCAGAGCTACTTCACCGGCCTCTACACGCAGGCGCAGATCGCCCGTCTCCAGACCATGGTGCTCGCCGCAGACTCCCCGCACTTCTCGAAGCTGCCCTTCCTGCCCGCCGATCTGATGAACGATTCGCCGTGGAACCACCTCGACCAATACGAGACCCCGACGCCAGGCACTGTCTGCGGCCTGAAGATCGTCGATGACAGCAACCCCGACGCGCTGCGCTATTCGCTCGACACCTACGCGAGTAAGGCCGAGGCAGAGGCGGACGGTGCGCGCGTCACACACCTGAGCAGCTGTGGGCACTGCTCGTCGGTCGCCGATTTGACCGTCCTGCTCACCATCCCCGATCGCACGCTCGAGATGCGTGAGTGCGCGCTCAAGCTCCTCTCCAGCGGAGGCAAGGCGAGCGTCTTGAGCTGCATTCAAGAGGTTGGCTTGAGCGAGACCTGCTCCCAGGTCCTGTATTTCAATGCGCTTTACACGCAGCAGCAATGCCTGATGCGTTGCCTCGCACATGTCAGCGCGAATTATCACAATCCCGACGGCACATTGAACGATTGCATGGTGTGCAATGCGGAAAAGGCGGACGAACTCTATAAAATCCTCGCGGGTCGCCGAGACGACGGGCAGCCCATCTCCATGTGCCGAGCGCTCCCCGAAGAGGAATGGATCTGTCACAATTACGCGGATGATTTCGATAATCCTGAATCATGCATCGAGGTCGATAAACCTACAATGGAATGGACCTGCACGACCGACGATTACGACGAATCGAATTTGCAATATGATCTCGGGGTCTGCATTCAACCGACTCCAGGCGATGGTGAAGAGCCGGACGACAAGCCGACCCACCTCGACGAGCCGCTCTTTGGCATCGCCCATCCCAAGTCAGGCCTGACCGAGGCGTGGTGCGCGCCAGCCGCATCGCGGACGATCGTAGACGAGCAGAGCGGCGAAGAGGAGACGCGCTACTTCACGGGCCTCTACACGCAGGCGCAGATCGCCCGTCTCCAGACCATGGTGCTCGCCGAAGACTCTCCACACCTCTCGAAGCTGCCCTTCCTGCCCGCCGATCTGAACGACGACTCCCCCTGGGACCACCTCGACCAATACGAGCCGCCGTCACCAGGCGCCGTCTGCGGCCTGAAGATCGTCGATGCCAGCGACCCCGACGCGCTGCGCTATTCGCTCGACACCTACGCGAGCAAGGCCGAGGCAGAGGCAGACAGCGCGCGCGTCACACACCTGGGCAACTGCGGGCACTGTTCCTCAATCGCCGATCTAGCGATCTCACTCGCCAAGCCCGATCGCACGCTCGACATACGCAATTGCGCGCTCCAGATGCTCACCGGAGGAGGCAAACCAGGCGTCTTGAGCTGCGTCCGAGCGCTTGGGTTGAGCGAGACCTGCTCCCAAGTCCTCTATTTCAATACGCTTTATACGTTGCGGGAATGCACAATGCGTTGCCTGGCATACTTCGACGCGAATTATTACAACCCCGACGGCACATTGAATGATTGCATGACGTGCTATGAGGAAAACGCGGACGAGCTTTACGAGGTCCTGGCGGGCCGCCATGCCGATGGTCAACCCACCTCCCTGTGCCGCGCGCTCCCCGAAGAGGAATGGATCTGCCACAATTATGCGGACGATTTCGACAAGCCTGAAGCGTGCGTCGGGGTCGATAAACCGACGATGACGTGGGGCTGCACGATAGCGGATTACGACACATCGACTTCGAAATATGACCTCGGGGTATGTATTCAGCCGAATGAATGATGTCCGCAGAGACAGCTCGATGTTCGTTTCGACGAAGGGCGGCCGAGTGGTCGCCCTTTTTCGTTTGAACAGTTTGCGCTCACATCAAAACAAGTCCTTGAGCCCCTCCCCACCCTCTCTTTCTCTTTCACGTATTCAAAAAAATCCATTCCTCCTTCCGACGCCGCATTTCTAAATGTGAAGGAATTCCAATTCCTTACATCGCGGAATGAATTTGTATGCGACGACTCGAATCAATGGATTGAATCAAATATTTTTTAACGACGGACGATTGATAATCGCCACTATGAATCGAAGGCGTCCCCCCTCCCCTGAAATCTATGCCTGCCGCTGATGTGTTTCGGAGGAGAGCTGTCTGAAATCCGACAGGTGACTCCACCTCGCGTGGCAGCCCGCATTTCGCGGATGGGCGACTCTGGACACCCCCTGTGCCTTGCACTAAGGGCCCGCTCCCTCGTCCTCCCCGAATTGGAGAATTCCCATGAATTTCAAGCGATCCGCTGGCCTCCTGCTCCACATCTCCAGCCTGCCCGGCGATTTCGGTGTCGGCGATCTCGGCGAGCGGGCGCACTGGTTCATCGATTTCCTCGCAGCAGCTGGACAGTCCTACTGGCAGATCCTGCCGCTCGGCCCGGACGACGCGGGCAACCCCTACATGGCGCAGTCGACCTGGGCAGGCTCGCCCTTCCTCGTGTCGCTCGAAGCGCTGGAGCGCGCGGGCGATCTGCTGCCCGCCGAGATCAACGCGGCGCGCGTGCCTCAAGGCTCGATCGTCGATTACGGCTTCGTGAGCCGGACGCGGCGCGAGCTCCTCGCGATGGCGGCGCAGCGCTTCTTTGCCAAAGGGGGCAGCGAGCGCGCGGCCTTCGACGCCTTCTGCGAGAAAGAGCAGGACTGGCTCGACGACTGGGCGCTCTTCTCAGCGGCGCGCCAGACCCACGGCAACGAGCCATGGTGGAAGTGGCCGCGCGACCTGGCCCTGCGCACAGCCAAGGGGCTCAAGTCACTGCGCGCCTCGTGCGAACGCGAGATAGCATGCGCCAAATACATCCAGTTCCGCTTCTTCCAGCAGCTCGACGCCTTGCGCCGCAAGGCAGGCATGGCGGGCATCCGGCTCATCGGCGACGTGCCCATCTACTGCTCGCGCGACAGCGCCGACGTGTGGGCCTCGCGCGAATACTTCCAGCTCGACGCGGATGGCACGCCCAAGCTCGTCTCTGGCGTGCCGCCCGACTACTTTGCCAAGGACGGCCAGCTGTGGGGCTCACCCATCTACGACTGGGATCGCCTGGAGCGCGACGGCTTCGAGTGGTGGGTCCGCCGCATCAAGGCCGTGCTGCGCCAGTGCGACGTGCTGCGCATCGATCACTTCCGCGCGTTCGAGGCCTACTGGGCCGTGCCCGCCTCGGCCGCGACGGCGCGCGACGGCCGCTGGGTCAAGGGGCCGGGCGACGCCTTCTTTGCCGCGATCAAAGCGGCGCTCGGCGGCGGGCAGATGCCCTTCATCGCCGAGGACCTGGGCATCATTACCAAGGGCGTGAGCGCGCTGCGCGAGCGTTGGGACCTGCCTGGGATGCGCGTGCTCCAATTCGCCTTTGGCGAGGGCGCGGCCAGCCCGCACCTGCCCATCCGTCACACGCCGAACAGCGTCGTCTACACGGGCACCCACGACAACGACACGACCGTGGGCTGGTATGAGAAGGCCTCGTCTGTCGAGAAGGATCTGTTCCGGCGCTACACGGCCACGGACGGCGGCTACTGCCACTACCACATGATTCGGATGGCCTATGCCTCCATCGCCTCGCTCGCGATCGTCCCGATGCAGGACGTGCTGGGGCTCGGCTCGTGGGCACGCTTCAACATCCCGGGCCTGGCCGAGGGCAACTGGCGGTGGAAGCTGTTGCCCGATCAGCTCGGCGAAGCGCCCGTCGCCATGCTCCACGAGATGGCCGAGATCTTTGGCCGCTTGCCCTGGCAGATCGAAGCTCAGGAGATGGAGGACTCGCAGGCGACCGAGGCGGCTTGAGACCTTCTTCCCGCGCCTCGATTGAAATGGACGACGGACGAGCGCCACCCCGCATCGAGCGTGGGTGGCGTTTTCGTCTCTCGTGGCGAGCAATCGGATTCTGTTTTTTCTCGCCACTCCCTCCGCCCCTCTCACCTCCTTCGGTCAGGGGGGCTTTTGAAGACATCCCCCTCTCTCTCGACGAGGAGAGGAGGGGGATGTCGGCGAAGCTGACAGGGGGAGCATCTGTGGAGGCTAGAACCCAAACCCGATGTGCGCGCCCCAGTTGACCCACTGCAGTGTGTCGGTCGTGAGGTCCTTGCGGGCGCCCAGGTGCATGGCGTTCCATTCGATATGCGCGCCCAGGACGAAATACTTGATGGACACGAGGTCGAGCGAGGCGCCCAGGTTCAGCATGGGGCCGTGCTGGTAGCTGGCGCGGCCCTCGGACGGCAGCGTGGCGGCCTCACCGTAGCCGATGTGTGCGTAGATGCCGGGCGAGAGGATCTTGCCATAGACGTAGGAAAACCGTGCGCCCGCAAACCCACCGTAGGTCTCCATGTGATCGGAGCGGCCGCCCGTGTTCGAGCGCAGATACCAACCGCCGCCCTCTAGAGAGAGCCGGAACACGTCGCCAAAGGCATAGCCGAACCGCGCCTTGGCGCCGAAGTCATCCGGGAACTCGGGCCAGTCATTGGGGAAGTCGTCCCCCTTGCCCTGAAAGGCGCCGCGGTCGAGTTCGCCAGCGAAGAAGAAATTGGCCCTCGCCTGAGATGGCACCACCAGGAGCAGCGCGCCCATGACGAGCGCCATCAGTGTGACGAGCGTCTTGTGCAGCATCGATCCGCCTCCTTTTGCGAGCGGCGCTTCGGCTCGCGTCACCGAGATCCTCGGATCCGAACCAGGCTCGATTCGGATGAGGACTCAGAGGCCTGCCGCGAGGGAAGGGACGCCAGCGCATCCGAACATTCACTCAACGACAGTTTAGGGAGGCCAGCGTCCAAGAGCACCCAACGAGGGGATGCCTGGGCGGCTATTCCAGGTTTGTCCGTGAATTCTCTTTTGGACATGCCGTCATTGCGAGGAGCGAAAGCGACGAAGCAATCCATGTCCATTGACGAACAAATTCGACGATCACCCCGGATTACTTCGCTTCGCTCGCAATGACGGCGCATTGGAGGGATGAGACGAAAGGCCAATCGCCAGAAAAAAGAGCGCCTCTCGTTCAATTCACCAACACTTCCTCGTCGTCGGCCAATCTTCGGAGCCCGTCGAGATCGCGGATGCAGAGAGTGCGTCCGACATGGCCGAGGTATCCGTCGCGCTTCATCTCGTTGATGAGCGTCGAGACGAACGAACGTGAGGCGCCGACCAGGTCGGCCAGGTCCTGCTGGGTAATGCCGCGCAGATCGGTCTGGCCGCGGTGCGCGCAAGGTTCGCCCAGCTCGACGCACAGTTCGAGGAGTGTGGAGGCGAGGCGGGCAGGCACGTCTTTGAAGGTGAGGCGCTGCACTCGGCGCTGCATCTTGCGCAGCCGCTCGGTCTGAATGCGCAGGACGTCCTGGGCCAGCGAAGGGCGGCTCTCCATGAGCGAGAGCAGCGCGGCGCTCGTCATCGTCCAGACCTCGCACTCCATCGAGCACAGGGCCGTCTCCTCGGTGGGAACCCGCTCGCCCAGGTCGAGCTCGCCGAAGAGATCGCCACTCTTCAGGAACCCCGTCACTGCCTGGCAGCCGCCGGTGAAGCTGCGCAGCAGCCGGATACGCCCTCGCTTGAGCAGGTGAATCTGGCCAGAGGCGTCGTTGGATCGATAAACGATCTGATTGGCTGAATAGTTTTCGACATTGAAATATCCTCGAAAGTCGATGATCTCATTGCCGATTTGAATTTGTTTCTGTGGTCCCATCAGGGATTCTGGATTGAATTCCGCGATGACGTTTTTGGGCATGACCGTTGGGGTCGAGGATACGGGTGTCTTCTGTATCTGCATCATGCTTCTCCTTTGAGGATCTCGGACTCACATCCCCGGTTCATCCGAGGAAGGCGCCTCCGACCTTGGCTTCGCTCACCAGCTCGATCGCGCAGGGAGCGAATTCGATCCTTTGATGGAGATTTTCAAACGTGCATTTGGGGGAGCCATTCATGTGTGTTTGAAAACGAATTTTGAATCTGTTTCCTGAATAAAACTCGAGATAAAAAATATTAAGGACTCATCCATCGATTATCCCCTCGCCCCGCTCGTCCGTGAAAGAGCTGCCTTCGCTGCTTCGCGCTTCACTTCCCTCTGGAAGCTCAAAGCCTCGCGCCTCGTCTGACATTTCCCGTCCTTCGCGGTGCCAAGGTCCTAATCGATGGATAAGTCCTAAAAAATAAAAAGCCTCGAAGCGCGTGGGCGCCTCGGGGCTTTCGTTCGATCGATCGATGGCCTCGCCGAGAGGTGCAGCTGGCTCTGGCTATGGCGCTTCGACGATGAGCTCGCCGAGTTTCTCCAGGGAGAGGCTGCCGGGCGCGCCGTCGTTTCCGTCGGTGTCGCAGTAAAACCAGGCGCCGTCGTCTACCTGGAATCGGAAGGCGTAGGCGTAGGTGCCCACGGAGATGCTCGTGAGCGTCGCCATATATTCGCTGTCGTTCACGCTCAGGGAGTTCGGGTCGGCGCTCGCGTTGTGTGTGGCCGCGATCCACTGCCAGTTCCAGTTGTCGACATCGAGCAACGTGTCGGGCAGCGCTCCATAGCCGAGCTGCCCTCTGACGCGCGCGCTGTCCACGTTGAAGCCCTGATCCGTGATCCCGGCGACATAGAGCTGCGCGTAAGCCGTGAAGCGCTCGTTGCCCTCCATCACAGTGATCCACGTGGGCGAGTTGCCGACCATCTGGCACCAGCCGACCTGCGCTGTCGCGGCTGCCTCGACGCTCAGCGTGCCCTGCTTCTCGATCGAGAAGCCGCCGGGCGTGCCGTCGTGCCCGTCGCTGTCGCAGTAGAGCCACGAGCCGTCGTCCACCTGGAAGCGGAAGGCGTAGGCATAGGTGCCCACGGGGATGCTCGTGAGCGTGGCCATGTATTCGCTGTCGTTCGCGCCCAGCGAGGTCAGGTCAGCGCTGGCGTTGTGTGTGGCCGTGACCCAGGCCGACGCTGGCCAGTCCTGGGCGCTCGAACCGACAGGGCCCGCGCCGAGCTGGCCAGTGATGCGCGCGTTGTCTGCGTTTCCAGCGGTCAGCCCCTCGACGAAGACCTGGCCATAGGCCGTGAAGTCCTGCTGCACCTGGATGACTTCAGAGGCGTTTTGGAGGCGGCACCAACCGACCGAGGCGGGCTGCGCCTGCGTCACACTCAGGCGGCCGAGAGCTTCGAGGCTGAAGCCGAGCTCGGCGTTGGACGCGCTGTGGCCATCTGTATCGCAGTAGAACCAAGCGCCGCCCTCCACCTGGAACCGGAAGGCATAGGCAAACTCGCCGACCACGGACGCGCTGAAGTCGGCCATGTGCTCGTCGTGATTGCCGCTCGCGTCATCGAAGTTGGGGTTGAAGGTGGCCTCGATCCAGGTCCAGTCAGCGGCGGTGGCCACGCTGTCCGCGGCGACCACGCCGAGCTGGCCGCGCACGCCATTGGCCGTCTGCCCCGCGCCCTCGGTGCGATCCTTCACATAGACCTCGGCGTAGGCCGTGAGTTTCTGGCCCACGGACAGCGCGGCGCTCTTCGGGCTCATGAGCTGGCACCACTCGACGCTGGCGGCGTCCGGATCGGGCTCACTTCCATCGGGAGGCATCTGCGTGTCCGCGTCGCTGTCGGACGAAGCGTCTGGGGTGTGGATTGGGTCGTTGCTGCCTTTTTCGTCGTTGTCGTCACAGGCCATGAAGGCCGAGGCGCAGAGCAACGCGCACAGGCATGTGGCGGCGAGGGCGATGTTTGGCTTGATGGGCATCGCTGGGCTCCTTCGAGATTCGAGATCGAGAGAACAGAGTTCAGAGGGCAAGGGGGGAATGAAGGGCAAGGTGAAGCGGCAGGGCTTTTAGACGACTTCGAGCGTGGCGCCCAGGCAGGCGCCCGATCCATGGAGGGCGCTGGAAGGCGGTCGAGATCTCATTTTAGGAGGTCGAAGCCGATCGCAGGGCGACGCCCCGTTGCGCCTCTCCCCTCTCTTCCCTTTCCCTCCCCCTCGTCCGCGACATTCGAAGAGCCCTGAACCCGCCCGCTCACTCGCTCGATTTTCTCTCTCGAATTTCACGGGACGCACGCGCTGCCAGCGCGTAGAGGGCCACGGCCCAAACAACGCAAACTGCCCTGCGAGGTTTTTGCTTGAGCACACCGTTTTGGATTGCCCACCACCCTGAAGAGCAACGCTGCCGCTGCGTGCGCCTGTTTGGCTTCGACGTCTGCGCGCGCTGCCTCGGGCTCTACCCGCTCCTGTTCGTCCTGCTGGGCATCGAGATGGCCGTGAGCGCGCCGCTGCTCCAAGCGTTCGAGCCATGGATCTTGACCGGGTTGACCTTGCCCTCGCTCTTCGATTGGGCGCGTGGTCGCTTCGAGCCGAGCTCCGGCAACAACGCGGTGCGCATCGCCACCGGCGCCCTGCTGGCCTGCGCGCTGGCGCGGACGCTCTGGTTCCACATGGTCGAGCCGCTCAACACCTTCACGTCGGCGCACCTGAGCTGGATCCTGCTGACCGCGGCACTCGTCGAGATCACGGCGACCGTGCGCAAGGCGAGGCAGCGCGAGCCGAGGACCCGAGAAGCGCTGGAGCGCGAGATCCAGCTCCTGAGCGACCTGTGCGCGGACTCGCTGATGAAGGAAGCGGCCCAGCCAGAGGCGGAAGCGGGCGGTATCGAAGAGGCGCGGCCCCAGGCCGAGGCCGTGATCGAAACAGAGAACGAGATCGCAAACGAGATCGCGGAAAGCCTGCCCCCTTAAACCGCCGCCATCGCGTCCTCGACGAGCGCGTCCCACTTGCCCTGGGCCTTGAGCACGAACTCGATGAACTCGCGCACGGCGCCGTGGCCGCCCGCGGAGCTGACCACGACATCGACGCGCGCGCATACCTCGGGACACGCATCCGCAGGACAGGCCGACAGCCGGGCGCGTGTCAGGGGGCCCAGGTCGATGAGGTCGTCACCCATGTAGGCGACCTGGTGCTCGCCGACGCCGATCTCGGCGAGCAGGGCTTCGAGCCCCGCGACCTTGTCCTTGCGCCCCTGCAAGACCGTCTCGATGCCGAGCTCTTTGGCCCGGTAATCCACGATCTGGGAGGAGCGCGCGGTCAGGAGTGCGACGCGCAGGCCTGCCCTCAGGGCGAGGTTGATGCCGTGTCCATCCTGGACGTTGAAGCGCTTGAGCGCCTCGCCCTGCGGTCCGTAGTAGAGGCCGCCGTCGGTCAGCACGCCGTCCACGTCGAACACGAGGAGGTCGATGTCCCGCGCCTTTTGCTGGAGTGCGGCCTCCTCGTCGCCGAGCGCCTCATCCACTTCTGCCTCATCCATGTCTGATGCTCGCGATTGCGGCAGGGGTGCGGTGGGGATGAGGCTCTCCGCATCATGATCCTGCCCGCCGTCGTCTGCGAGGAGGGCGTCGTCCGATTCCTCGGCAATCTCCTCGAAGTCGTCATCTTCATCTTCATCTTCTTCGACGACAGGCATGGGAGGGAGCGGTGCACCGCGCTCGGGCCTCGCCAAGCCCTCCTGCATGAGCCTGGCGTAGAGCGAGTCGCTGCCCAAAGCATCCGAGCGCTCATTGGCGAAAGAGGAGGGGCGGCGTGCAGAGGCGGCTGGCTGAGAGATTGGGCGCGACAGCTGCGTCTTCTCGTCGTCGCCATCGTCGGCAAAGGCGTCGAGGGGCGGCAGATTTCCCTGGGGCAGCCGCGGTTTGAGCGAGAGCTGCGTCTTCTCGTCGTCGTCGCCGCCGTCATCGACCGCGTCATCGTCGGCGTAGTTGACCCGGCCGAGCTTGGCCGTGTCCTCTGTCTCGGCATCCTGTCCGTCCGTGCCTTTTTTCGAGGATCTCCGTCTGAAGAAGCCGCTCATGGCGCGACCTCTGCTCCTGCTGTGGCTGATGGGGCGGTGATGGCGGGAG